>JAYTIE010000265.1:0-50182 GCA_043732015.1 Elusimicrobiota bacterium | reverse complement strand
ATCGACTCGTCAGGAAAGCATGAATTTCCTGAGCGGGGTCCAGATCACGATCGCGAAAAGCAGAAAGGGCATGATCACGAGAATAAACGCGACTTTTGGTATCACTTTTATCATCGCCATTATTGTCCTCCCTTGACCTTCGTCCTTCCCTGAAGAACTCTTATTTTGGTCGCTCCAAGATACCCGGCTTGCCGTCTGCCGTCGATGTAACTTTGGGCAATTCCGGGCGGGCTGTTACACATAAGTTACGGTTCCTTAAGGTGGTTTTAATTGCCGGGGGGGTACTATTTGAACATCGAAGACGGGAGTTCTTCGGTGACGCAAATCAAAATGATTGGGGAAATTAAAATGGCCAACAGAAAATTCATCTCGATGCTTCTCGGGCTCGCGGACAAGCGAGCGTTGCAAAGAATATCGGCGCTTCTGGCGCTGGTGATGACCATCGAAGCCGGCGCGGTTCCCCTCGCGCAGGCAACGGTGATGGCCCAGGCCATGCCGGTCAGATCCCACGTTGGCGCCGAACTCCCGTCGGCTCCCACCGGAATCCAGAAACAGGCCAACACGGCGGCCGCTCCCTTTCGCGTTCCCGCCCTGATCGGATCGACCGTGGAAACATTCGCTCCCGTTTCAGCGGGCCGCCTTGTCTATCACGTGCAGGACGTGCACGGTCATCTGGGCGCGCAGACCAATCTTTCCGAAATCATCACCCGTCTCGCTTCCTACGCGGAGAACCAGGGCAAACAGCTCGTGGTTGCCGTCGAAGGCGGCGCGGGCAAGATCGAAACCGATTCGCTGGCGTCGTTCCCGGACGCCAATGTGAAACGCCAGGTGTCCTCGGCGCTTCTCCGTTCCGGCTTCCTGATGGGCGAAGAGTATTCCGCCATCGTCAACAAGCCGGGCCTCGTCCAGATTGTCGGTATCGAAACGCCGGAGCTCTACAACGCCAACGTCATCGCCCGCGAGAACTCCGTTGAGAGCCGTGAGCGCATTCTCGGAACCGTGCGCGAGATCAAGTCCCAGCTCGTTCGCCTCGAGAGCCACAATTTCAACACCGCCCTCCTCACGCTTGAGAAGAACCGGGTGGCCGTTGAAGAAGGCCGCATGGAAATGGCCGAGTACATCGCGTTCCTCGTCCGCACCGACAAGGGCCTCGTGGCCAAGTATCCGATGGTCGCCCGCCTTGCCGCGCTGCATGACAGCGAGAAGGTCACCGATTTCCCCGCCGTTGAGAAGGAAGGCCGCAGCCTCGTCGAAGCCCTGGTTCGCCAGAAGAACGACAAGGAAGTCGAAAAGATCATGAACGATGCCATCGCGCTTCGCGAAGGCCGCATGTCCGCTCTTTCCTATTACGAGATGCTTCTTTCGCGTTCCGACAAATCCTATCCGGCGCTCAAGTCCTATGTGGCCTATCTCCGTGACGCCGAGAAGGTGGACGCGGACGTTCTGTTCATCGAGCTTCAGGCGCTCGAAAATGACATGGCGAAGAAGCTGGTCCGCCATCCGCTCGCCTACGAACTTTATAAGGACGTCCGCTGGATCGAACGTCAGGAGCGTTTCTTCTCGCTGAACATGGTCCCCCACGAATGGCAGTCGCAGAAGGGCCTGGACGTCGCTGAAATTTATCGGATGCACGGAGAAATCCGCGCGTTCGTGGCCGAACAGGTCAACGCGCTCGGCTACCGGTTTGCCACCCCGTCGTTCTCGATGTCCGACCTACAGATCGCTGTGGGCGGCGCGACGGGCTTTTACAAGGCCGCCGAAGCGCGCGACTCGTCCATGGAAGGTGCCCTTCGCCGCGTGCTGGACAAACATCAGAAAGACGGCGCCATCGTCGCCTTCGTGGCCGGTGGATTCCACACGCCCGGCATGACCCGCGCGCTTCGCGCTCACGGCATCGCCTATCAGATTATCCGTCCCCAGCTTGAAGCCGGCTTTGAGCTGAACAAAGATCTCAACTACCCCGCTTACAAGGCCGGCGCGGGCCTCCTGCCGAACCACGCAACTACGGATTTTCTTCGCGCGACCAGCAACCTCCCGCGCAACGCGGGCCTTGTGGCGGATCAGATGAATCATCCGACGCAAACACCCGTGCTCGCTAGCGCCGGAGTTAAGGCGCCGCGATTCACCACGGCTGCGATTGCCGCAGCGTGGCGCGCGGTCGGTCTCGGTAACAGAAAAAGCTTTACGACCAACATGAACGTGGATCCCCGCGTCGCGATCCCGATTCTGGTGGCGCTCGTCGTCACGGTCGTCGTCGGTATTGTCCTGGTCGCCCGCTACGTCATTCGTAAATTCGGAAACAACGCGGTAACGAAGACGATTCAGGATCTGCGTCATGACTCCGGTATTACCATCGGAATCAATGACCAGGGACTTGACCTTCTGGCAATGGGTGAGAAAGACAAGCCGGAAGGCGACGGCGTCGTTCTTGTGCGCGGCGGCAGCGGCAGCAATGGCGGCGGCAGCGGCGCCGGTGGCCGTTACAACGCGTCCAACGTATTCGACGGTGTCAATCCGGAACGCCTCGAGGGCCCGCTTAAGTTACTGAAGGCCAACGTCGATGCCGGCGTTGTGACCAACCCGAAACATTTTGACGTAATCCGGGAGTTGATTGACCTTAATCAGGACAAGCTGTTCGCGGGTTGGGAAGCCCCGGGAAAGAATGACGACAAGAAAATTGAAATGCTCGTCCAGGCTGTCTCGCTCGATGCGTATTATCCGGGCGGTCTTAAAACCTATCGGTCCCGCCTGATTGATCTCATCGCCAAAGGACTCGCGAAATTCAACCCGATCGCAGGAAAGATTCTGAAGCGCGTTCCCGCGGTCGAACTCAAGGGCCCTGCTGATCCCACGTTTCAGAGACTGGAAAACACGGGACTTAAGGCCGCCAACCGAACTGTCTACGCCATGCCTTTCGGCGGAAAGGGCGAGCGTCTGGGTTTGGTGAACGGTATCAAGCCGGCGGTGCCGATGGATCTAGCGACGATGCGGCCCTACATGACCGAGTTCCTCGGTTCAATTGACGCCTTTCAGCGGAAGTCGAACGAACTCAACGGAGAAAACATCCCCGCGGCCGTTATGATCATGGCTTCCCCGGACAATCGGGATCTCATGGTTGACCTTCTTTCTGATTCAAAGGTGAGCCAGGGCTATGAAATCGTGGAGAAAACCGGAGACCATTACGATGTCTCGACCACGCTTGTTCCGGGAAATGGGAAAGGAACCATCTATATCCTTTCGCAGGGAAAGGTGCCTGCTTCCAACAATCTCCAGGGCGATTTCGTCCTGGATGCCACGAACCCCTATGCGATTGCATCGTCGCCGCACGGTCACGGTGACGTCCATACCCTGATCAAGCTCTCCAACCTCGATGAACAGTGGGAACGCGAAGGGCGGCAACACGTCGTCTTCATACAGGACACGAATTCCGTCATGCGCCAGACTGTGATGGCGGGCCTCGGCGCATCAGTCGAAAAAAATATTGGCCTTAACTTCATGACGTTCGTTCGAGAGGCTGGAGAAAACTACGGCCTGATCGTCGAAGTTCAGGAACAGGACGGCACCCCGATCCGCAGACGGAACGTCGAGTACACGAACGCCAAGGACATTCTCCCCGGTGGCGATGTGGCTGATCCGGCAACGGGTCACTCGCCTTTCGACGGCAATCTCAACCAGTACATTGTGAAGCTTCCGCAGTACCGCGCCGCTCTCAGCCATACGGGGGAGTCACCGGAAATTCTCGCCTTGTCCAAGCTTCAAAAGGGCGAAAACGGTCGGCTGGAATACAACAGCCAGGACATTGCGCTGATTTTTGCGCCGAGCGACGTCGGCACCACCCTGGTTGAGCCCCGTGAATTTGTTTTCGCGCCGGCCAAAAATGCCCCTGAAGCGGCCGCCAAACTTGCGGCCAATGGGACGCCCGCGGAAGGGATGCAAACCTCCGAGGCCCTGTATTACAAAGCGATCCGTTTGATGCTCAGCGCCATCAAGGGAGTGACGATCAACGTTGCTGGGCAGCTTGTCGCGTTTCGGGGTGTGAGCATTCCGGTGGGCGCGATCGTCTCGTTCGATGCCGCCTTTGCACCTTCAATTGACGAACTTGCCAAGAAAGTGACGGGACAGATAACGATCTCTGACCGGTCCGCATTAACCCTTCAGGGTGCGGGGATTAAAATTAATGGCCTTAAACTTGATGGCGCGCTTGAAGTGAGTGCTGCTCACGGTGTCGAAGTCACAATCGAAAATCTAGACGTCACCAACGCGGGCTGGAAATTTGTCGAATTAACCGCCGCCGAAATCAACGACCAGAATGTTCCCGAATACCTCCGGATCCGCGGCTACCGCCTCGAAAAAACGGAAACGGCGTCTTTCAACATCACCGAGCCCGGCAAGTATGTTATCGACCAGACCGGTCTGCACCGCGTCGGCGACGTTGAGGTTGCTCAACCTTTCCATTGGGGCGCCTCTCTCGCGGTCGGTCTCGGAATCATCGTCGTCGGCGCTTTGGGCGGGTACTACTACAACGCTTACTTCGGATTCGTCGCGATCCTCGGTGCGCTGTTCGTTTATCTTGCCCATCTGGGCAAGATAGTGGCGAACACCTCGACCACGATCGAAGACAATACCGATCTCCAGGGACTTCTTTCTGACGATAAATTCAGCAAGTCCGCGATTAACGCCGTTCTTGATTTCAAAGCGGGGCTGAGCAGCCCGACGCGCGAGATCAAAGTGGTTCTGACGCCCGGCAAGCTGGAGAGTGTCAATAAGGAAAAGGGAATCCTTTACATCGGCGTGGGACTTCTTGAAGCCTCCTCTGGTCTCGAGGCCATCGGCCGCGCGTTGCTGCTTCGCGCCGTGCTCACCCATGCGCGGATCCACTTCACTCCTCTTCAGATCCCGACCCGGTCCCATGGTCTCGCGTTTATCGCCAACGAAGCGATTGCCTGGATCCTGGGATCGATGCTCCTGCCTTTTGACCTGGCCTACCGGTTTATCTCCGGGTTCGTGTTCCAATACTCCGGTTCCGGTGATCAGAACACCTTCGCCGGCAAGGGGATGGACGTTCTCGGCGCGGCGATGGGCGCGAAAGTGAGCGCGTTTTTCGACGCGGCCAAGGCGGTCGGCGAGAGACTGAAGGCCAAACTCCGGCCGGCCGTGACGCCGATCAACATTCTCTGGAAGGTTGACTCGATCGAAGGCTTCGACGATAAGTCCGCCGGCGCCATCGACGAGAAGGCGTTTGTCGACCTCTTGTTCAAATTCCATCTCCCCGGCACCGAACTCGGCGCGCTGAGCGGCGAGGTTGTTCTGGAAACGAAAAGCCAGAACGCGACCTACATCGCCACGCTCACCAGCATCATCAACCAGGCCAACGACCGCGCCCGTGTGGCCGGCCGCAACCTGAAGTTCAACCTCCTTCAGACCGGAGACGCCGCGATCGACGTGACCGCCGCCTTCTCCGCGGGCCGTGAGGTTAACCCGGGCAACACCGTCATCATGGGTGGACTTGACGCCAAGGCCACCGTGACCGGCAATCTTCCTTTCGAATCCGTCACCGGCCCGGCGCAGCTGGCCGTGGCGACCTTCGCCTACGCGAGCTACTCGAACGGTAAGGGTGCTTACGGCGAGATCTACAACCTCCTGAACAAGTTCATGCCCGAAATCATCAATGCGAAAACGTTGACCAACGACATCGCGACCCAGCTGCTGGCGGCGCTTCAGGCCTAAGAAAAACCGCAGCGCAAAGATTGTAGACCCCCGTCCGGGAGAGAGAGGGCCCGGGCGGGGGTTTTCTTTTGGTAAAACTTTTTCGGAACTCCCGCCGTATAGACAGTGCGCCCAAGGAGACAGCCCGCCTCATGTGGAATTCGCCCATTCCGGAAATTCGCTGGACCGGTGTTCGCCGGGAACACCGCGGCACCGATGCTTTCAAGTCCAGCGCCAACTTTGAACGCGCGCAGGTGAGTGAGCTTCAATACGCGTTGTCCAACCATGACGCCGAAACGCTCGGGCGTCTTTTCCATCGCAACAAGAAGTCCGAAATCGAACTCTTCATCAAGACGCACGGACCCAATCCCATTTTCGATCCCCTCAAGGATTTGGACGTCGTCGTGGGCATTCCGCGGGCAGATGTCGTCTCGCTCGAAAAGCCTGCCTCGCGGGAAGCGAACGAAGCCATCCTGAACGGCGACGTGGTCCACATTCTTTTCCAGGCCGGAGAAGCGAGCCGTTTCCAGGCGGGTCCTCTGTTCGCGCTGAACCCGCTCCGCGTGGCGCGGGATTTGGCGGAGGGCCGCATTCAGGAAGAAGGCATCGACGCGGCCCGGGCGCTCGTGAGTTCAGATCTCGAGAAGATTGAACGGGCGAAATCAGATCTCTCCCCGGCCGCGGCGGCATTGATCACCGATAACACGCTGGGACCAAAGCAGCCGCTGATGATTCGCGCTGCCATCCGTCGCGTGATTCAAGATGAGATCGCCGCCGGCCGTCTCACCGCGTCCACGGCTTCCGCCGTCTATGCAAGCGCGCTTTCCGCCCAGAAGATCCTCTTCTTCGTGAGCCGCCGAGGCGGCGTCAGCGAGATGCACGACGAGGCGCTTCGGACGAAATTCAAGTTTTATGGATTCGATCCGCGCAATCTCGTGACCATTGAGCAGGAGCTCGTACGGGGCGTGGTCGCGGATGAATCGGGTCAGATCTCGCTCCTGGACGACGCGTCGGCCGCAGATGCAGCCGGTCACCTGTACGCGCTCATCCAGGCCGCGCGCGACGGCGATTTCACTACCTACAGCGAATCGGGCCGCCCCCAGCATCCGGAAGTGGACGCGCTTTCGTATCTGTCCGGCCGCGGCGGGAAAATTCTCAGCATCATCCGGATCAATGACATGGACCGGCATTCGACCGAGATTGTGAACGCGCGCGCCCTCACCTACGCCCTGGAGATTTTTGCGCGGGGATTCGTGAATGCGATCGAGTCCGTCGCGAACACCGAAGGCCAGAAGGGGGGAACCGGCACCACGTTCGGTGATCCTGAAACGCATGTGCTGACCGAAACCCATGAGAACTCCTTCCCGTCGCTGTCGCGCGCCTTCGAGACGGCGCGTGCGGCGTACCTGGCGGGCAGTGGCGGGCATCACCCGCCTTACAACGCGATGCGCCAGTGGGCCGCCCTGCTCCCCACGCGGAGCGCTCTCCGCGACTACGGGGCGCGAATCGTTTTTGTTCCCAGGCAGAAAGTGGTGGGCGGACAGGAGATCTCCTATCTGGGCGCCGACATGCCGATGGGCGACCTGTCCCTCTTGTCCGGCAACTACCGTTCACGGATGTTCCAGTTCGCCGGTCCCGGCGGGAAAGAGCTCCTGATTCACGACATGAAGAAGAAAGAAAACCTGCCGCTTGCGACCCGGACGGTTCTTCGCCAGCTGGAAGACGCGCACGTGCGCGCGGCGGCGGAAGAGCTGGCGATGGGGAGCCCTGTCCCGTTTCAGGTGCCTGGCCCGGTGTCCGGTGTTTGGGGCGCTCCGGCCCCGGAACTCGAATAGCGTTTTAAAATCCGCTTGAATCTCATGCGGGGTCTGTCCATCCTTAGGTCACCAGCATGAAGATAACCGTTGGACATCTCGTTATTGCCGCTGGGGTGGGGACCTTTCTGGTTCTCGGCCCTCTGGGTGGTTTTAACCGCATCGACAAGATGCGGGGCGTCGCGGTTCCTGAGAAGGAAACGCTGGCTGCCGCTCCGGAGTCGCCGGCAAAGGATCTGCCGGCCACGCCCGCCGCTGACAACAAGCCGGCGCTTCCCTTTGAAGAACATCTTCCCGCCGGAGAGGCGGAACCGAAGGACGTGAAGGCGTCCGACGCGGGACGCCCGCTGCCGGTCCCTCCGGCCACTGTCGCTCCGAAGGCTGTGGAGCCCGAGGCACCCGCGCCGGCTGTTAAGCCTGTTCGCCGACGCCGCGCCAAAGCAGCAAGCCCGGCGGTCAGCGCTTCCAAACCGTCAGCCGGGGCCAGCAATCTTCTCGGCACTTACGTGACCCTCAAGCTAGCCAATGGGCGTGAAGTGAAAGGCGCTCTGGTCGAGCAGACGGCCAGCCTCTACAAGATTGAACTTCCCGGACTGGGGGCGATGAGCTATCCCCTGCGGGACGTTATCAGCGTCTCCCCCGCCCAGTAATCAGCTCTTCCGGATAAGATTCCCCGCCGCGTCCGTTTCATAGATCAACGGTACCCCTGTGGCCAGATTCAGCTCGAGCACCTGTTCACGCGAGAGCTTCTCAATGTCCATGACGATGGAGCGAAGGCTGTTCCCGTGCGCGGCAATGATGATGTTCTTGCCCGATTTGATGTCGGGAATGATTTTCGAGTTGAAGTAGGGAAGGGTGCGCGCCGCCGTGTCTTTCAGGCTCTCCCCGTTCGGCGGAGCGATGTCGTAGCTGCGGCGCCAGATATGGACCTGCTCGTCGCCGAACTTCTTCGCGGTCTCTGCCTTGTTGAGGCCCTGCAGATCACCATAATGGCGCTCGTTTAAGGCCTGGTCCTTCTCGATCGGAATGTCGGACTGGCCGATTTCCTTGAGAATGATTTCAAGCGTGCGCTGGGCGCGTTTCAGGGCCGAGGTATAGGCCTTGTCGAATGTGATGCCTGTCAGCTTCTTCCCGGCGGCGGCGGCTTCCTGCTCACCCTGCGGGGTAAGATCCACGTCCACCCATCCGGTGAAGCGGTTCTCGAGATTCCATTGCGACAGCCCATGACGGACCAGGACCAGCTTGGCCATGACGTGATTCTCCTTTCGTTCAGTTAATGATTGCTGAGGGTGGCGGGTTTAAAGGTGCTTGTGCGGTCGGCGGGTTCAAAATGCGTGAATTCCTTGAATTTCTCGTACCGGTCCATGATGTCGGCCGTGTTCAGCTTCGTCAGCCGATCAAGGCTGAACGACTCCACATTGAACGAGGCCATGATGGTCCCGTAGATGACCGAGCGCCGGAGGGAGGTTTCGTCGAAGAACTTGCCATTGGTGACGAGAGATCCGAAAAAGCCCCCAGCAAAGCAGTCTCCGGCTCCCGTTGGGTCGAAAACATCTTCCACGGGATAGGCGGGGGCGACGAAGAAATAATCTTTCGACGCCAGGATCGCACCATGTTCGCCCTTTTTGATGACAACGACCTTGGGGCCTCGCTTCAGAAGGTCATAGGCGGCTTTGACGAGGTTGGTGATCCCCGTCAGCTGGCGGGCTTCCCCTTCGTTCAGAAGGAAAATATCCACGCGCTTCAGCAGCCGGGCCAGAACGTCGGGCTTCGTCGAGATCCACAGGTTCATGGTGTCACAACCCACCAGTTTGGGGGCCACCATCTGGTCAAGAAGCTCCAGCTGGGTGTCCGGGCCAATGTTGGCGAGGAAAACGTGGGGGATGGTGGTCAGGGCCTTGGGGATTTCGGCGCGGAAGGTCCCAAGGACATTTAGCTCAGTAGCAATCGTTTTTGCTGAATTCATGTCGTTTTCGTACGCGCCGGTCCAGCGGAAGGTCTTGCCATCGGCGCGCTGCAATCCGTCGAGGGAGATGCCCCGTTTGACCAGCAGATCGGTGTGGCGGGCCGGAAAGTCGGCGCCCACAGCGGCCACCATGTGAATGGGGGCAAAAAAGCTGGCCGCATAGGAGAAATAGGTGGCCGATCCGCCAAGGACTTCTTCGGCTTTTCCGAAGGGCGTGTTGATGGAATCGAGTGCGACTGAGCCGACAACGAGAATGGACATGGAGTTTTTCCTGAAGGAAGAATGAAATCCGTCCTTCTTTATCATATTGCGGCATCTTTCTCATCTCAGGCCTTGCCGCGGCCCCCCTCCTTACGCCAAATTTGAGCAATAGAAATTTTCGATGCGGTTCTGTATACTCGTGCTCGTCGGAAAAATCTCCGTAACATGACAGATCAACACAACCACCATCGGCGGCCTCGTACCGTCTCGGCCGCCGGCCCCTCAAACCGCGTCACTCGTCAGGCCGGAATCATTGCCGCTCTGCTGCTCGTCGTCGGTATCGCCATGCCCGTTTCAGCGGGACGATACCGTCCTGTCCGTAAATCCGAGAAGCACGAGGTCACTTTCCGGTCTCAGGATCCGAAGACCTTTTATAAGTCCCTTTCATTCCTTCTTGAGAAGCAGTCTCCGGACCAGGTTTCGACCATCAACGCCCGCGCCTCGATGGCGGAGCTTCTGTTCGAAACCGAGAATTACCGCGAAGCCGCCCAGATTTATCTCCAGCTCACCGAGGCGCCCCTGGCCGACCAGTTCAAGCTGTCCAGCTTCCAGTACCGCCTGGCCGAGTGCTACTTCTACATGGGCCTGTACGGCGAGGCCTACGACCAGTTCTCCCGAGTTCGGCAGGAAGGCCACAAGGCGCTCCAGGCCGAAGCCACGCTCGGAATGGCCATGGCGGCCCTGGCGCAGGGAAACCGGTCCAGCGCGCAGGCGCACCTGGACATCCTCCTGCTCGAAAACGATTACTACAAGTCGTACGCCCGCGCGCTTTACCCGTCGGGCATCATGCTCTTCCAGAACGAGCAGTATGAGCGCGCGCTCGGCTTCTTTGAGAAAAACACCGATGACCCGAAGAACCTTTATTTCGCCGGCATCTCCCTTCGCCGCACGGGCAACCTGTCCAAGGCGCTTTCCTATTTCCAGCAGCTGACCCAGAAATTCCCGGGCACGGTCTGGGCCCAGCGCGGGTCTTTCGAAGTGGCCGAAACCTATTATCAGCAGCAGGACTATCCGCTCGCGTTCCAAAGCTTCCAGCGCTGGCTGAACGAATACCCGAACGGCACCCTCCAGGTGGAGTCGGAGTTTCGGATGGCCTGCTCCGACATGCGCCGTGAACAGTACGCGGCCGTTGTTCAGCGCCTTGAGCCCTTGATGAAGCTGGACCTTCGCCCGGCGATGCAGGACCGGGTTCGCCACCTGGTCATCGAGTCCTGGGTTCAGATGGACAAGATCCCCGAGCTCGTGAACATGATCAAGAAGAAGGGGCGCGCCCGCGACCGGACGCCGGACGAAAACTACCAGCTCATGTGGGCGCTCGCCGCGCTGGGCAAGTATGAAGAGGCGCTCGCGCTCTCCGAAGAAGGCCTTGGCAATTTCTATGACGCAGAACTGACTCCCAAGATCCTTCTTGTGCAGGGTTTCTGCTACGAAAAGATCGGACGTTCCGCCGAGGCGCTCGCTGCGTACCAGACGGTTGTGGACCGTTTCCCGAAATCCGAATACCTCGCCCGCGCGCTTCATCTCATGGCGCTTTCCTATGTGAAAGCCCAGCGCTGGCAGGAACTGGTGACGCACGTCTACCACTACTGGGCGAACCTGCCGCCGGAAGTTCGCCAGAAATATCCCGAAGTCGAATTCTGGATCACGGAAGGCCAGCTCGCGCTCGGAAATTACGATCTTGCTGAAAAGCGATACGCGCAGTACCTCGAGGCCGCTCCGGATTCGCCGCTCACGCCCTATGCCTACCTCGGGCTCGCCGTGGCCCAGGCCCAGAACAACAAGCTCGAGCTTGGTTTCCAGACGTTGCAGCAGTTCGCGGCCATCGCCAAACAAAAGAACCGCGCGGACTGGCTGGCGCTGGCCAGCATGCAGTCCGGAAACATCTACACGAACCAGAAGCGTTACGATCAGGCGGTCGCCTACTACCGGCAGTTCCAGAAGGACTACCCGAAAGATCCGCGCGTTTCCCAGGCCATGTTCCAGGAAGGCCAGTCGCTCTACCGGCTCGAGTACTACCGTGACGCCGTGGACACCTGGACCAAGCTGGCCGATACCCATCCTGAATCGGCCTACGCCGAGCGCGCTCAATTCCAGGCCGCCAAAACCCTTTTCGATCTCGGAGAGACCACCGCTTCGGTGAAGGCGTTCCAGTCGTTCATCTCAAAGCATCCGAACAGCGCGCAGGTCAAGCAGGCCCGGCTCCAGCTCGCTCACGCCTATTACAACGCCGGCGATTACAGGAACGCCATCCCTCATTATCAGGAGTTCCTGGCGCTGTACCCGACCGCCGAAGAAGTCCCAAGCGTTCAGAATTTCCTTCAGATGTCCTACGTCCAGGTCGGCAAGTCTGACGCCGAGATCGAGCAGCTGACCCAGGGGCAGGCGAAGTCCGGCGTGCTGGCGGATCTCTACTGGCAGAAAGGGGCCAAGGCGTACAACGACAAGGACTACCCCGCGGCTCTCGGCTACTTCGAAAAGATTCTCATCGATTTCCCGGCGTCTCCGCTGGCGTCGCAGGCCTCGTTCTATCGCGGAGAGTCGTTCTACCTTCAGGAGAAATATCCTGAAGCGGCCGCGGCGTACCGCAATTTCCTGTCGCAATTCCCGAACGACGATCAGGCGCCGACTTCCATGTTCCGCCTCGGCGTCAGCCTGTTCAACATGAACCGGTTCGACGAAGCCGCCGTCACTTGGGAACAGCTGATGAAAAAGTATCCGAACGATCCGCTGGCATCGAATGCCGCGGAGAATATCCCGCTGGCTTACGCGAAGATCGGCAAGTCCGCGGATTCCGAGAAGGCGTACGAACAGCTTTTAACCAAAACTTCCGACCCGAAGAAGAAGGCCGGCCTGAACCTTCAGCTGGCGCAGATGAAGGAGCGCGCCGGCGACGGCGCCGCCGCCATTTCTTATTACAACCGGGTGGACGCCGGTCAGGAAGAATTCGGAGAAGCGATGTATTCGCTCGGCCAGGTTTATTCCCGCGCCGGACAGACCGATCAGGAAACGAAGTCGTACGAGCGTCTCGTGGGCTTCAACCCCAAGGACAACAGCTACCGCATCGCGGCGCTCAGCCGCCTCGCCGAACTTTACATCGCCGCTGGCAACGCCCAGAAGGCCATGACCCTTTACACGGATGTGGCCGCGAACGCCAAGGACCAAACGGCGCTGGCGAACGCGAAATCCCGTATTGAAGAGCTGCAAAAAGTTTTGGACAGCAAGTAAGGAGGAAGTAAATGGAAGCGCTTACCTTTAAAGAACTGATGAACCAAAGCTTCGTTATGCCGGTGCTGCTGGTTTTCTCGATCATCTGCATCGCCGTCGCGATTGAACGATGGATCTACTTTTTCCGTTATGGCCGCATCAACGGCAGACTTCTTGACCGCGTTCGCGCGCAGGTCAAAGCCGGAAACCTCCCCGAGGCGAAAAAAGAAGCCCTCAAGGGCAACAGCCTCGTGAGCCAGTCAATTGTGGCGCAGCTCGATGCCGCGCATCTCGCCCGTTCGGAGCGCGAAAGCCTGGTCCTTTATTATCACCAGCGGCTGCAGTCCCTGCTTCAGCAGCGCCTCTGGATCTTCGGAACGCTCAGCTTCATCTGCCCGCTCGTGGGTCTTCTGGGAACCGTGCTCGGCGTCATGCGGTCCTTCCGCGACCTCGCGCTGTCAGGTTCCGGCGGACCGACCATCGTTGCCGCGGGTATCTCCGAAGCGCTTGTCGCGACCGCAGGCGGTATCGCCGTCGCCATCACGGCGGCCATCATTTACAACTGGTTCAACATCTGGATGAAGGGGACGTTGTCGAGCAACGACATCTTCGGCCAGGAAATGATTTTCCTTACCAGCAAATAAGAGATCAGAAGAGAGTCAGGGGAACAAAATGTCGGAGATGATGTCGGAAGACGGTGAGAGCGAGACAGACAAGATCAATGTCGTCCCGCTGGCAGACCTCTCGCTCGTTCTTCTCATCGTTTTGATGGTCCTGTCACCCATGGTCATGGCTTCCATGATCCGTGTCCAGACGCCCAAGCTTCAGAAAGTTCAGGCGCAGAAGAACAACGACAAGACTCCGGATCCGCTCATGATCAAGGTCACAGCGGCCGGCGTTCTCCTGAACAACAATCCGGTCGAGTCAGACCAGTTTCTGGCCGAGCAGATCGCGATCAAGATTGCCGATGACGCCGACCGTCCGGTCATCGTCACCGCCGAGGAAAATATCCAGGTCGGCGAAGTCGTTAAATATCTCGACCTCGCCAAGCAAAGCGGAGCCCAGAAGGTCTCTCTCCTGAAGGGAGGGCCACCAGAGTCATGAAGATGTCGTCGCTTCTCGTTGAAGAACCCACGATTTCCGGCGTCAACATTGTGCCAGTCATCGACCTTTGCCTCGTTCTTCTCATCGTTCTGATGGTGACGTCTCCGCTTCTCGACACGGCCGATCTCAAGGTCGCCCTTCCGCAGGCGTCCACAATTGAAAGCAAGGAGCGGAACATTTCCGTGACCTATTCGCCGGATGGAAAGATCGCGCTCAACACCGAGATCATTCCGGCGGAAGAACTGGTCTCAAAGCTGCAGGCACTGCTCAAGAAGTCTCCCGATATCATGGTCATTCTGCGCATCGACAAGACGGTTCCGTACAGCAAGCTGACGGACCTCATCGCCGAGTGCAAGCACGCGGGCGCGACCAGCATTTCAATCGGGACGGAGCAGAAAAAGGTCAATGGTTAACGCGTACGCTGCTGACATCGCGCACAGCTGGTCCGATGACGGGACATCCATCCGTCTCGACGTCGTCTGTCTGGTGCTGGCCATCGGCATTCACATCCCTCTTTATTTCATGAAGATCGATGCCAGCAAGAAGGCGATCGATACCCCGTCCGAACGCCTGATTGCGGTGGACCTGTTGGAGCAGATGGCAAAGCCCGTCGAGGCGCCCGCCGAAGTGGCGCCCACGCCCGCTGAACAAAGTTTGATGGACAAGCTGAAGATGCTGGTTAAGCGCGAGCCTCCGCCGCCGGTGGTGGCGCCGAAACCGGTGGTCGAGCCGCCGAAGCCCGTCGATGCGCCGAAGCCCATCGCGCTTGAGGCCAAACTCGATCTTCCGAAGCCCATTGATCAGAAACTTGACTCCAAAGCCGGCTTCAAGACGGCCGTGGATCCGGAGCTCGTGAAGGAAAAGCAGCTGGCGTTGAACAATGCGCCGGCCGGCATCGCCCCGCTTTCCGCCCAGAAGCTGGGCACCATTGAAGACCGCGCCGCGGCCAAGCAGGACCGCGGGAAGTTTCTTGTGAGCCAGAACGAAAAGCTTTCAAGCATTGATGACAGCAAGGGGCCGTCTCTCGCGGGCGCGGCCCCGGTGCTCGCCATCCGGACCGGCGCTCAGGCCAGCACGGAAAAATTTTCGGCCCCCGGCGCACAGAAGTCCGACAAGGGGCGCATCGGCGCGGTGCCGGAAATCGCGTCGCAGAAACTAGGGTTTCGGGATTCCATCATCGCGCGGGACGCCGCGCCGACCCAGATTGGCGGCACGGGCCCCAGCGCGACAGCGGGGAACATTCCGGTCGCCAAGCGGGACGCAGGCACTTATCAGATGGCGGCGGCGCCGGCGCTCGTGAACAATTCGAATCCGAAGGTCGCCATCGGTAACGTTCCGACGGTGGCGCCCATCAGCGCCGCACCGATCCAGCAGGCGCTTCCGAAGGAAAAGAAGAAGATGTTCCAGATCACCGGCCCGCTCGCGGACCGGAAGATCATCACGCAGGTGGCCCCGGAATATCCGGAGTGGGCGCAGCAGCAGGGCATCGAATCGACGGTGGTTCTTGAGTTCACCGTGGACAGCGCCGGTGACGTGAAGCCGACCATCATTGTTCGGCGAACGACCGGATACCAGAAGCTCGACGATGTCGCGATCCAGGCGCTTCGTCGGTGGAAGTTTGTTCCGTTGACGGATGTAAATCGCGATGAAGTCGGTCTGATCACGTTCAACTTCTCGCTTCATTGATTTGAGGACGACGTTTATGAATAAAAAATTGTGGTTACTTCTCGTGGCGGGACTTCCAGGAGCGGCGTGGGCCGCGCCTCTGGATGTCACGATCAAGGGCCAGGCTCAGGACAAGGTGACCATTGAACGGGTCGCCCCGGCGACGGACGTCGCCCTGAAAGACGTGATTCCTTTCTCGCGCCTCGGTCAGACGGACTGGATCCTGAGCGAAGAGCTCGGTTATCTGGATGAAGAAAAGCAGGTCGCGCTGATGGACGTCCACAGCCCGAAGACCTTCCGCCCGTCGATGATTGAATTCCCGAAGCCGCCGTTTTTCGTGCAGGCTTATCCACCTCCGCCGCAGCCGGTCATCATTGACCGCAGCCCCAACGCGCCGCCGCCGGCTGGTGAGAACGAGACCTGGACCTTCATCGTCGTGGATCAGAACAACGAACTGTTGAAGAAGATTGAAGGCAACACCGTGCCGCCGGAACCGATCTCCTGGGACGGAATGACCAAGGGCCAGTTCATGCTCCGCACGGACGAAATTTACAGCTCGTTGCTGATCATCCAGGAATCGCGGGAGGTCTCCCGCACCATCGTCGGCGATCCCATCTGGTTGCCCGCCCTTCGTTACACGAAGGAAAACACGATCGTCTTTGAATACTCGAACAAGCGCGTCTACAAGGAAAACGCGGCGGAGTTCTCGCCCGCGCTGGAAGTTCTCATCGATCAGCTCATGAACGAGCTCAAGAAGTACGAGGGGACGCCGTTCGAGATCACTGTCTTTGACAAGGATCTTGAGCTCGGCCAGCGCCGCGCCCAGCTTTGGCGCAAGGCGCTTGAATCCAATCTTCTCCGGCCGCAGGCGAGCTTCAATGTGAAGGTCGCGCTCCCGGCGGAACGTGGCGACATCACGCAGATCCGTCTGGAGATCACGAAATGAGAAAATTAACAGCTCTTCTATTCGCGCTCGTTTTCTCGATGTCGTGCTTCGCGACCGCTCTTCTGGCCGCGGAAGCCAGCGATCCCCGCTCGAAACCCCTTCTCGAGGAGGCGCTGCATCTTTACAGCGAACGTCAGTACGTTCGCGCGCTCGATCTGTTCAAGCAGGTCCAGCGGATTGAGCCCGAGAACAAGACCGCGCAGGAATACGTCAAAAGCTGTGAACAGAGAATTCTCGAATGGGAAACGCAGGGCGGAGAACGCCCGCGTTCTCAGGACGCCACCTGGGATTCGCTCTTGAAGCGCCGCGGAACCACTGATTTCGCCAATAACGCGAACGACATCATCGCTGCACGCCGTTCGCTCGTCGAGAAAATGCGCAACCGCTCGATGAACACCGACAACATCGTGAAGATCGAAGACGGCAAGCGCGGAATGACCATCACGCTGTTCCACGACCAGCTCTTTCTGCCTGGACTCCAGACGCTTCGGGACGAATCTCTTCCCATTCTTGAAAATGTCGCGCGGATGATCCGGGACAAAGGCGATCGAGAAATCACCGTCCTCAGCATGGCTCATGGGGACTCCAACGATCCGTTCCTCCTTTTCCCTGAAGCGCCCGAGGTGTCCTCGGACCCGTCCCTTCCTCAGACCAAAGGGGTGGGGAGCTCGATGTTGTTCCAGGACATCGAAGCCACGCGCTCGCTGATTCTCTTCACTCACCTGGCGCAACGAAGCATGGGCCGCGCCCCCGGCACGGGCGAGTAGCTTCTCCTCCGGCCCCCGCTGTGCCGCTGAAACGCGTGATGGTTGATTCTCAAACCTCAACGATTCGGCCAATTCTCGATCTCCTCCGGAATTTTCTGTCCCAGCGAAAGAACCGCCGTGTGGTGGTCGCCTGTTCGGGCGGATCCGACTCCGTCTCCCTCGTCCTAGCCCTGAAAGCGGTCCAACCGGATCTCAAGCTTTCCCTCACCGTGGTCCATGTCGACCACCAGCTGAGGAGAACGGAATCCGACGCCGACCGTATGTTTGTGCAGGCGCTTGCGCGCCGACTCAGGTTGCCGCTGCGTCTCTTTCGCCGGCCGGTTTTGTCTGGTTCGGGCAACCTTGAGGAAAAGGCGCGCGACGCCCGGTATGAGGCTTTGTTCGGCCTTGCACGCCGTACCCGCGCCCTGGTGGTGACCGGTCATACCCGGGATGATCAGGCGGAAACTCTTTTTATGAACTTGCTACGGGGTTGTGGGCCGGAGGGGCTTTCTGGAATGCTGCCCTTCCGGACAGACGTTGGCACGGGTGTCGAGATTGGAAGGCCATGGTTGACGGTGTCCCGGGACCAGCTCCGGGCGTTCTTGGCGCGCGTCAACGAGCCATACCGGGAAGACTCCTCGAACCGAGACAGGAAGTATCTGAGGAACTATGTGAGGCTAAAAGTCTTTAAGGAGCTGGAGCCCCGCATTCCCGGATTCCGGCAGCGGCTTGTCCGGTTGGCAGAATTGGCGCGGGATGAGCAGCCGGTTTGGGAATCCCTTCTGCGAGAAGCCCTCAAGAAAGCGGTCCGTTTTCACCGAGGCGGTCAGGTCATGGATGGCACGAAATTTGATCGGATGCCGGTCGGCATCCAGCGGCGTTTGCTCCGGCGGGTGGCCGGACATGATTTGCTAACATTCGACGGCGTAGAAAGGCTTAGAGCCTGGATTCAATCACCCCCATCGAACGGACGGATTTTGCAGTTCAGGAAGGGCTGGGTCGTTGAACGGCTCTCGAAATCGGGCGGCTCGTCGTCGTCCTCTCTTTATTGGTTCCATGGACCGTTGCCTGAGGCGCGGTCCCCGAAAAAAAGACTCATCAAAAGGATCAAAATTCACGGATGAAAAGATTTGACCCCCGAAGCCTGGTTCTGTGGATCATCGTCTGTCTGGTCGTGCTCTTTTTCGTTCAGACCTCGAAGTTTCCGGTTCGTGCGAAGCTCCCCTACTCCGAATTCAAGCAGCTCCTTAAACAGGAGCGCATCACTGAGCTCCAAGTGACCGACAGGTTGATTGAGGGATCCTTCCGTGGCGACGCGGGCGGGGATCAGAAATTCCAGACAATTCCGCTGCAGGACCCCCGTCTGATCGACGAACTCGAACAGTACAAGGTCAAGAACTATACCGGTGCGCCGGACAAGGGATGGGTCACGTCCATCCTTGCGAACGCGATGTGGATCGGTCTTTTCTTCTTCCTCTGGTGGGTGTTCGTTCTGCGTCAGATGCAGAGCGGCGGCCGCCAGGCCATGGCGTTCGGCCGAAGCAAGGCCAAGAACCAGAGCTCCAAGAAGGGCAAGGTCATGTTCAAGGACGTGGCCGGTGTTGACGAGGCCAAGGAAGAGCTGAAGGAAATCATCGAATTCCTGAAAGACCCTGCCAAGTTCCAGCGGCTGGGCGGCAAGGTCCCCAAGGGCGTTCTCCTCTATGGCGCTCCCGGCACGGGCAAGACGATGCTGGCCAAGGCTGTTGCCGGCGAAGCCAACGTTCCCTTTTTCTCTTCGAGCGGATCCGAATTCGTCGAGATGTTCGTCGGCGTCGGCGCCTCCCGCGTTCGCGACCTTTTTGACCAGGGAAAGAAGAACGCGCCCTGTCTGCTGTTCATCGACGAGCTCGATGCCGTCGGACGTCACCGGTTCGCCGGCATCGGCGGCGGGCATGACGAGCGTGAGCAGACGCTGAACCAGATTCTGGTTGAATTGGATGGCTTTGAAAGCCGCGAAGGCGTCATCCTGATCGCCGCCACCAACCGTCCTGACGTTCTCGATCCCGCGCTGCTTCGTCCGGGCCGCTTTGATCGCCACGTGTCGGTTCCGCCGCCGGACCTGAACGGCCGCGAAGAAATCCTCAAAGTGCACGCGACGAACGTGAAGCTCGGTCCCGATGTGAAATGGAACGTCATCGCCCGCCGCACGCCAGGATTCGTTGGGGCGGATCTGGCGAATGTCGTGAATGAAGCGGCTTTGCTGGCCGCCCGGAATGACCGGCCCTACATCGAAATGAAAGAGCTTGAGGCCGCGATTGACCGCGTGATGGCGGGGCCTGAGCGCCGTTCACGCCTCATCTCGGATCGTGAGAAGAGCATCGTCGCGTACCACGAGTGTGGTCACGCGCTGGTCGCGAAGCTCACGCCAGGAACCGATCCCGTTCACAAAGTCTCCATTATTTCTCGTGGCCAGGCGCTGGGATATACCCTTCAGCTGCCGCAGGAAGACCGTTATCTCACGTCGAAGACAGAATTGATGAACCGGATCCTTGTTCTTCTGGGCGGCCGCGTTTCTGAGATGCTCGTGTTTAATGAGATCACGACGGGTGCGCAGGATGATCTCATGAAGGCCACCAGCATCGCGAACAAGATGGTGTGCGAATTCGGAATGTCGGATGTTGGCCTTGTGACCTACAAGAAGCCGGAATCCGAAGTGTTTGTCGGACGCGATATTTCCAGCGACCGTGGTTTTTCTGAAAGCACGGCACAGGAAATTGACAGGGAAGTAAAGAAAATCCTGAATGACTCGTTAGCGAAAGTGAAGACGCTTCTGGAAGCGAATCGCGAAACGCTGGACAGGATGGCGAAGGCGCTTACCGAGAAAGAAAATTTGAATGCCGACGAAGTTAACGCGTTTCTGGGGCTCCCGGCAGCTTCGTGAGTCGCCCGCGGGTTAGGCCGCGGCGGAGTGAGGGGAGATGATCGGAGAAGTCTGGAGTCGGTACCTGGTTCACGCGGCCGACGTTCTGTTGGTCAGCTTCCTCATCTATCACGTGCTTGTTCTCATTCAGGGGACGCGCGCGGTTCAGATTGCCGTCGGAATCGGCGTTATCGCTGCCATCACGGCTCTCGCCCAGTTCATCGGTCTTCCTTCGCTCAGCTGGCTGTTGCAAAAGTTTTGGTTTGCGGGCGTCATTGTCATCGCGGTCGTTTTTCAGCCGGAGCTTCGCTCGGCGCTAGCCCGGCTTGGCGGCCAGACGTCGTCTCATTTCAGTATTCACCAGGAAATGTACATCGTGAACGAAATCGTCGCGGCGGTGAAGGAAGCGTCTCGCCGGCAGATGGGAATGCTTCTGGCCATCGAGCGCGAAGTGGGCCTGAGGGAATATATCGAGTCAGGCACCTTGATAAACGCGGAAGTCACGCGTGAATTGTTGTTGTCAATTTTTCAGCCGCCGGGCGTTCTTCATGACGGCGCCGTGGTGATTCAGGGAAACCGGCTTGCAGCCGCGGGAGCCATTCTTCCCATTTCCCAGGATGCGTCCCTGTCGAAGCTGCTCGGAACCCGCCACAGGGCGGCTGTCGGGATTACAGAGGTTTCTGATTCCTGGGCGGTGTGTGTGTCGGAAGAGACCGGAAACGTTTCGTTCGCGCGGGATGGCCGGTTGACGCTGATTGACCCGGACGAGCTCCGCCAGCAGCTGCTGAACGTTTTCAGGACGAAGGGCCCGGACCCCGTGGCGGCGGAAACGCACGCGTGAAGAAAGCCCTCAGCGAAAATTTCGGTCTTAAGCTCATCGCCTTTGGACTGGCGCTGCTGCTTTGGGCCTATGTGAACTACATCGATTCTTCGGGAAGCATTCCACCAGGGATGGGACGGTAAAGACATGCGTAAGCTTTTTGGTACGGACGGAATTCGCGGTGTAGCGGGCGCGTCGCCCCTGAAACCCGCTGATGTGCTTGCGCTGGGCCGCTGCGCGGGCCAGGTGCTGAAGGAAATGTCAGGGAAGAAAGCCCTCCGCATTCTGGCTGTCCGGGACACGCGCCTGAGCGGACCCGCCCTTCTCTCCCAGTTGAGCCGCGGTCTTCGGGAACAGGGAATCGCCGTCTACGACGCGGGTGTTCTCGCCACGCCGTCGGTTGCCTACCTCGTGCAGACCCATCATTTTGATTCCGGTGTCGTCATTTCCGCTTCGCACAACCCGCCTCAGTTTAACGGCATCAAATTTTTCAACGCCCAGGGCCGCAAGTGGCCTGACGAATGGGAACGCGCGGTTGAGAAAAAATTCTTCGCAAACCGAGGCGGCACCCCGAAAAAGGTTTCAGGCGCCTCGGTCTCGGCCGACAACCTCGCGGAAGATTATGAGCAGTTCCTGATCGGTACTTTGGGAACCGCCGCCAATCTATCGGGTCTCCGGATCGCGCTTGATTGTTCCCATGGCGCCAATTCGACGCTTGGTCCCGACATCTTCCGCCGTCTCGGCGCCCAGGTCCATGTCATCGGGAATAAGCCCAATGGCCGCAATATCAATGTGGGTTGTGGTTCGCAGCACACGGAGAAACTTTCAAAACTCGTTCGTTCGAAGAAGTGCCACATCGGCATCGCATTCGATGGCGACGGCGACCGCGTGATTACCGTGGATGAGACGGGACGTCCGGCGGATGGAGATCACATAATCGCGCTCCTGTCCCGCGTGCTGAAAAAAGAGCGCCGGCTGAAGAACGGCATTGCCGTCATCACGGTGATGGCGAACCTGGGCCTCAAGAAAGCGCTGAAGAAAATTGGCGTGAAGACCATTGAGGTTTCCGTTGGAGACCGGTACGTGTCTGAAGCCATGAGCGAATCCCGCGCAGTTCTGGGCGGAGAGCAGTCCGGCCATATTATTCTGGGCGAATTCCTTCCGACCGGCGACGGCCTGCTGACGGCGCTTCAGATCCTCAGGATTCTCCGTTCCGAGAAGAAGAAGTTTTCCGCTTTGATCGGATGGATGCGCAAGTATCCTCAGGTCCTCAAGAACCTGGCCGTGAAGGAGCGGGTGCCGCTCGGTGATCTTCCTGGCGTTGAGGCGAAGATCCGGAAGATAGAGAAAACACTCGGCGACGATGGGCGCGTGCTCGTCCGCTATTCCGGGACAGAGCCCCTTTTGAGGATCATGCTGGAAGGACCCGACAAAAAGGAGCTGGAAGCCTTTGCCTCCGAGATCTCTGACACCGTGATCCAGGCTTCCCGCTGAAAGCAGCCGTCTCATGACTTTGCTGGGCATCAACATCGATCACATCGCCACGGTGCGTCAGGCGCGCCGGGAGACTTTCCCGGATCCGGTTCAGGCGGCCCTTTCGGCGATCGAAGCAGGGGCTACGGGCATCACGGCCCATCTGCGAGAGGACCGACGCCACATCCAGGACGAGGATATCCGGCGCCTCAAAAAAGAGATTTCTGTTCCTTTAAACATGGAAATGGCGGCCAGCGAAGGCATCCTTGCCCTAGCGGAGCAGGTCAAGCCTGCCTGGGTCTGTCTGGTCCCCGAGAAACGCCAGGAGCTGACGACAGAGGGTGGGTTGGATGTGGTGGCGCAGCAGGCTCAGTTGAAGGCGGTTGTAGACCGTTTGCACCGCGTGGGGACGAAAGTATCCTTGTTCATTGATGCCGCAGACGCCGCCGTGGACGCGAGCGCGAACCTGAAAGCGGATGCGGTAGAGATCCACACCGGCGCCTACGCGAAAAACTTTAAGGCCGGAGCGGCGTATCAACTTAATGCGATTGTGAGCGCTTCAACACGCGCCAGAAATATTGGTTTGATTGTGAATGCTGGGCATGGAATCGATTACGAGAACGTCGGGACGCTGCTGAAGGCGTTTTCATTCCATGAGCTGAATATCGGTTTTTCAATTGTTTCACGCGCCCTCATGGTCGGCATCGGTCAGGCGGTTCGGGAAATGAAGGAGAAGATGGCAACGGTATGTGTGGAATCCTAGGTTACGTCGGTCCTCTTAATGCCACGAATGTTCTGATCGAAGGTCTTCGCAAGCTTGAATACCGGGGATACGATTCCGCCGGCGTAGCCGTCATGGTGGACGGCCGCTTCGAAATCAGGCGCGCGGTTGGAAAGCTTTCTGAACTTCAGGCTCATCTTCTGGTCAAGCCTGTTTCCGGCAACATCGGCGTGGGACATACCCGGTGGGCGACCCATGGCGCCCCGACCGAAATCAACGCCCATCCACACAGCGATGAAACCGGGCGAATCGTCGTTGTTCACAACGGCATCATCGAAAATTACCGAACGCTGAAAGAGCGCCTTCAGGGGCTTGGCGTTAAATTCAAATCTCAGACGGACACGGAAGTTGTCGGCCACCTGATCGCGCACCATCTTGCGAAGGTGACGGGCGGCAAGAAGACGGACCGCGATTCGTTCATCAAGGCCGTGCAGTCGGCATTGAAGGAAGTTCACGGAACTTTCGCACTCGGCATTGTCTGCGCGGATTTTCCGGATCTGCTCATCGGCGCCCGCCGTGATTGCCCGTTGATCGTCGGAATCGGTAAAGGGGAGAATTTCCTCGCGTCGGATGTTCCAGCCATTCTCGCGTATACGCGCGAAGTAATTTTTCTCGATGACAACGACATCGCGTTGATCAGCCCTGCCGGAGTCCAGATCATTGATTTCGACGGCGCGATCGTCTCCCGCCCGACGCACAGGGTTGCTTGGGACCCGATCCAGGCCGAAAAAGCCGGCTACAAGCATTTCATGCTGAAAGAAATCCATGAGCAGCCGCGCATTGTCGAGGATTCGCTCCTCGGCCGCCTGAACACACAGACGGGCGAAGTGATGCTCGAACAGTCGGGCCTCACCGAACAGGACGCCGCGGCTTTGACGCGTATTCGGTTCGTGGCCTGTGGGACGTCTTGGCATGCGTCGTTGATTGGCGCCTATCTTGTCGAGAAGTACACGCGAATTCCCTGCCAGGTAGAAATCGCTTCCGAGTTCCGTTACCGTGATCCGGTTGTGGAACCGGGCACCCTGGTGGTAGCGGTTTCCCAGTCCGGCGAAACCGCCGATACGCTGGCCGCGCTTCGTTTGGCGAAGAAGAAGGGCGCCCGCACGCTGGTCATCGCGAACGTCGTGGGTTCCAGCCTGACGAGAGATGCCCACGGATCGCTTCTTACCCATTGCGGCCCGGAAATTGGGGTCGCTTCTACAAAGGCATTCACGGGGCAGCTTGTGGCAATGCACCTCCTGGCGCTGGACCTAGCGCGCGCTAAAAAAACGCTGACGGCCGACGAGTTGCGCGCCAAAGGCCAGGACCTGGCACACCTGTCGCAGTGGGTCACGAAGGTTCTCGCTGTGGAGCCTGCCGTCATGGAAATCGCCAAGCGATTCTTTAGACGGAAGGATTTCCTCTATCTTGGCCGGAATCTGAACTATCCGGTGGCGCTCGAAGGCGCCCTGAAGCTGAAGGAAATTTCCTACATTCACGCCGAAGGATATCCCGCAGGTGAGATGAAGCACGGCCCGATCGCTTTGATCGATGAGGACATGCCGGTGGTCGCCATCGCGACAAAGTCGCCGATCTACGAAAAAATGGTTTCCAACATTGAGGAAGCCGCCAGCCGCGGCGCGCAGGTCATCGCCATTGCCACCGAAGGCGACACGATGGTCAAAGAGAAGGCAGCCGAGGTCATTTACGTCCCTGATGTGCCCGAAGATCTGTCTCCGATCATCAATGTCATTCCTCTTCAGCTCCTTTCGTATCAGATTGCCGTTCTTCTCGGCTGCGACGTCGACCAGCCGCGCAATCTGGCCAAGAGCGTCACCGTCGAGTAGATCCTTTAGATTTAGATTCACGCCGATAACCCGCGCCGGATTTTCCCGGCCGGCCCCCGGCTGATTTTTGCTAAGATACACCCTTAGAGATTCACCCTTATCAAGAGTGGCGGAGGGACAGGCCCTGCGAAGCCACGGCAACGGTTCGAAAAACTCGAGTGCGTGCCAAAGCCTGACCCGTCCGCAAGGACGGAAACCGATAAGAGGATAGTTGGCCCCAGCAGGCGTCCACGTCCTCTGGGGTTTTTTGTTTATAACGGGAGCGTCTAATGTCTTCGAATAAAATTAAAGGACTGAAGTGCAAAGAGTGCAGCCAGCTTTACGAGGCCAAAGCACTTCACGTCTGCGAGTTCTGCTTCGGTCCTCTCGAAGTCGATTACAACTACGACCTCATCCGTTCGAACGTGTCCCGGAAATCCATTGAGGCCGGCCCCATCTCACTTTGGCGATACTGGGACCTTCTCCCGGTTGAAACCCGCGACGTCATCACCCTGCGCGAGGGTTTCACGCCTCTCATCCGCGCCAAGAATCTCGGCGATGCGCTGGGGCTCAAAAATCTTTATGTGAAGAACGATTCCGTGAATCCGACATGGTCGTTCAAGGACCGCGTGGTCAGCGTGGCGCTCACCCGTGCCCGCGAGCTCGGTTTCACGACGGTAGCCTGCGCTTCGACTGGCAACCTCGCAGGAGCCGTTTCCGCCTATGGCGCGGCCGCCAACCTGAACCGCTACGTTTTTATCCCTGCGGATCTCGAAGAAGGGAAAGTGATTGGCGCGGGCGTTTACAACCCGCACATCATCGCGATCGAAGGAACCTACGACGAAGTGAACCGTCTATGCGCCGAAGTGGCAGACGCCTTCAAATGGGCCTTTGTGAACGTGAACATTCGCCCCTACTACGCGGAAGGATCCAAGACGCTTGGATTCGAAGTCGCCGAGCAACTGGGCTGGCGCGCTCCGGATCAGGTTGTTGTCCCGGCGGCCTCTGGTTCGTTGCTCACCAAGATTCATAAGGGTCTCAAGGAATTTCAGGACCTCGGCCTCATCGAAAAGAAGGTAACCAAGCTGAACCTCGCCCAAGCGGAAGGCTGCGGCCCGATCGTAACGGCAATTCAGGAGAACACGGACATGATTCGCCCGGTCCGCCCGAAGACGATCGCGAAGTCGCTCGCCATCGGCAATCCGGCTGACGGTCCCTACGCGGCGCAGCTCGTGATGAAGACCGGCGGGCAGGGCGTGGCGGTCACGGATCCGGAAATCGTGGATGGCATCAAGCTTTTGGCCTCCACCGAGGGAATCTTTACCGAAACCGCCGGTGGTGTCACGGTCGCTTCCTTGAAACGGCTGGTTCAAAAAGGTACCATCGCACCGAACGATGTGACGGTGGTTTATATCACCGGAAACGGCTTGAAGACGCTGGATGCCGTGCAGGGCAAGGTCAGCCGCCCCCATGTTATCCCCGCCAAGCTCGCAGATTTTCGGGCATTGTTTGATCGGCTCCAGAATCAGACCCCAGCGCCCGCGATTGTCTAAGGAGGAAGTCATGCCCGCGAAAATTCGTATTCCCGCCCCGCTCCGAAAGCTAACCAACGACCAGCCGGTCGTTGAGATTGCTGGGGGCACCATCCAGGAGCTCCTCACCGGTCTCGAAAAGCAGTACCCCGGCCTCAAGGAGCGAATCTGTGACGACTCAGGTCAGATCCGCCGATTCGTGAACATCTTCGTAAACGGCGAAGACATCCGCTTCAAGCAGGGCCCGGCGACCCCGGTTTCTGACGGAGCGGAGGTATCGATCATTCCAGCCATAGCTGGCGGCTCGTTCTAAACGTCTCTTGAATTCAGTTCGTTTTATCGCCAAACTTAATCTATGAAAGAAGCCCTCAGCCTGATATTCCCGACCAAGCTCATCAAAGAGCCGGTTATTTACCAGATGTCCAAGAAATTTGATGTGGTATTCAACCTTCGTCGCGCGAAAATCAATGAGCAAGTGGGGGAAATCGTCCTGGAACTGGAGGGCGATCAAAACGCTTTGAGCAAGTCGGTGGACTGGCTTAAGTCGCAGGGACTGCAGGTTACGCCTGTTACGCACGATACCATCGAAAGCTGATTTTTTTGAGCCTTCGCCGATGGGACGGTCGGCAGAAAGAGCGATTTTATGAGTGACGTCCTCGTCCTGAATCGAAGTTTCTTTGCCGTTCAGATCATTGGATGGCAGCGTGCGCTAAGCCTGCTTTATCTGGACCATGCGCGCGTTGTTGACGATGAATACCGGACTTACAGCTTTGACGACTGGCGTGAGCTCTCGGGGATGATGACCAAGGATCCGTTGGGCTTCGTCAAAACTCCCACCTTCAAGATCGCCATCCCCGAAGTGATCACGCTCAGGTTTTTCGACGGCCTGCCCAAGTCAGAAGTTAAGTTCACCCGCCGAAATATTTACGAACATTACAGTTACCGCTGCGGATATTGCGGGCACAAATTTGGCAGCAGCGAATTGAATCTGGAACACATCATTCCGCGTAGCCGCGGAGGGAAGACAGATTGGTCAAACGTTATCACGACCTGCATCCCATGCAACCTGAAGAAAGGAAACCGGCTTCCTCATGAAGCCGGCATGGATCTCCTTGTTCGTCCGAGCAAGCCGCAGTGGAGTGGTGCGACCTCGATCGCTTTCCGTCCTAGTTTCAAGATCAAGGCATCCTGGCAACGGTTCGTTGACAGCGTGTACTGGAACTCCGAACTCGAATCTCACTAGCCGCGTTTCGCTTTTGCCCCGCCTCGCCGCAAGATCTTTCCTCCTCACGTTCCTTCTTCTCGTCCCGCGACTCGTCGCCGCTGCGCCGGTTTCCCCGGTAGAATCCGCCATTGTCTGGGTTCGTGCAGGGCGAGAAATCCAGCTCCCCGTCATCCAGCAAAAGGGGCAAACCTTTCTTTCGGTGGAGAACCTGGCGCGGCTTTCGGACGCGCAGCTTCGCTGGCAACAGGCCGCTAAGCGGGTGTGTCTGTCGAATTCCAATGGCGATCTCTGTCTCGATTGGGAGGAGAAGTCCGCGGAACGGGACGGGCATCGTCTCCGTGGAACGGTCCCGATGAGATTCGAGAACGATCATCTGTATGTGCCCATGCCGTTCGTTTCGTCCAAGGATTTTTCTGTATTCGCTTCGGCCGACCTCACGTGGAATCCGAAGAAGGCCTCCCTTGTCGATGACCCGCGGGTGAATCTTCGGATGCCGCAGGTAGAGAAGGTCGACGGGCTCTACCGGATTTCCCTCGATGTGAATCCCGTGGCCCCGCCGCAGCTTATCGAGCAGAGCAACAAGCAGATATGGCTGCGCTTCTCCCGGGCGGTGACGGAGGGGTCTCAGGTGTACGAGGGCGACACGGTGATCAGCGCGGTTCGCGTGACGCAAAAACATCACGCCACCGATTTCATCGTACAGTTGGGCGAGAACGTCCGAGAGAGTGACGTCTATTTCGATGATGGCCGCCGGAAACTGGTCATTGATGTTCAGCCATTGCACGACGTTCCGGAGGCTGTCGCCGAAGCGACGGCGGCCGTGCCCGCGCCAAAGGCACCCACCCAGACCGCGGTGAAACCGGCCTCGGCGCCCATCTCCCCCGCTGTCAAACCCGTGCCGGCAACCAAGGCGGCGGCTTTACCGCGCAAGGCGGAAAAGCGGCTCCCCATCGTGGTCTCGCATCCCGTGCCCGTCATTCCGGTCATCACGGCAGCCCCTGGAACGAGAGAGCCGCATCTTCGGGCCACCCCATCGAGATCAAGCCACGAGAGAATTTTTGTTGTCGACGCCGGCCACGGCGGTATGGACTGCGGCGCCATCGGCGTTCGGGGAACGATGGAGAAAGACATTAATCTCGCCGTTGCCCGCGCCGTCGCGAAGGAATTGCGGAAACAGAAAGGCGTTCGCGTGATCATGACCCGCGATCGGGACGTCTTCGTTCCGCTCACCCAGCGTACCGTGATTGCCAATGCGGCCAACGCGGATCTGTTTGTTTCAATTCACTGTAACTCGTCCCTGTCGTCGAAGGGACGGGGATTCGAAGCGTACTTTCTTTCTCCGGACGCCACGGACCGCGCGGCCGCGGCGGTGGCCCGGGTGGAAAACTCGGTGGTTTCTCTCGAGGCGCAGAAGGGCTCGAACTCGAACAAACTCAACGAGCTGCTCGCGTCGATGGCTGTGTACAATTTCCTGAATGAATCCTCGAAATTCGCGGGGATCGTGTCCAAAAGCATCCGTTCCCGGTCGAATGTGGAATCGGCTGAAGTGAAGGAAGCGAACTTCAGCGTTCTTCGCGGCGCGCAGATGCCCTCGGTGCTCCTGGAGCTGGAGTATCTGTCCAATCCGGTGACCGAGTTGCAGCTCCGCTCCTCCCGATTTCAGAATCAGCTGGTAAAGGGTATCGTTGAAGGTGTGATGAACTACGATCGCCACTACCGTCAGGAAAGGGAAGCGTCCGCCGTGCAGCTGAAGCGCGACGCGACGCGCACACGATGATCCCGGACAAGAATCTTCCCATCGGCGTTTTTGACTCTGGCCTGGGCGGCCTGACGGTGGTCAAGGAAATGCGGCGCCTCCTTCCAAAAGAAAGCATCGTCTATGTCGGGGACACGGCGCGTGTTCCCTACGGAACGAAATCGCCCGCGACAATCCGACGGTACGCGCTTCAGATCTCGTTCTTCCTTCTTCAGCGCCGCGTCAAAGCGATTGTGGTGGCGTGCAACACGGCATCTGCGGTCGCGCTCCGCGCCCTGAGAAGCCTTCCCATTCCGGTGATCGGCGTGATCGATCCTGGTGCCCGCGCGGCCGTGATGGCCTCGGACTCAAACCGGATCGGAGTGATTGGAACCCCGGCCACGGTCGCCAGCCACGCCTATCGCCGCGCAATTGAATCCTACGCCCCCAACGCCAAGGTCTGGGAGTCGGCGTGCCCGCTGTTCGTCCCGCTCGTCGAGGAAGGCTGGCAGGACCACGCGGTGACAAAACAGGTGGTGCGGGAATATCTCGCGCCGGTGCTCACCCGGAAAATTGACACGCTCGTTCTGGGATGTACGCACTATCCGCTGCTGAAGAAGGCGCTGGGCTCGGTCGCCGGCCCGCGGGTCAAGCTGATTGACTCCGCCGAAGAAACCGCCCGCGAGGTGGAAACCCTGCTCCGCCGGACCGGAAAGCTGAACGACAGCGGCCGCCCGGGGCGAACCGACTATTTCGTGACGGACAACCCGGCCTCGTTTTCTCGCCTTGGGGGGAAGTTCCTCGGGGTTGGTCTTCCCAACGCGCGCCGACTGTCTCTCGACAATCTGTAAGGAAACACCCGCATGAGTCCATCCGCCTCCCATCGAAAAGCGGTCGTGCTGCTGTCCGGCGGCCTTGATTCAACGGTGTCGCTGTGGTGGGCACAGTCGAAGGGCTGGGAGTGCCACGCGATCTGCTTCGACTATGGCCAGCGTCACCGCCGGGAACTGCGCGCAGCCCGGGAAATGGCGCGACGGGCGGGCGTGCCGCTCAACACGGTCAAGTTCCGCCTGCCCTGGAGCGGCTCGTCCCTCACCAACGCCCGGGTTCGGCTTCCCACCCGCGCCGCCGAGAAGATCGGCCCCGGAATTCCGTCGACCTATGTTCCCGGGCGCAACACGCTTTTTCTCAGCTTCGGTCTGTCGCTGGCCGACGAGATCGGCGCCGAGGGCATCGTGATCGGCGCCAATGCGATAGATTATTCCGGGTACCCCGACTGCCGTGGTCCGTTCCTTCGCGCCTTCGAGAAGACCTCCCGTCTCGGAAGCCGTCGCGGTTCGGAAGGAAAACGTCTGTCGATCGTCGCGCCGCTTCTGTCGTTGACGAAAGCGGGCATCATCCGTCTTGGCCGCAAGCTCGGCGCGCCGATCGAGCGAACATGGTCCTGTTACAGGGGCGGCGCGAAGCCGTGCGGCGCGTGCGATTCGTGCGTCCTGCGCGACAAGGGCTTTGAAGACGCGCGATGATCGACGCCTACGTTAGTGAAATATTTGAAAGCGTTCAGGGCGAAGGCCCCTACACCGGAGAGCGGCAGATTTTCTTCCGTCTCGCCGGATGCCCTCTGCGCTGCAATTACTGCGATACGCCCGGTAGCCTGGTCGCGAAGGGACATGAGAAGGTCACCGAAGACGAAGCGTTCCGCCGCGTGATCCGAATGGCGGGAGACCGCATCCGGACCGTCAGCGTCACGGGTGGCGAGCCGCTCTCGCAGGTCGGCTTTCTCGACGGATTTCTGACGCGCCTGAAGAAGAAGGGCTTTCGTATTTATCTTGAGACGGCCGGCGTTCTTCCCGATGCGCTGGCCAAATTGATCGACCGGTGCGACGTCGTTTCGATGGACATCAAGCTCCCCAGCGCGACGGGCAAGTCTCACTGGCGGGAACACAAACGGTTTCTCGCCATCGCTGGCGACAAAGCGTACGCGAAGATGGTGCTCGAGCGGCGCTCTTCCCAGGCGGAAGTTGACCAGGCCGTCGCGCTTCTGGCGGAGTCGGACTCGCCACCCCTGTTCGTGATTCAACCCGCCACGCCGATCCCGGGCCACGCCGAAGCGCCGACGCCGGACCAGATTGCCGACGCGTTCGAGCGCGCCCGTCGCCGCCTGTCCCGCGTGCTGGTGATGCCGCAGCAGCACAAGCTCTGGCAGGTTCCATGAGCGCGAAGGCGCCCGTCGCGTTGTTGACGGATTTCGGTCTGGCGGACCATTACGTCGGCTCGATGAAAGCGGTCATCCTTTCTCATGCGCCCGACGCCTCCATCCTGGATCTCACCCACAACATTCCGCCGCAGGATGTCCGCACCGCCGCTTTTCAATTGCGCGCCAGCTACCGCGTGCACCCGGCCGGGACCCTCTTCGTCTGCACCGTCGATCCGGGCGTCGGTTCCGAACGGAAACTGATTTATGCGGAAGCGGGGAGCTGGCGCTTCCTGGCGCCCGACAACGGGCTTCTCTCGTGGGTGTTCGCCGAGACGCCGCCCACGCTCGTTCTGGACGTTTCGAAATCGCGCGGGGACGCCGCGGTCAGCCGGACATTTCATGGACGGGATATTCTGGCGCCCGCAGCGGGTCGCCTGTTGAACGGTGAAGCGCCCTCGGCCATCGGCACGCCCGTTTCCACCTGGCAGACCATTCCGGTCCCGGCCGTTCAGAAGGTCGCAGGGCTGTGGCGCGGCGAAGTGCTGGCCGTCGACACGTATGGAAATCTCATCACGAACCTGAAGTCGGAAGAACTCGCGCCGCTCGCTTCGCATTCCAAGGTCTGGTTCGATCTGGGCGGCCGCACCGGCGCCGTTCGCGGCCTGTCGGCCAGTTACGCGAGTGTCGACGAAGGCAAGCTGCTCGCGGTGGAAGGGTCCGGCGGCTTTATCGAAATTTCCGTTCGCAACGGCAGCGCCGCCGCGGTGACCGGTCTCAAGGCCGGTGATTCCGTCATCGCGAATTTCCGGACGTGACCGGCGCGGAGAACTCCCGCCTCTGGCGATCCCGCCTTCTGGCGTTCCTGATTCCGCTCGCGCTGTCCGCGCCGTTCTTAAACCGCGCCTTCTTCGTCGATGACAGTTATTTCGTCGAGATCGCGAGCTGGCTGAAGATTCATCCGCTCGCGCCCTATGATTTTCGCACCGACGACGCCGGTCTCGGAAATCCGGGCTGGGAGCGCGGGGGCCTCGTGCGGATGGTGAATCCGCTGGGGCACCACTACCTGCTCGCCGTGTTGCTCAAGATGGGCGAAGGACGAATCTGGTTTCTGCGCCTGGGAACGGTTCTCCTGACATCTTTCAGCGCGCTGTTCATTTTCGAACTCGCCCGCCGGTTCACGGCTCACCCGTTCACCGCCACAGTTCTGGCCGCGCTCAGTCCTCCGTGGTGGCTGACCGCGCACAGTTTGCTGATTGATTCCACAATGGGGGCGTTCTTCATCGCAGGCCTCTTCTTTTTCATCCGGGCGGCCGAGACGGATTCCCTTCGCCGGGCGGTGATGGCGGGCGTGCTGATGGGAATCGCCATCCTTTGCAAGTATCCGGCCGTTCTTGTGCTGCCGGTGACCGCGGCCTGGGTGGCGCTCAATCACCGGAAGGCCCGCCGTCCCTGGATTCTGGTCCTGTCCTGGGTGATCGCGCTCGGTTTCCTCTGCGCTTACAGCGGCTGGACCGCGTCGCTTTACGGCCGCCCGCATATCATGGCCGCGTCGGCCCGGATGGTGGGATCGTTCGGCTGGCCGAAAGCGCTCGCACTCGCTGTCTTCTTCTCCGGCTCGACCCTGATCCCGTTGACCGCGTGGCTTGTTTCCGGAAACGTGGGGCGGGCCATCGGCTTCTCGGTCGGCGCCATTGTGGCCGGCGCTTTGTCCAGCACCTGGGGCGGATTCACCGGCGTTCAGGCCTCCCTCATCGGACTTTGGGTTTCGACGAGCGCTCTGTTCATGGGCCAGGTCGCGCGCCTTCACAAGAGCTGGCTCATTCCGCGGGACCTCTTTCTTCTCGTGTGGTGCGGCGGCTTTCTTCTCATGATGATTTTCGTGATGGACTGGGTCGCCGTCCGTTATTTCCACGTAGTCGTCCCAGCCCTGGCCATGGTGGCGGTCCGGTTCATCGAGATTTGCTGGCCCGGCCGGGAACGCGCGCTTTTCAACGGTCTGATGGGCGTTATGTTCGTCACCGGACTGTCGCTCGCCTACGCCGACTATCAGCAGGCCGAGCCCGGCCGCCAGATCGGGCCCATCCTGGCCGAGCACGGATTCCCGGGCGGAGAGCGGCATTTCTACCTGGGTGATTCCTTTACGATGAGCTACCTGAGGAATTACGGCTGGACGCCCTGCTTCGAGCAGACGGAACTGCGTCCCGGAGACATTGTCCTGGCGAAGGAGGTGACCATGCCGCTGGTCTGGTTCGCCCGGAAGAACCTTCCGCTTCGCCGTCTCGGCACGTTTGAGTTCGGTACCCGTTTCCCGTTGAAGGTGATGGACATGAAAGGCTCCGCCGGTTTCTACGCGTCGGTCTGGGGCGCCCTTCCCTTCACGTTCTCGGACGCGCCCTGGGAACGGTTCCGGGTTTATGAGGTGGAGACGAAAGGCGATGGCGCCTGATTGGATTTCTTCCGTCGATATGGAAATATGACACCAATGTCTTTCCTTTCTCTTTGGCTTCCTCCGGCGATCTGGTGCAGCCTCATTTTTTACCTCTCTTCGATCCCTGGCCTGAACAGCGGGTGGGGGATCTGGGATCTCATTCTTCGCAAGTGCGCGCACATGTTCGAGTACGCAGTTCTGTCTCTCATGATGTGTCGCGCCATTCACCGAACGTGGAAATCGCTGGCCCCCGCGGGCGTGACCGTGTTCTCGTTCCTCTTCGCGCTTCTCTACGCCATATCCGACGAGGTTCACCAGATGTTCGTCCCGCGTCGTGGCCCGTCCGTCCATGATGTGGTGATTGACACGATCGGGATCTGCATCGGGCTGTTCGTGGTGCGTCGCTGGTTCCGGGCCCGCTCGGAACGGGTTGTCGCCAGCGCGCGTGTCCTTCTGGTGCTGTGCGCCGTCCTTCCTTTCATCGGTTGCGGCCCGGACGCGCAGTTCAAGCGCGCCCGCGGCGCCGAGGCCGCCGGGCGTTCGTATGAGGCGTGGCTCAAGTATCAGGAGTTCGTCGCGCGCTATCCGGATAGCCCAAAAGCGGGCGAAGCCGTTTTCCGTTCAGGCTGGCTCGCGGAAAATACGCTGGGCGATTGCGACGCCGCGAAGACTTTTTATTCCCGCGTCCAGAAGGATTACCCGGCCAGCGATCCGTGGAGCCGATTGGCCGCGTTCCAGGCCAACAACTGTCCGGACTATTTTCCCCTCGTTCCTGGCGGTTCGTCGGTCGAGGGCGACTCCGAGTCGGGCGGAAAGAACGCGCGCATCGAAACCATTTGCGAAACGTCGACCGACACGGCCGGCATTCCCTTCGCGGCGGGCGTTCTTGTTCGCGACTATTTTGGCGGTGACAACAAGTTCAAGACCACGCGCACGTCCTACCGCAAATCGGGACCGACCGTCTGGGAAGACGGGGAAGCCGGCGACTCCCGGCTGGTCCTTCAGGGACCCTTTGAAGTCGGTGGCGAGTGGGACGCCGCGCTCGCGGGCCGGAAGTTCCATTACAAGGTCGTGTCCACCAGCGAGACCGTCACGGTTCGGGCGGGCACGTTCGCAGGCTGCCTTGTCGTCCGTTCCAACGCGAGCGGTGTGCAGGGATCCGCGAAGGAATATTTCGCTCCGTCGGTCGGACGGGTGCTCAGTTCGTTCGTCGGCGAAGAAGGCGAGCGGCGAAACGTCGAGCTTCTGTCCTATAAGCCCGGCAGCCGGGAGAAAGCGTTCCAGTGAGCCAGATGACCTTCGACGGATTCGCTCCGCCCCCGCCGGAGAAGCCGGAGCCCATTCCGGTTGAAGTGGCGCCCTGGTACAAGGGGCGCGTTCTGTCGCATTCCTCCGTCAAGATGTACCGCGACTGTCCCCAGAAGTGGAAGTTTCGCTACGTGGACAAGGTCCCGGACAAGCCGCGCTCTTTCTTTTCTTTCGGCAAGAGTGTGCACGCGGGACTCGAGTTTCTCTATGACCGGGCCCGCGCGCAGCGGCCGGCGCTGGAAGAACTGCTTTCACATTTCCGGGAAGGATGGCTTCGGGAAGGTTACGAGAGCCCGGCCCAGGAGAAATGGTTTTTCCAGGAAGGCGAACGCATCCTTCGCGGCTTCTACGCGAAGCATTCGACCGATTTTTCATCCGTCCGTCAGGTGGAGCTGAAATTCACGATCAGCGTGGAAGGCGTTCCAGTCACCGGCTTCATTGACCGCATCGACAACACGAAAAACGGCGGGCTGGCCATCATCGACTACAAAACGGGAAAGGCTTTCGATAAATCCCGCGTTCGCACCGACCCGCAGCTGACTCTTTACCAGCTCGCCTGCTCGACTCTCCTCGGAAAACCCGTGGAGTCCGTTACCCTCTATCACCTGAATTCCTTGACGCCGCTCACCGTGCCGGCGCACACCGACCGGCAGCTCGAGTCGATGAAGGCCGGTATCGTTGAAGCCGCGCATGGCATCAGCGACCAGAAATTCGAGGCCACGCCCAATGAGCGCGGCGTCTGCCAGTATTGCGATTACGCCCAGATCTGTCCTGCGCTCTCGAAGATTCGTGCCACGGCGATCGTGCCCGCCAAGGGCGTGGCGGCGCTGGTCGATCGGTTCGGAAAGATCGACTCGCGTCTTCAGGAATTGACCGTCGAACGGGCCAAGCTGGCCGAGGAAGTGGCCGGCCATCTGAAATCGGCCGAGAGCGGCATGCTGAGCGGCGAACATTTCACCGCGAACATTCAGTCCGGCGAGGTTCACGTTCAGGCCGTCCCGGCCAAATCGCCCGAGGGTGCTTGATGCTGCGCCGCCTGTCGGTCCTCGCGGCGGTTCTCACCGCTTCGGTGATTGGCTCGCTTCTCGCTCGTGGTTGCTATCCCCGTCCTCACGCGCCGGTGCCCCGGACCGCGGTCTCCTCCGCTTCGGGAGAAGAAACATTTCCTGAGCCCGACCTCGCCAGTCTGCGAAGCCGCGCCGAGGACCTTCTCGTTCAGATAAAAGCCATTCGCTCCCGGCTCGACACGGACCATGAAAGCCCCGCCACGCAACTGGCGGCATTTGAAAACGCGGCCCAGCTCGCCGCCGGACTCGAGCAGCAGGCGCGAGAAATCGTGTCGCGTCTGGGAACGGGCGTGACGGTGGATCCGGCCGAAGCGGCCTACATCAAGCAGATGGCGCTCAGCCTCCGCTCCGTCAACCGGAACGAGATTCCGAAAATTCGCTCGGCGTTGGCCGCGAGCAACAGCGGGGAGGCCGTTGGTTCGCTCGACGCCGTGGCCGCCGCGATCTCCGGTGAAGTCGCCGTTCCCAGAACCGCCGTTGCGCCGGACAACGCGGCGGAGATTGCGGCGAAAATCGAAGCCCTGCAGAAAGTGGCCGCAGATCTGTCCCGGCAGACGCTCTCCGCCACGAAGGGCGGCGCGGATCAGAGCGAATTGAAGCCGCTCGTCGCGGAGGCCGGACGCCGTTTGGAGGAGCTCGAGGAAGCGCTCCGCCAGTCAGGCGAGGGTACCGCCGGCGCCGCGGCCGCCGCCAAGGCACTCGCCGATACCTCGAAGTATTCCGCGCGAAACGCGCTGGGCAAGACCGCGCGCGGCGTGAGGTCCAAGAAATATCCGGCCGCCCGAAGCGCAGCCAGGCGTTTTGCCCGAGCAGTACAGATGATTGCCGCCGGTATCGCACCGTCGGTCGCGACTCCTGGTGGCGCCGCACCTGTGCCGGTGGCGGCGACAAGTCCCAATCCCGCCGCGCAGTCCTCGGCCTTCGATCAGAAAGCGCCCATCGTTAAACCGGCGCGCCGCCGGCGGGCGCCGCGCATCGCGAAGACTACGCCTCCCGTTGCCGGTGCACCGGGCGCCGCCGCTGAAGCTGCCAAGCCGGTGGCTGAACCGGATAAGCCTGCAGTGGAATCTCCCGCGGCGGCCGCCGCCGAAACGAAGGCGCCCAGCGGTGCTGTTCGCCCTCAAGTCACGCTTCATCCCGAGCTCATTCCAAAAGACATTCACATCGTTCGGGTCTACTACGCCACGATGATCGCCGCTCCGGGCGACACGATCGAATTTGACATCAACGGTTCCGGATTCAACGAAGAGTTCCAAAAGCGGTTGTCGGTGCAGGCCGGTATGGAGCATGTGGAAGTGAAGGACTTTTCGCTGGTGACGCCGAACCAGATTCACGGACGGCTCGTCATAGCGCCGTCGGCGGCGACAGCCTTCGCGTTTCCGACCGTGTCCATCGGAGAGAAAGTCGTGTTTCAGGCGGCCGCGCCCTATGCCGTCATCCGGCCCGGCGAGGTTCTCAATCTTGTTTTCACCGAGATGGGCGAGTCCGGGCGAACGGGCCGTTTTCGCGTCTTCACGAATCTCGACGAAGCGATGCTGGCGAAATTTCACGTTGAGCCGAGCGTTCCTTCCATTTCTCTGGGACGGCTAAGCGCGCGGCTTCCCTTCATCGTCGACGGCACCATCTCGGTTGGCCCGGCCGTGACCGGCGTCTACGGTGTCAGGGTGATGCTGGCAAACAAGGTTCTCTGGAACCGTGACGGCATCATCCGCATCGTTAATCCGAACGTGGGGCAGACGGGATTGGTCCTTCGCGTTCAGGCGGAAGACGGATTCCAACGCCCGGGTGATGTCGCGCGGTTTGTCGTTCAGGGCAGCGGTTTTCAGGGGAGCGACGCCGATGTCCTCACGGCGGAAGTGCCGGACATGCCCGGCGCCAGCGCGAAATTCACCTATCTGTCGGCGGGCCGCCTCAGCGTCGACGTCCAGATTCCGTCAAAGGCGAAGGTCGGCATCTACAGTCTCACCATCCGCAACAAACAGAAGGTTCTTCTGACGACGGCTTCCGCCTTCAAGATCGTGCCGACGAACTGGTTCCGGAGCATCAGTACCACGCCGCCCCTGAAGCCTGGCGGCAAGGCGCAGCTCGTGCTGCAGGGCCGCGCGTTGCAGGGAAATTTTGCCGAGTCGCTGGTGGTTCACGTGGATGATCCGGGTCTCAAGATCGGAAAATTCCAGCGCATCAGCCCCATCCAGGCCGTCGCGGATATTTCCGCGGAGTCGACCGTTCGCCCGGGCGATTATCAGGTCCGGATTGAACATCTTCGCTTCCATGTCGTGCCCGAATCGGGCGATATCATTCGCATCCTGCCAGCCGAGTAATACGCCGCGTCAAATCGGCGCGTTTTCTTTTTTTACTCTTCACCTTTCATTTACACCTAATTAAGGGCGCCTTAATCGATCCCGGGATATCATTTCTCCTGGACGGAATCACCTCGTCCGGGACACCAAATCTCGTCCATTTCAGGGGCGATTTTGAACTTAGCGCAAGTCTGCCGGGTCCGGAAATTCATCGCCATTCTCGTGACCGTTGCCGTGCTCTCCGAGGCTGTTGTCGGAGACGCCCTCGCGGTTCCTCCCGCACGCCCTGTTTCGCCGCTTCCTTTCGCCGCCAGGACGCTCGCTCCCAGAAATATTCCGGCGGTTGATCCGGCCAACCTTGCGCCGCTTCTCTCCCGGTTCGGGACGATCAGCGGTCTCGTTCCGCCGGCGGAAGGAAAAAAGTGGATCATCCAGATTCAGGACGTCCACGGAAATCCGACCGCGCAGAAAAGCGCGGAGTCCGCGCTCGCGCTTATGTTTGAGTCGCATGGCGCCGATGCGCTGGTTCTTGAAGGACAGACCCGCGCGCTTGACCCGCAGCTTTTCGGTTCCGCTCCGGACGCTGAAATCCGGGACATGGCCGCCGACCAGCTTTTCTCGGAAGGGAAAATTTCCGGCGCCGCACATTTCATCGTTACCCACCCATCGATCGTGCCGTCGGTTCTTCCGCTCGAAGATGAGTCGGTCTATCGCGGAAATGTCGAGGCCCTACGAAATGCGCTGAATCTCCAGCCCGCCTTCCAGCGTGTGGTGGAGTCGATGAGCGATTCCGTGACAGACCTGAAGAAGCGCCACTACAATGCCGAGATGTACGTGGTCGATCTCGCCATTGCGCGCTATCAGGCGGGCGACCTCCCGCTCACCTCCGTTCTTGCCCTGCTTCGCCACCGGGGGCAGGCGCTCAGCTATGTGATGTCCGCGCTCCTGCGGGCCAATTCTCTGGAAACGCTGTATCAGGTTTCTGAGGTAGGGTCGGAACTTCAGACTCTTCTCGGCCGCCTCCGCGGCCGCATCTCTGACGCTGACGCGTCGGTTCTCTTCGATGCGGCCTTTCGCTTCCAGAAAGGCCAGGTGGGAACAGGGGAGTTCGTCTCCACCCTCATGGCGGTCACCAGTCGTAACGGAATTTCGATCAATGATTTTCCGAATCTCTCCACGCATCTTGAGCGCACGCTTTTAACGAGATCCATTGACCCGGAGAAATTAATCGCGGCAGTGTCGGAGATCCAGGACGGCCTTCCGCTCCGGCTGGCGGTCACGCCCGAAGAGAAGGACATCGCCCGCCTGTCTCACCGCGTCTATCTGCTGTCGAAGCTGGCCTCATTGTCCGCGTCATCCGCCGAGTGGGCGGAGCTCTGCACGGCGCCGCTCTCGCCGGTGTCGACGGACGCGGGCGTGCGGCAGGCCCTGCGACGATGCGCCGCGCTCGAGCGCGCCATGTCCCCGGCCAAGGATTTCTATCGGTGCGCGTCTCAGCGCAACGAGAGTTTCGGCGAAAATCTGGCGCTTGCCAGCGCGGGTGGGGCCCACTGCCTCGTGGTCGTCGCGGGGGGCTTTCACTCGTCGTCCATTTCAACGACCGCGCGCCGCCTGGGATTCGGCTACGTCGCTTTCACCCCGCTCGTTGGAGATGCGCGCGCTTGGGATGCGTCCGGGCCGTTGCGGGAGCTCGCCCGCCCGTTATCTCCTTTCGACGCGGCGATGGAGGCGCGGGGACAGACGCTGACCGCCCGCCCGCTGTCGAACGGCAATCACGCGCGAATCGCGGCGGCCGCAATCGCCCGCGGAACCCTTAACCGTGATAAGAGAACCATCCAGTGGGGACGAGATCAGCTCGGATATTTCCAGGCTTCGTTGTCCGGTACGCGCGTCGTTTCGACGGCGAAGGGAAAAACAGTGGAGGTCACTATTTCCTTCCTGGACCGAATCGAGACGATCTCGGTCGAATTTTCCGGCAAGCAGCTCGCCTTCTCCGCCATGTCCCGGCCCTTCGTCATGTCGTGGCGGGCGCTCGTCAAATTCATGAAGCAGGCCTACTACCGGATCTTCGGAGTACCGATCATGGGCGTCGGTCTTCACACGGGCAAACCGGTTCAGATCAGGATTGTTCCCAAACCTCCCGGGAGCGGGATCAGGGCTTACCGAACGGATATCTCCGGGTCGTGGGAGTCCCGTGAGATCCCCATCGTTCTCAGCAACATATTGCGGGGGCGCCGGCGTCACACGGGTGCGGCGAAGAAGGACGTCAGTATCTCCATGGTGGAGCATCTGCTCTTCGCCATGCGCTCGCTGGATATCTGGGACGCTGATATTTATGTTGACGCTCCGGAGTTGCCGATGATGGATGGATCCGCCCGGCAATATATTGATGCCCTTAAAATTTTTGAAAACTGGTCGCCCAAACCGCAGGGAATTCGTCTTCAGGAGCCCGTCGTCTTTCAGCGAGACGACAACACGATGATCATTCGGCTGCCGCTTGAAGAGGATGAGATCGATTCCCACTATATTTTTGCGCTGAACTTCGGTGAGCAGCTGCAGGAGTTTCCCGTGGAGTTCGAGGCAACTATCAAGGAAGCCGATCTGGGGGAGTCCCGAGCGTTGCTCGGAAGCGCTCCGACGCTGTCGGAACGGGAGTTCGAAAGCTTTCGTGGAGAATTCTTCCAGGGGGCGGTTGCCTATCAACCGGGGCAGGCGTCCAATCCGAATCGCGCCGTCGACGATCCCAAGGCGTCCGTGGTGATGGTGTCGGAGAAGAAGCACTGGACGGATGGGAGTTTCGAGCCGAAAGCGCTCTCCGCGCACAAGGTCATGGACGGTCGCGGAGACGAAGTTCCGCTTTTCAAAACGGTGAACGGGATCGTGAAGTATTGGGAATTCTCCATTGGCTCGGGCCACCGGGACAACCGGGAAGTGAATGAGCTGACGCGAATGTGTCTCACCGGCTACAAATTCGAAATCGGATACGAGCGCGTTGTTGGCGCCCTGAGAAAGGCGTATGCGAACAAGCGCCTGTCGAGGGAAGTATTCGACAAGGTGATGGCGCGGCTTTCGAAGTTCAAGGACTATGACAGCCACCTGGAAGAAATCACTCCCATTGACGCCCCGCCCGTCGCCAGCGATCAGATTGACAGGCTGGGGAATTCCCTGAAATGGGTCGGAGACAAAGCGCATCCGCTGAAAGCCCATGCGATGGCGCGGATCAAAGACTATTTTCTTAACCGCGAAGGCGGCGCCGCGCTGGCGACGGTCGCGCACAGGATCGCGACACCGCAATTTCAGCCGGCGGAGGCGTCCGCCATCGAGATACGTGTTTCCGAGGAACTGGCGGAGGCGCTGGTCTGCGAAGTGACGTTTGTTCTGCCGGGCCTGTCCGAGCAGGAATATCCGCGGATCGCGATGGTCGTCGGAAAACCGGGCATGAGAGCGGAAACGACGGAGCTCTACGCGATGATGAGCCGCGCCGCCAAACCGATCGGGGCTGAAACCGAAGACATCAGCCCGAGAGTGGCGATGGCCGGTTTGCGAAACATCGATTACTTCCCGCTCGTGGGGCCGTTGAAGTCTGAGACTTTTGCCCGTCAGTGGCTTCCCGAGTACGCCCGTTTCAGGCCCGACGCCTCACCCTCTGATCTTGATAGGCAGAACGACCGGATGAAGTTTTCCCTTTTGTGGGAAGGGGAGGCCGGAAAACTTTCCGGACGCCCTCCAGATGAGATGCGCCGGAAGGACGTTGCGAAAGCCGTCGCGGCGATGCTGACCGTTACTTTCATTCGCCTCAGGGCGGGACTGCCAAGGTTGGCCAGAAGTGAAACCGTTCCCATGAGCGGCCAGATCGTCGACACGCTCGATCTTCGCACCGATATTCTTTACGACACAACGGACGGCCGCGCCGCGCTGGCCTATCTTCGTTCTACGAAGATGGCGTCGGCAAGCACGCTTCTTGATTCGCTGTTTCATCTGTCGCTCAAAGCCGGGTCTCCCGAACGGGAGTGGCAGCCTTTCGCGAACGACATCCCGTCGCTGCTGCGAGGCGTTGAGCAGGCCTTGACGGAAGAATTCGGACGGGAAAAGGGTCGCGCCGGCGCCATCGTCTGGTACGAGAGATATCTTTCATCGCTCCCGACCGGCGAATCGGTCGACGTCGAAGCGCGCTTCCCGGTAACAAAGGTTTTCAGCTTCAAGGGTGCGGCCCAGCGATCCACTCCGAAAGAAGTGTTTGGCCAGCCCATCGTTCCCGAAGTTCGGGCCCGGCTCGAACTGCTAAGAAATGAGCAGACCAGCGCCACCTCCTTCGCGGTGATGGTTTCCATGGTCCGCGGGCTCTCCGCCTTTACAGGCTATTCGCGGGAATTCCTGGCCCGTCTGGCTCCGTACACGGAAGGCGCGCTGTTTGCCGTTCTTGGACTGGTGAACGCTTCCCTGATGGCGTGGATTTTCAGTGGCGTCGTCGTTCCAGGAATCGTCGCGGCCGGCATGGGCCTCGCCATCTGGTTCATTGGACATCGCACGGTCCTGGTGAGTGAAGAGGAGGCGGCCGTCGAGACACCGTTTGGATCGCTGGACAGCGGCGCCAAACGGCGAGTTTTATTTTTGGGTTTCGTCGTGGCCGTAGCGCCTGCCATTGGTTTTTCAATCAGCCCCTTGCTGGGAATTGCGGTGGCGGTCGTCGGGACGGCAGTGCATGAGGTCGCCAACCGTTCCTTGAGAGGGCGACCACTCCGCTTCCTGGATGGCGGCCAGCGTGGGATGATGAATCTACAGCGGCAGGTCTAGCGGTGGAGAATTGCCTCGAGGCCTTTTCGGATCATCATGATTCCGATGGCCGCGAGGAAGATGGCGACGATCTTCGCCGTCGCGCGAGAAGTGGCTTCTCCAACGGTTTTCAGGATCTGGTCTGAATAGAAAAAAATCAGGTACGAGATGGCGAGATTGGCGGCGAGGGCCAGAACGATAATCGGAAACGGCCGCGAATCGTGAAGGATCAGAAGCGTCGTGATGGTGGCCGGTCCGGCGATAAGGGGAATCCCGAGCGGGACAATTCCCATGAACGCGTCACGCGTTGTGCCCTGCGGATTCTTCTCCGTGTGGCCGAAAACCTCGCGGATCGAAAAAATCAGCAGCAGCAGTCCGCCCGCGATCCGGAAATCAGACCCGTTGATTCCCAGCAGCGCGAACACGTAGTGTCCCGCGGCGGCAAACGCAACGCCCACGATGAACGCGGTGATCACCGCCTGAAGGGCGAGCTGATTTTTCTCCTGCCGGGTGTATCCTTCGGTCAATCCCAGGAACAGCGGGAGCGTCCCGAAGGGGTCGATGGCGACGAGGAGCGGAATAAACGCCAATAGAAATGAGTTCATTTTCGCCCCATTGTATAAAGTGTGTCCTTGTTGGCCACCCATTTGCCGACGTGGCCCCGATCAGCTAACATCCACCCTGTTTCGACCCCGTTTTTTGGCGCGGTAGCTCAGTTGGCAGAGCATGGGACTCATAAGCCCAGGGTCGGCGGTTCGATCCCGCCCCGCGCTATAACTTGTTTTTCACAGATGCCGGGACAGTCCCACGTCGGGGCTGTCCCAACCATGCGAAAGCATCGTTCGGTTGGGACGCCCCGCGCTATTACCTTTATATCTTCCGTCCGGCTCCTATGCTGCAACTAAAAACCCTCAACATCCCGTCCCCGGTCATACAGTCCCCCATGGTGGGCTGCACCGATCTGGCCTACCGCATGGTCGCCCGAAAGCGCGGCATGAAGTTCTGCTTCATCGAGATGGTCTCCGCGAACGGACTGGTGCACGCCAGCAGCAAGACGTTTGAACTGCTGAAGACGATAGAGGAAGACAGCCCGCTCGGCGCCCAGCTCATGGGCTGTGATGCCGATATCATGGCCTCCGCCGCGACAAAGATTGAAGAGATGGGTTTTGACCTTCTGGATCTCAACCTCGGATGTCCGGTCCGCAAGGTGACATCCGGGGGCTCGGGATCCGCGATGCTCACCAATCCGAAGAACACCGAAGCCGTTTTCAAGAAAGTCGTCGGCGCTGTTAAGAACATTCCCGTCACCGTGAAGATGCGCACCGGCTGGGAAGATGAGACCGGCCGTGAAGCCGTGGAGATCGCGAAGATCGCCGAAGGCTCCGGTATCTCCGCCGTCACGATTCATGGACGCACGCGCGCCCAGGGCTACACCGGCAAGGCGAACTGGGAAAACATTGGCAAGGTGAAGCACGCGGTGAAGATTCCCGTTATCGGCAACGGAGATGTGACCTCCGCTGCGGACGCGCGGCGCCTTCGTGAGGTCAGCGGTTGCGACGGCGTCATGATTGGGCGCGGCGGCCTCGGCAATCCCTGGATTTTCCAACAGATCCATTCCGTGCTGTTTGAGGGGCGCGAGGTGGCGCCGCCCACGCAGGAAGAGCGGCTTGCGACCGTCATTGAACACATGGAACTCGAGGCACTGTATGCGGGGCCAGTAAAAGCCGTCTACCACATGCGCCGGATTGGCACATGGTACATTGCCGGTATGCCGAATGCCGCCAAGTGGCGGGGAGAACTCGTGCAGAGCAAGACCCTCGAGCGTGTCCGCGAAATTCTGATCGCCGCGCTCAGCTCGGGCGAGGAGTACGTTCACGTCGCGCCCAACCTCACCGAAGGGCAGTAAGCACCTGAGCTCAACCCGCCGTCTTGCTGCCGGCCTCCTGCTACTCCTCGGCGCTGTCATTCCTCTCTCCGCGGAACCCGATCCGGTCGGATCGCTCATCGACACCGAGAACGCCGCCTACGATCGATGGGTCTCCGCCAGCGACGATCCCCCTGTTTCCTACGCGGGCGGCGACCGGGAAGCCGTCGAAATCTATTCGCCGTCGTTTGAACCAACGGCGCCTGGCGTGTTGTGCCACGATCTGGACGTGGCGGAATTGATCGTCGCTTCGGGGGGGAATCCCTCCGACCAGGAAACCTTGATCAATTTCGGCCTGCCGCGGGTCCGGGAGATGTTCGGCGACTCGTGTCTCGTTCGCCCCGGAGACCGCGTCGTGGCGGTTGGCCGGGGACGCAACGAGGAGCGCGCTCTGGGAAAATTTGTCATCCGGAGACAGAAGTCCGGCTGCGCCTCCACCGCCCCGTTCGCCCTTTATGCCCTGCTGGATCACCCGCTGGATTCCGCGCCGCTGTTTTTTGCGTTCGACGCCGCGCTGGTGGTCGGCGATGTGATGTTCACGGCTCCGGCGGACCTGAAACCTGCCCCGTTGCCCCCGGATGCGCTCAACCTCATCTCCCGGGTGGTGAAATACACGGAAGATTTCCGGATTGAGTCCTGGGTTCTGCCGGGAGCCTCGACGGGAACGGTTGTTCAGGCGACGCGCCGTCAGCCCAGCACCGAAGACGACCGCCTTCCGGCCATGGTGCTCGCCGTTTTCGACGGGGTTCACCTGTCCACGGTTTTAACGGAGAACGTCGACCTGTCGCACGGCTCGGGGCGCTTCGGCCTGGTGGGGGTTTCCGACTTCAACTCCGACGGAAACCCGGAAATCATCGTCGATGGGGTCCGGCAGAAGTGCCCTTTTAGAGCAATTTTCACCCTCGATGGCGCCGGGTGGCTTTCCGTCCCCCTTCCGGTTAAAAGGTGTGGATGCTGAGATAACCCTGAGAAATCAGCCTGAAAGTGAACTAAGTCACAGGCTGATTCTCTTGTTTTGCGTGAAAGTGTTCTTGTATCCTTCGAGCACTCATGGAAATCTTCTGTCGGCTCCTTTTCGGGCATCTTCTTGCCGATTTCACCTTTCAGACCAATTTCATTGCGGAGTGGAAGCGGAAGAGCCGGATGGGCCTTCTCGCCCACGTCGCGATCCACCCGTTCTGCTACATCGTCCTCGCCTGGCCTTTTCTATCGGATGTCTGGGTCCCGCTCCTCGGATTGCCTCTGAACGGATGGTTTTGCGTGGCGATCGCGGCGATTCTTCACTATGTAGAGGATTGGTTCCGGGTCACGCGAATTAACACGGGCTGGACGGACAACACCCTGTTTTATTTCTGGGATCAAGCGATTCACATCTTCATCCTGTTCTTTCTTTGCCCCTGGAGAACCCAGCCACTTCTGACGTCTTGGCCCATTCTGGGGGCGCTTTTCGTGGTCGTGACGCACTTTGCCACCGTGACCATCTGGTTCGTGGAAAAGGACATTTACGGCCGGGAATACCCGGAGACCGAGGAAAAGTACATTTCCATGCTTCAGCGCCTGGTGGTGTGGCTGGCGTTCTTCCTGCCTCACCCCTGGTGGATTTTCGTGCTGATGTTCGTGCTCGTTTCATTCGGCCGCCACGTCTGGACCCGCCGGGTCGATTTCAGCTGGACCAGCGTGGTCATGGGCAACACCCTGGCGGTGGTCTGTGGACTGGCCAGCCGTTTCGTCCTCGGCTATCACTTCTAAACCGCCCCCCGTCATCTCCTCCGTCACCGTTCGATCATGAATTGATGCCGGTGCCGCCCCGACATTGATTTTTAAACAGCACGGGGCGGCATTTCCATTTCCGTCCCAAATTGATTCAATAAGCGCATTCGCAGGCCCATCAGCGCCTCGGTCTGCCGAATCCAAAGTGGCCATAGCTCAGCTGGAAGAGCACTTCGCTACGAACGAAGGGGTCGTAGGTTCAAATCCTACTGGCCACATATTTTTTCTCCGCGCCGCTGGCGCCTCCCTCCACCCGTTATGAGCATTAAGAAAACCCTCCTTCAGTCAGAATTCGGCCTCGATGAGAAATTCATGGGGGCCGCTATTCGAGAGGCTTTGAAGGCCCATGCCCGAGACGAAGTCCCGGTGGGAGCGGTGGTCGTTTTCGACGGAAAAATCATCGGTCGCGGACATAACCGGAACCGGTCCAAGAGCGACCCGACGGCACATGCCGAGGTGGTCGCCCTGCGCGCCGCCGCCCGAAAACTGGGCAACGACCGTCTGACGGGAGCGGAGTTGTACGCGACGCTCGAACCTTGCGTGATGTGCGCGGGGGCCATCGTTCACGCGCGCATCGCCCGTCTTGTTTTCGGAGCGAATGACCCAAAAGCGGGCGCCTGCGGATCCGTCATGACCGTGGTCCCAAACAAGAACCTGAACCACAGGCCGGATGTTGTTAGAATGATCCGGGGTCAGGAATGCGCGGATCTATTGACCCGGTTTTTCAGGCAGCGCCGCGCGCTTCGCAAGAAAGGTCTTTGACATCGTTCTCATAGGCACCTCGCCGGTCGGCCCCATTTCGGGGGTGATCTGGTTTCGACGGTGGTCGAGTGAGTGATTGCAGCAGGTCGGGGTTGGTCGACGGCCCCGTTAACAAGTCGGCCAAAACAGTAACTGCTAACTCTGAGTTAGCTCTCGCAGCCTAATACGCTGTGACGATCCGCCCGAAACGTCCGGTATCGGGGTCGGATCGTAATTACCGGGATCGGATGTTGAGGCGCGTCTCGTCTTCAACGTCTTAAACACCACGAGGCTGGTGACGCGGAGGTTCTGTCTAGTTACAACCACGTCGCGAGATGAAAACTAGGCTAAACCTGTAGCGGCAACATGATCTTACCTCCGGACGCGGGTTCGATTCCCGCCACCTCCACCCATTTCCTGCGAACGCCCTTGAGAAACGAGTCACCGAAAACGAAGGTCACCCCAAAAAACCGAATGTTCAATCTCTGCAAGAAAAAGCCCATTGAAGTGGGCGACATCGCTCCCGACTTCGAGCTGCTGGATCAGGCAGGTCAGATTGTCCGGCTGAGCCAGTTTCGCGGCCGGACGGTCGTCCTGTATTTCTATCCGAAGGACGATACGTACGGTTGCATCGCGGAATCCTCCGATTTCCGGGACCACTATCCGGAATTCAAATCCGCGAACGCTGAAGTTCTGGGGATCAGTTCCGACTCTCCCGACTCCCACGCGCGTTTTGCCGACAAGTATCAGTTGCCGTTCCGGCTGCTGAGCGACATTGGTGCCGAGGTCCGTCTTCTTTTCGGCGTTCCGTCGACCCTGGGCCTCATTCCCGGCCGCGTGACCTACGTGATCGATGCCGACGGAAAGGTTCAGTTCATCTTCAACTCCCAGTTCAATCCCAAGTCTCATGTTTCGCAATCGCTTGAGACGCTCGCGAGCGGTTCATCCTCGAAGGAATAGCCTCGCATGACCGACCCCCGGTCATTCGCATGAGAAGTTTCATTCGCAAGCGCTGGATTGCTCTCCTCCTTATCACGATCGTGATCGCGTTTTTCAGCGCCGGTTTTCGCTTTTCTCTTTTTCTCAGTCTGTTTTCGATGAGCCGGATCGTTGAATGGGTTTCCACGGCTCAGCAGAACCACTGGATGGTCGGTTTCTTTTACGCCGTCTACATCGTCGGGGTCATGGTGTTCCCTATTACCCTTTTCCCGATCATTGGCGGTGTGCTTCTTCCTATTTGGATCGCATTGCCGCTGAATGTGGTTGCGGCGACCGCGGGCGGGTGGCTGGCGTTCCGGACCGGCCGTTCGGTCGGCCGGCGGATCATTGAACCCTTCATGCGGGGTAACCTGAAAGTCATCGATCAGTTGACGGAGAGCAAGGGCGTCAGGACCGTGTGCATCCTGCGTTTGATTGGCGTTCCGCCGTTCGCCATTGCCAATTTCGGTCTGGGGCTTTCTGCGGTGCGGAATCGTGATTTTCTGATGGGAACCGCCGCGGGCATTCTTCCCTGGATGACGCTCGTGACCTATCTGTCGACGTCTTTGTGGCAGGCCGTGTTGGTGGGGGGACAGAAAGGACTGGCGAAGGCTTTGTTGAAGGCGGGGGCGCCATTGACCGCCGTTTCAATCACGGTGACGACGGTCGTGGCGACAACCTGGTTTCTGAAACGCCGGCGAAACCGCCAGCGTCACTCGAATTTGTAGCCGAACCCCTCGATCGTCGCGACGTGCCTGGCGCCGTCGGGACCAAGCTTCTGGCGAAGACGCTTGATGGTCGCATCAACCGTTCGATCCGTAACGGGATAGTCCGTTCCCCAGACCGATTCAATCAAGTAGCTTCGGCTGAGAACCTGCGGGCTCTTTTTCATGAGCACGTAAAGCAGGTCGAATTCCTTCCGGGTCAGGCGTCCCTTCGCGACCCCGTCAACTTCCACCATGATCTGGTCGACGAGAATGCGCACGTTCCCGCGTTCCAGAATCTTTT
>JAYTIE010000264.1:0-2850 GCA_043732015.1 Elusimicrobiota bacterium | reverse complement strand
GAAACATCGCGCAGGTCCTGTTCGGGTTGATCGACGCCCACGCCGTCGAGGTGGTCGGCGTCGAAGGCGCCTTCGCGCCGCTTCCTTTCTCTCCGCTCCGGCAGTTGCGTTCGCGGGACGGCGGCCGCGCCGTCACCGAGGTGGCGCGCAGCTTTCTCGACAGCGGCGCGCTCGGCGCCCCCTCTTTTGTCGGCCTGGCCAGCGCGAACAATCCCCCCCCCTTCATCGGCGTGGACGAGCGCGCGGCCTACGACCGCAACGTGAACGCCTACCTCACCTCGAAACAGCAGAAGCCTGGGTTCACCCGCCGGCTGTCCGCGCTCTCCGCGGACCTCGAAGAAAAAAAGAAGACTGTCTTCACCGAAGAGCTCCGCGCCTTCGATCGGCGGCGCGCGGCGTACCGCATCGGTTCCACCGGCCTCGGTGAACACGCGCGCGCGCTGGCGGAACTCACGCCCGTCCATTCTCCTGACGTCGATCTTTTTCTGGAAGCGCACGACATCGAAGACCACCTGAATTTCCCTGAAGTAGAAAAGGAACGTCGCGCGGTGGTGGCGCGCCTGGCACCCGCGCTGAGCGCCGAAGAAGCCAACGTCCTTCTGGCGCGAACCGTGGCCTACAAAACCGGCCGCATCAGCGCCGGCGATTATCAGCGGGAATTCCGGCAACTCTGCCAACGGAAGAAAGTCCCCCTGGAGGCCACGCCCGCCTTCGATCGCTATCTCAAGTACGTCATCCTGACCGACGGCATCAATGCCAGCCGGCTTCTGGCCGAGATCGACCGGATGGAAGCCGCGGCGTTCGACCGGCTGGCCTCGACGGACGAGCAGCGAACGCTGGGACGCGAAAGCGAGTTCGCGCTGCTCCTGACCAAGATCGGCGATTACGCGCTGTCGCCCGATGAATGGAAACGCTTCAAGCGCCTTCGTCCGAACGTCGGAGGTCCGCTGGCCGCCCTCTCGAACGACATGGCCGCGGCGGAAACGTTTTACCGGAGCGCCGAGGAGCGCAGCGTCGCGATGGTGGACCATCTTCTCAACTGGCCGGGCGGCGCGGGCGGCCGGGCGCTCGTCACCGGCGGATTTCACACGCCGGATGTCGCCGCTCTCCTGCGCGAACGCGGCGTTCCCTATGTCATCGTGTCGCCGAAGCTGACGCGCGTGGACCTCGCCGCCGGGTCCGCGTACCTGAGCGTCTTCGACCGGGAGAAAACGCCGCTCGACCGCCTCTTCGCCGGCGAACGCCTCTTTGTGAACCCGACCACGGTCGTGGTGACGGACCGCGGCCTGCTCCTCCGCCTGTTCGCCAGCACCTGGTACGCCCTGACTCAGAACCGTGTGACGCGGTTCGTCCGGAACGGCGTCTCCTACCAGCTCACCCTCACGCCGGGCAGCACGCCTGCGCAAAACATTTTCCGTCTCAGCGTCGCCCCGTTCGCGGCCGCGGTCACCGCCATCACCCTTGTTCTGCTTCAGCCGGACCTCGGTGTGATCGCCGCTCTGATGTATCCGGCGCTCGCCATGATTGTCGTTGGCCTGACGCCCGGCGCGGTCCGCTCCATTGGTCGCGGCCTCAGGCCCGTTTCTGCGAAGGAACAGAGGGAGAAGTCCGACGCCGACGCCGCGCGTGCCGCGCTGGCGCCGCTGCGGGATGCCGCGCCGGGCGGTGGGAAAACCATCGACGCGGCCCTGACTGCGGCGCAAGACCGTCTGAAACCCTACAAGGGAGCCAGCGCCGTCTTCCTTCGCCTCGGCGTTCCACTGCTCGTCCGTCTTTCGGGGGGAAATCCCGAACGGTTCGCCGACCTGGCCACACAGCTCTCCACCGCGTTTGGGAAAAGTATGCCGGCGGCCATGCGGGCGGAAAACACCGTGCGCGTGCTGGCAGCCTCGGCCGACCTGCTGGCCGCCCAGCCGGGCCTCCTGAACGGCGCAATGAGCGAGCTCTCAAATTCCCTCGGCTTTTTCTCAGGCGAGATCCTTGCGGGACTAATGCTGCGGGCGATCGCGCGCGCGGACGTGACTGACGCGGAATGGGCGCTGGAACAGGCGGGCGCCCTCTCCGCCCTGCCGAAGAGTCCGGTCAATCCGGACATCGCCGCCTTCTCGCTGACCAGTGACACGCGGCTCACCGAGCTAAGACAATGGAACGACGGCGGCGAGCATCAGGTCCTCGAGGTACCGGAAGGTCAAATGGCCATCGCGCGGGTGAAGCCGGGACAAAAAACACTCATCCACTCCGCCGGACATATCACCTGCTGGGCCATCGACCTTCGCGGCACCGACAAAGACGGCGACGAATGGGTGGGCCACGCGCACATCTTCTCCAAGGGCAAGGACGACACGCCCGACCACGTCAGCCGCCAACTGGACAACATGGTGGCGCGTCTGAAGGAACTCGGCATCACGTCCGCCCAGATGTCGCTGGTCGTGAACCTCGCCAGCCAGTCGCTCGACCGTTTCGCCCCCACGCCGGGCGCCGACCGTCAGGCAGGCCTGGCCGGCGCGGCGGCGTACATCACGGGGAAGGCCGCGGGCATCGCGCTCTTCATCGACACGCCCGTCACGCCGAATGGCATCGGCTCCTACGCCAGCACGTTGACGACGGAAAACGGCGTGTCGGTCGGCGTGCGCGACCAGAAGCGGCGCGCGTATACCGTGACGCAGAAAAATTGGGCGGCGTCGACGCCGGCCAGGACGGACCGCGTCTTGGACCAAAGCGCGCCGCAGGGCGGCATCCTCCTGTGGGTGAGATCGACACTTTTCCCGTTCCTTTCCCCGAACGTGTACGCCCGCTGGGCCTTCCTGATCGAGAATGGACTGATCGGCGTGTTGATTGCGCTTCCCGTCG
>JAYTIE010000263.1:0-2869 GCA_043732015.1 Elusimicrobiota bacterium | reverse complement strand
GCCAAAAAAAAGACCCCCGCACCCGGCTTGCGCCGGACGCGGGGGTCACAACTTGCTTCGCTTAGATTATTTCTTGGCCGGAGCGGCTTCAGCCGGGGCGGCTGCGGGAGCCCCCTGCTGTTGCTGCGCCTGATTCGCCAGATCCTCGAGCTGCTGGTCGAGGTTGTCCGTCGCTGCCGCGCCACCGCCGATCTCAGGGAGACCGGGGCCGCCGGCGAACTGCCGCTGTGCCGCCACCCGGGCGAAGACGCCGAGGAGGAACAGGAACGCGAACAGGACGCCGCAGACGAGAACCGTCCGAACGGTGCTGGTCTTCCGGACGATGATGATCCCGACGATCATCACCACGGTTGCCCAGACGTTCAGGACGATGGCCAGAATCTGGCCGACTTTCGGAATCGGAGCCAACGCCGCGGAGATCGGCGAGAACGCCGCCAGAACCGCGATCAGTTTGTACGACAGGCCATACCCGGAAACCTTTCCGGCCAGAAGGCCGTCCACGAGCGCCCAGATGATGAGCGCGCCGAGGAAGCTGCCGAGGAAAGAAACGGTCGGAACGACCGCGACGGCCAGCCACACGAAGGCCTTGTTTCCGCTGGCACCGGCCGGCGGAAGAAAGGTGCCAACGAGAGCGGTGATGACACCGCTGACCAGGCCCATGACGATGACGAACATCATGTACTGCTTTATGTTTGCGAAGAAGTTGGAGACGCCTGTTCCGCCCTCCGAATACCCTTCGTTTTTGATGCCTTCCATGGTGGCCCATGGACGGAACCATGCGCCGAAGAACATTCCCACAAGATTACCCATCGAATATCTCCTTGCTGTGTTAGACGAATTTGAGGCGTTAATCCTTCTTATCTAGGAAAGTGTGTATTCCACATTCCTTCTTATCAAGGCCTGCCCATCTTCCGCTTCGCTCCCCCTCCCCCGTGGGGATGGAGGTGCAAGGCTCGCACCCGATGCTGGTAAACCCCTTTTCCCAGAGTGGGTGGAAGGGGAGTTCGTGCTTTTTCATGTATCCATAGAGGTCTTTCCCCGACCAGTTCGCCAGCGGATGAACTTTTATCAAACCTGACTGGTATTCCTCAATAATCTTGATGTCTTTTCGCGTCGAACCTTGTCCGCGCCTTAGGCCGGAAACCCAGCAATTCAGGCCTTCCAGGGACCGTTTCATGAGGTCGATCTTCGCATCGTCGCAACACTTTGTCCCCCCATGCGTCCGACGGTAATCGAGGTTCTTTTTGGTCTCCTCAATCTGGGCTTTTGTGGCCTTGTATTCCCTCAAATTTAGCCCCAATTTTTTTCTTAAATCGGCCGCAAAAGTGAGGGTTTCCTTGAAAAGATAGCCCGTGTTCAGGAGCAGGATGGGCACCTGGGGGTCGAACTGGACCGCCATATGGATCAGGGCCGCGCTCTGTCCACCGAAAGATGAGGACACTCCGACCTTGCCCCGAAACGTCTCCATCGCCCAGCGCAGTATCTGCTCCGGGGTGGCTTTTTCGAACTTGTCGTTCAGTTTGTTGATGTCTTCTTTGGTCAACATAGGGTTTACCGGCTCGCCGCTTTCAGAATTTCATCCCGGCGCTGGTACAAAGGAGCCAGAAGCTCGTCGGGAACACGCAGGTTTCCCTGGCCGACGCCGATCTGGATCTTCGGCTTGTTTTCGCCATGGAAATCGGAGCCGCCCGTAATCAGGAATCCGAGCTTGTGCGCGATGCGCGCAAAAAATCCGGTCTGTTCCGCCGTGTAGCTGGGATACACGCCCTCGACGGCGTCCAGCCCCCAGGATTTCCAGAGGACGAGGGACTTCTCAAGCTCTTCTGGCGTGCGCTTCAGCAAACCCGGGTGAGCGACCGACGTGACGGCGCCCGCTTCATGAAGAAGTTCGATTCCCTCACGGAGCGGCAGTTCATCCTTCGGAAAGTAAGCGAGTCCGCCGGGAATCAGATAACGGTCGAACGCTTCCTGCATCGTCTGGACTTTCCCCTTCTGTAGAAGAAGCCGCGCGATGTGCGGACGTCCGACCACGTTGTTGCCGGAGATCGATTTGATGTCCTCGTCGGTTACGTCGATGCCGAGCGCGCGCAGCCGCTCGATGATCTTGTCGTTGCGCGACAGGCGTCCTTCACGAAGATAGGCGAGCCGTTCCTTGAGACGGGTCAAATTTCCGTCGAGAAAATAGCCGAGCAGGTGAACGGTCTGATCGTTCTCTCTCGTGGAAAGCTCGATGCCCGGAATGGCCTGCGCGTTGTGGGCTTTGCCCCAGGCAATGATCTCGTCCCGCCGGACAATGGTGTCGTGATCGGTGATTGCGAACGCCGTCAGTTTCAACGCCTGACAGGCGGCCAGCACCTTGTGCCAGGGCCAGGTTCCGTCGGAGTCCGTGGTATGAAGCTGAAGGTCGATCACAGAATTTTCTTGGACTCGAGATAGTGGATAATCTGCGCGAAGCTTTCGTCCGCCGTCTGCTTTTCCGAGCTCACCTTAATCTCTGGATTCATGGGCGGCTCGTACGGATCGGAGAGACCCGTGAAGTTCGCGACCTCACCAGCCTTTGCTTTCTTGTAGAGGCCCTTCACGTCGCGCTCGGCCAGCTTCTCGATGGAGCACTCGACATAGATCTCAATGAAGTGGCCGATGATTTTGCGGACGGCGTCGCGCGTCTCGCGGTACGGGGAGATGGCCGCGGTCACGGCCCACACGCCGTTTCTCGTCAGAAGATGGCTTACGTAGCCGATGCGGCGGACGTTGATGTCCCGGTCTTCCTTCGAAAACCCCAGCCCCTTGCTCAGATTCGTGCGGACTTCATCACCGTCGAGAAGTTCGACTTTCACGCCCCGCCGGCGCAATTCCGCCGTGACGCGCT
>JAYTIE010000262.1:0-19887 GCA_043732015.1 Elusimicrobiota bacterium | reverse complement strand
GAATGAAGCCTTTAGGCTTCTCTCCAATGTGTTCCTGCGCAGCAAGAACATCCAGAAAATGAGCGTCTTCGCGATTCTGAACGGTGTCGGCAAAAAGGTCGTGGGCGGAAGGGACGTCATGGACGCGGCCGTTCAGGCGAAAGCCCGCAGCCGGGACAGCGTCGTTCGCGTGGCGGAAGCCGGACGGAAGGCGAATATCCGGCAGGCCCTGTATGGGATCGGCATTTTCATCCTTGGCGCCGCCGGCATGACCAGCGGCATTTCCCACTATGCGGTTCTCGTCGCGATGTTCGGCTTCATGTGGCTCATGGTGAACGCCATTCTCATCTACCTCAACCGGTGGAGCACCGACGCGGATGCCCGGAGAACCGGCCGGCCCCAGCTCATCTATCAGGCCATCGGGGGGGATGTCGTTGACCTTGACGCCGATTTCAACCGGGAGGCAGTGATCAACAACAGCACCACCGATCCGGCCGCCGTCCTGAAAGAGACCGTGAAGCCATTCCTTTCGAATATTGAATCCGATCTGGGTGGGATCACGCCTGACCAGTTCCAGGACGCAGCGTCCGACGTGATCCGGCCCACCATCACCAAAGCCTTCCTGAATGGCTCTCCGAATGTCCACCTTCGCGCGAGCATCGACGGTGGAGACCTCATGATTTCAATCGCAATGGAATCCATCCCGCTCACCGATGAACAGGCGAGAGCGATCATCACCAGCTTCAACGAACAGTGGACGAACCGGGACTGGTCCCTGACCGTCAGCGCCGACCGGCGAACGGTGTCCCTTCGAACGCCACTCAACATCCCCGTCGGGATAGACGATCTTCCCATGAACGGCGCGGTGATGAACCGGTACATCGGCGCCCTGACGAAGACTCGTGCAATCCAGGCGCGCGCCGCCATCACCGCTGAAATATTGACGCCGAAGAACCAGCCCGAACACTTTTTGCCGGACGAACGGCTGGTTTCGTTCCTCTGGTTGGACAATGAAGACGTCTTCGCGCGCGTGTTGCAGCGCGTGGTCGGCGCGCCCAGTCTCCATGACGCGCAGGCGTTCATCGATGAGCTCAAGAAAATTGTCGCCAGCGACCAGCTCCCTCACGTGCGCCGGCGGGCGGAATGGGCGCTGTCGATGCTCGAAAGCCTGATGGCGGCGAACCCGTCGAACGATGGATGGAATTACGGACGAATTTCCGGGAAGAGCCTTCCGTCCAATCGGAACATCCGTCTCAAAGTGATGCAGCCGGGGACAATCGACATGTTCATCGAAGCGCCGGTGGGATATTCCGGAAAAATTCTCAGCCTCATCAAAATCTTCGGATACCCGCGTAAGACCGTCGCCCGGATCCGTCTCACCACGCCGGGCATCGCTACGTCGGCGGACGGGGCCACTGACACGCGCGGACTGAAAACCGTTCAGCTTTCTTTCCCGGACCCGGAAAACGAACCCACGCCCGACATGTTCAAGGACGCCACGCACACGTGGGCGGAACTCGTGGCGCCAATCGGCACCATTCTCCTCATCGATCAGAAAACCAAGGAAACGATCGACGCCCAGTCTTCGGCGTGGCTGAACGAAATCGTGAGTGGCACCGGATTCGATCTCACGAACGCGAGACCCGGTGACGGCGTTGCGCTTCTCAAAACCAAGCGCGCCGGAGACCCCACGGTCGACAATACGCCCTTGAACGGCGTCCTCAGGTTCTTCTGGGTCATCATCCGGGCGGTGCTTTTTCTCCCCTTCAATTTCATCAACGTCCTTGATGAGGGCGCGCACCGGGTCGCGTTTCGCATCGAGGGGCGGATCGATATCAGCCAGTACCCCCTCTGGGCAATTCTGATCGGCATTGGAGAACCGACGAGTGATTCGAAACCCAGACGCAGCGCCCGCGTCGACGCGGCGAATGGCGGCCACAAAGTAACGACGGGTCCAATTCTGTGGGTGTTGACCTTCGGACTCGGGAAACAAAATGTGCGGTTCATCGCGCCCGTCCTGCTGTGGGCCTGGATGGTCATTGCGTTCGGATCAGCGGCGGCGATCTGCGCGGCCGGCGGTTTCGACGTGAATGTTTGGATTTTCCGTTCACTCGTAGGCGGTGCGGCCGTCGGGGGAATCCTGATCTTCTTGAACCTGATTCTCGTTCCTCGCGACGGGTTCAAAGGATCCGATTTCTGGCGCTATGTCGAAGCCAGAAAAAACCAGAAAATTGCGGACAAGAAAAAGCCAGCACAAAAAGTCCGGTCCTGGGTTACCCCCACGCTAGACGAATTAGAAGCGGAAACTGACGAGATGGAACGCAGGCAGCAGAATGGCGAAGATATCCACAGTCCCCTCCTCGATCTGACTCTGGCGGTCCGGGCGCTCGGCGCAAAGATCCAGACCTGGGTTCACAATCTGTACCTGTCCTGGAAGGGACTTTCGGACCTGGCGCCCGCGATTCGTCGTGAACTGGCGAACGGTGGCCTCTCCCCCGAAACCACGGCGGCGATACAGAAACGCGGCGGCTCGACCATCCGTCGACACCTGCGGGATCTGGACGTCGAGATGGGGGAGGCGCTCCACCGGATCGACTGGTCGATCCTTTCCAAATGGATAGAAGACGATACGAATCCCTTGGTCGGTGCCAGCCTGAGAAATGCGGAAGGTATTCCTTTCACCGACGAACAACTGGAACCCTATTTCACCAAGCCTGGCTTTGACGCGTACAAGGCGTACCGGAACGGCGACGTCTCCGATTTGTTTGACGGCGCCCTCCGCGTTCAGTCCATGGGCAGGCACCAGATCACGCTGGCGGCGCTGAACCCCGACATGGTCGGAAAGTTCTACGAGACCATCGCGGGAAAGCCGTTCGCGGCGGCGACAGCCCGACGATACAACGCGGCGGATACCGTCGTTCTTGATTCTTCAGCGCTTCCCTGGATTCGTGGAGTTGCCCGCTACGGCTCCGTCGAAGAGGATCTCGAAGACCTGAACGGGTCCGAACAAACCGCCTATCTCTACCGGCTGCTGGCCGCCAACGCTCCGGTTTACGCCGGCGCCTACCTGATTAACCGCACAGTAGGCGTGAACAAAGAAGAGAAGCTTTCGATGCTCAACGCGATTGAAGCAGTCCTGAACACCACGCACGAAACGCCGGCCGCGAACGAGTCCGATCCGGTCAAGGTTGAACGGTCGCGAAGCCTGATGCTTCGAAATGCGCTCCTTCTGACAAAGCCGGATGAAAGCCTTCACGCCGTTGAAACCGACACGATGAACGCGCTGATGAAATTCCTTTCCGGACATGGAGCGACCAACGGAGAGATGCAGGAAGCGCAGCGGGATACCAGCCCCATGACCAATACGCCGCTCCGGGACGATCTCCTTCCCGCCGGATCTGGCTCCGGATCACGTGGTGGTGGAATTCCTTCCTTGATGCGCGTCCAGAACACGAACGGAGCGGAATCGGGCCAGGACGCAGGCACGCTCGCGCTCGCAACGCGCCTTCCTCAAAATCCGCTGGCGTTGAACGCCGGCAATGAGAACAATATTTCAGACTCGAACCGGGCCGGTTCGGCCCGCTTTCAATCTGCTGCGAACAGCCGTTCTTCGGCGCGACCACCCAACGCCTCGGCCAATGCGCGTCCTTTCAACGCCGCGAATGCGCCCGCGACGGCTCCTCTTTCTTCCGCGAATCAACGGAACCAGCGAATGAGTGAAACCGCGAGCGCTCAGAGATCGACCACGCGAAACATCTCCCCGCTGGACAGCAGGAACGGGCGTGGCAATCCGGCCAAACCGGTCAGCCCCGCCAAGGTCGCTGAGGCGCTCCTGGAGTCCGTGAACAGCGACGCGTCCTCGACGCAGGGGCTGGAGAACGCGGCCCGCAATGCGGGCAGAGACGAACAGACCCGCGCCGCCGTCTCGAACACCGGGAACGAGCAGACCGCGCTGGCCAATGCGAACCGCCTGGACGAACAGGCAAGAACCACGGGCCAGCCCACCGGAAACACTTCTCTACCGAATCTCACGCTTTTCGAAGGCGCTTCGAATCCCACCCGGAAGACAGATCAGGCTGGGACCGCGCTCTCGCAGAATTCAACGCTGGCCCCCCAAACGTCTTCAGCGCTCGGTTCCTTATTTAATGGTCTCGCCGCGCGCGGCTTCGATGTCGCCGGTATCGCCGTCACGCTGGCCGTGTCGGCGTCTCTCGTCGCCCTCGGCGTTCAGGCGCTGGGAATTCCCCAGACCTTTCTCCCGGCCACCCTTTTCGCGGTTCTCTCGACGACGCTGGCGTTCATTCTTTTCACCCTGAATCAAGTCCGCGTGGGCGCATTTGGCCTCGCGAACGCCGGCACAGTCTCCGGAACCGGCGTGACGGCGGGCGGCTCCGCGGTGGGCGCCGGGCGTTCCGGCACCAGCGGGAATAGTGATGCGCGTCCGCCGTTCACTCAGCGCGTGACCTCATCCGTTTCTTCGGCGACCTCCTTTATCACCCAAGCGCTCGCCGCGGTGACGCCAAGATTTTTCCTTTCTCCAGCGGCTCGGAACGCGAGGGACATCGACCAGCGTATCGTTCGTGCTGCCGCCATTTCCACCTTGGACGCAGCGGCCGCGTTGCTCGCGGAAACCCGGGGCATCGACTATGACGATGCCGTGGCGATTCTCGCGGGCCGGAATCCCAACAAAAGGGACAAGCTGACCGACGAGGATAAGGCTGTCGTGGAAGCGCTCGCCAAAGCGACCCAGGACGCGGCCCGTGCCGCTGTGGCCAGAACCCTCGCCGCCCACAGCGCCGAAGACCGCGCTGCCCTGGGCAACCGCGATTTCAACCGCTCCGTGTCCAACGTCGGGCCTGTGCTGACCGAAATTCAAACACTGGCCGGCGAATACGACGGCTGGCTCCGTGAGAAGGCCAATTCCCGGTCAGGTGAACAGCGCTCCGACGACCTGTCGGGTAGCGTCTCACGCGGACGCCTGCTTCTCTCGCTCAAGGCCGCCTGGGCGGAACAGATGATGGCGCCCGTCAATGCGCGTCGCCCCCTGTCCGTTCGCGTTCTGAAAATTTCGTCGGCCCGCGCGTCGCAACGCGCGCGGCTCGTCGCGCCGCTGACCGCCGGCCGGCCGAAGGTCAACACCAACGGCACGGTGGACAATGAAGATCTCTCAGGCATGCACGCGAGCACGCGCCGTCCGCGCGGAGACGCCCTCAGTGTTCAGCTGGGATTCCCCGTCGAAACCTCGGCAACCGGTCAGATCCCCGGTCAGCCGTCGCCGACGAAAAACCCGCTCCTCATTGCAGCACTGGGCATCTCAGCCGGAAAGACGAGTGAAGCGCTCGTTCTCGGATCCGAAGGCCGCGGCACCGCGGACAACAAGGCGGAGGCCAAGGGCCGCGAAGCAGGAGACAGCAGCACACCCGGTGTGAAGACCCCCGCCCGCGTAACATTGTTCGACAGCGCCTTGGCCCAGCAGGAACCCGGCTCGGCTCTCGTCGAAAAGATTTTGAGCAATCTGAAAAAACCGGCGTCCATCGCCGCGACGATCGCCGTTGTGGTCCTGGCGGGCGCGGCCGTGGCCTTCGGCATCGTCGAAGCCGTCGTCGCCGTGCTGACGGTGACCGTCATGTTGCTGATGGCGCTGGGCGCGCAGATCGCGAAAATGCAGAAAGAGGCGCGTGACGGCGCGCAGAGCGCGTCCGCCACGAATCCGAACGCGACGCGGACGTCGTCCTTGGGAACCTTGACCGGGAACTCCGACAGCCTGGCCCCGCTGGCCCGGCTTATCGCTGACTTCATCAGAGGCCGCTCCCAGTTGGGGACGAAGGCCGATATCGCCGCTTTCAACACGCTTCTCCCGACGCCAGAATCCATCGGTGTCGGCGGCGAAACGAATTTCACGGAAGAGATTTCCGCTTTGTCGAACACCGATCTCACGAACCTGGCGCGGAGCGTGTCGACGTACCTGGCGCAGGGCGATCTGAAGAACCGGCCGAACGCGGACGAGGCTCGCACCTGGATCATGGCGTTGATCTCTGCGGAAGGACGGAAGAAGAGCATCCGGGCGCTCGCCGCCAACAAGAATCTCTTTTATCCCGTGCGCGACATCAATCTGGAGACGGAAGCCATCGAAGCCCTGGTCAGGAATCTGGGCCCGAAACAGAGCCTTTATCTGTCATGCGCTGAGAAGGACTTGAAATCGCTGACGGACAAGTTCAAGGGCGACGAGCGCATCATCCCGATTATCCAGTCCACCGACCTGTTTGAAGTCAGGAAAGATGGCCGCAACGTGATCAATCTGTCCAAACTGGCGACTGATCTCTCATCCAAGCTCAAAAAGGACGCGGTGGAGAACCTGTTCGTTCTCATCCCGAGCCACGTCGGATGGGATGCCGCGAATATCGAACGGTTGGAAATTCTCGAGAAGGTTGGATTTATCCTGATGCAGGACTTCGATCAGGGAATCAAGGTGGACCGGGCCGCGCTTCGCAACATCGGTCACCTGGTCGAGATGATCTCGAGCCAGGCGTAGGACTTAGTAGATGGGATTCTCGGCGGACAGGTGTCCGTTGACGTAATCCGCCACGGACTCTTCCAGAGAACGGAATGCCACGTCGCACCCCACCCTTCTCAGCCGTTCCAGATCCGCCAGCGTGTAATACTGATACTGCGCTTTCAACGACTCCGGCATGGGGATGAAATCGATCGCGTCCGGTTTCCCGAGAGCGCTGAACACGGCCTTCACCAAATCGAGAAAAGTCCGCACCTTCCCCGTTCCGACGTTGAAAATCCCGCCCTTCTCCGGCCGCTCCAGGAACCAGGACATCACCTTCGAGACATCCTTCACGTAGATGAAGTCCCGCTCTTCGGAACCGTCGCCGTAGCCTGGGCGCGAGGACGCGAAAAGTTTCACATGCCCGCCCGACTTGATCTGGTCAAACGCCTTCGCGACCATGCTGCTCATGTTGCCCTTGTGATACTCGTTCGGGCCGAAAACGTTGAAGTAGCGGTATCCGACCACGCGGTCGAGCAGCTTCTCGGAAGCGATCCATTTGTCGAAGGTCCACTTCGATTCGGCATAGGGGTTCAACGGCTTGTAGAGAGACAGCTTTTCCGGATCGTCGCTGTACCCTTCTTCGCCATTTCCATATACGGACGCGCTGGAGGCGTAATGGAAGAACATCTCATTCGACAGCGACCAGCGCGCGAGACGCTGGCTGTACTGCACATTGTTGCGGGCGAGAAAGGCCCGGTCTTTTTCGGTCGTGTCGGCACAGGCGCCCAGATGAATGATGCCGTCCACTTCCTTCAGCTGGCCGCGGTCGAGGCGATCGATGAGATCCTCCCGCGTAACATAGGCGCTGAACTTCTTTCCGCGGAAGTTGGGATGATCGGGCGTCGGCTGAACGTCGACGGCGACGACATCATCGATGCCGAGGTCGTTCAGGTGACGAAGGTAAGCGCTGCCGATAAAGCCCGACGCGCCCGTTAAAATCAATTTCATAGATGATGTACAATTCCGACCTTGCCGGCGTGGCGGAATGGCAGACGCGTCAGACTCAAAATCTGATGTCCTCACGGGCGTGTAGGTTCGAGTCCTATCGCCGGTACGACTTTTTAAATCTCTCCTGGGTCTTTGCTCGCCAGGTCCTGCCCGGATGTTTTAAGAAAACCGGAGGGCGGACGCCAGAACGGCGTCCGGTGGGTCAGAGCTTCGGATTGTCCTGAAGGCCCAGAAGATCCGACAGCAGAACGATCTCGTAGCCCTTGGCCTGCGCTTCCTTGATCAGCGCTTCGGTGATCTGAAGCGATTTCTCCCGCTTGTTCCCCCCGTCGTGCAGAAGGAAAATCGCGCCCGGTTTCAGCGCCTTCAGATATCCCTTCTCCAGCACGGGCTCGGGCGACGTCAGCCAATCCTGGCCGAACGTCCAGTTCACCAGAATGAAACCGGATTCACGCGCCGCCTCTTTCACCCAGGGGCGATCCACGCCGTGCGGCATCCGCAGAAGGCGAAGCTTCACGCCGGTCGCCTTCTCCGTGATCTCCCGCGACTTCTTCATGTCCGCCACCAGCGCCTGCCGCGATTCCGTCGCCGCCTTCGCTTTGCCTTCGGACGTGTTCGGATATTTCTTCTCGTTGGCCCGGTAGATCTGCAGGTAATTCAAGTGGTTGTAGGTGTGGCAGGCCACTTCGTGGCCTTTTTCCTGGGTCTGTTTCGCCACCTGCGGACGGTATTTCACCTGCTCGGCCAGCATGAAGAACGTGGCCTTGACGTGATAGCGGTCCAGGAGCGCGATGTACTGGTCTGTGTGCGGGCCCGGCCCGTCATCAAACGTGAGCGCGATTTTCTTGGCCGTTCCCGGGCCCTGCGTGACGAAGTCCCCCGGTTTCAGGGCGGCACTCAGCGCGACACAGGTGAAGAGCAAAGGAACTGCGAGGGAGAGAAGAGGACGGCGCATGAAGTTAATCAGGAAGCGGGGGTTGCGACCGAAAAGTCACTTTCCGCAGGGTCCCAGAATCCAAAAATCCGTTCGTTGGACAACACATCACCATTTGGCGCGACGTGCACCCGAACTTTAGCCCGGACCATTCCCCGGGTTGAGAACAAAAGATTCCCCCACTCCACATTCCAACCGTTGCTGACGGCGACCGCGCGCGCCACGGGCCAGCGGTTTCCCTGAAGAAACTCCCGCACCTCGGGGCTGACGAGACTCGCCTGGATCGGGAACTCCTTCCCGGGCATCGGCACCGGCGCGCGGGACATCCGGCGGCCATGGAAAAGATCCACGTCGAAGCGCTGATAGGACTGCGATGCGCTGTCAGGGTAAACAACGGACCACTGGAACGGACTGGCGGTGGATGGGAGCGCGATCGCGCCCTGCGCGGCGGCGAGCTTCGCTGCATATGCTTTTCCGGAAATCGCCATGAACAGATAAAGCGCCCAGCCCGCCCAGATCTGACGCGTTCCATGCCAGCCGGCGAGATCCTTGCGGTGCGCAAGAATCAGCCCGACGCCCATGATGAACATCGGTACGACCATGAGACCGGTCATGAGATCCGCGGAATATTCATGGAAAGAGAACGGGGCGAACCACGGAACGCCGAAGGCGGTGAGGTAATCGCAGAGCACGTGCGCGAAAAGAGGAAGCGCATACATGGCCATGCGCTCTTTCATCGGACCCGCGTCCCAGCGGCGCAAAAGCCAGGCGTAGAAAACCGTCTGAAGGACGACGCCGACGAGAGAGTGGGTGATACCGCGGTGCTGAATGGCCCAGGCCCATCCGGGGAGCTGATTGAAAATGATATCGAGGTCGGGCGCCCCGCCCAAAAGGAACATGACCCAGAAGCGCCGCTTCGAGGTTCCAACGGATTTGGCGGCCATTCCACCGACGAGGCAATGTGTTAACGGGTCCATGTGCTGCGGTCCTTCGAGGCGAGGCCCGAATCAGGCGGGCGGTTGAATCCGGACACTTGTGCGCCAACTTCTCTCAATCCCTTCATCCAGATTCTAGCCGTTTCTCGCGTCGTTTCAATACCGAATTCCGTCAGAGAAGGGGTCTTCCTGAACAAGGATACCGCCAAAACGCCGAGAATCAAGGCATTGCCCACCGCGATGAGCATGCCGGACAGGAAGAACCCCTTCAGTTTGAGATCCGTCTGTTTCGAATGAATGGCTGAGAATGTCAGAGAAAAGTGAAAAGCCAGGGCCGCGCCCAGGAGGAACTGGAAAACGGGGGTCAGCGCCGGATGGCTCCACCAGTGCTGGACGGTCGCATAGACCAGCACGACCACCACGGCGTAAAAAGGAATTACATAGGGAGAAAGCGCGATGAACGCGTTCGACTTGCTGAGTTCCACCTCGCCGCCGTGCGACTTTGCTTTGAAGGAATGAACCTTCGCGCCCGACATGATTCCGGTGACCGCATGGGTCAGCTCATGTCCAAACACATACAGCCACATGGGACGGGAGAGGATTTTTTCAACCGCGAGGTAAGAACCGATTCCGGCCGCATACAGCCACCAGGCGCGAACGCCTTCCGCGGACAGGGCCGACATCATGCGGCCGAGCTGATGAACGAGGGACCAGAGAAGCGGGACAAGCGCGATGGCGAGGCACCAGCGGGAAAGACGTCGAATGGCCTTTTTGAGCGCCCGCATCTATAGGTCAGTCGAACATGGTGTTTTCGAAGGGCACGTTCTGTGCGCGCAGCTCAACCTTCCACAACTCGAGGGCTTCGGGCGCTTTCTGACGGGCCATCCGCGTCCACCTGGACTCCGGCGGGCTGAACATTTCGTAGGAATCCTTGTACCACTGGTAGGCGTACTTCACGGAGGATTCGCTGAGAGCGAAATCGTGATCGAACTCGAGGCCGTCCAGCTTCCGGCGGTAGTCGGGTTCTGAAATTTTCTTGGCGGCGAACTGGGATTCAAGCGCGGTCCGTTCCGCGGTCATTTTGTCGTCGAAAAATTTCTTCTTGGCGTCGGGATTGCGGTACCAGGTCATGTGCAGCTCACCCTGATCGTAGGCGTCGTGGGCGCGGGAAACCACATCGTGGTAAATCAATCCGTAGGCGCCGGCAATGGCGAGGATGACGAGCGCGGAATTCTGGAACCAGCGGCGCTTCCAGAGCGGACGGGAAACAGCCGGAGCGGCGCCGTCGATCTGAAGCGCGGCGCCTGGTCTCACCGGGGCTCCAGCGGACCGCGTTTCACCTGGGAACGAACGTCGAAGATGCGGTTCTTATGATCCACCTGAATGAATTTCGGTTTCAATTTTTTCGCTTCCGCCTCCGTGACCCACACGGTGGACATGATAATGAGCTTATCCCCCGGATTTCCGAGGCGGGCGGCTGCGCCATTGAGCCCGATGACGCCGGAGTTCGCGGCACCCTTGATGACATAGGTGTCGAATCGGGCGCCATTGGCGACGTTCGCGACGAGAACCACTTCATGTTCAAGCAGTCCGGCGGCCTTCATGAGCGTTTCGTCAATTTCAATTGAGCCCTCGTAGTCGGGGCGGGAAGCGGTGACGCCAGCGCGGTGAATCTTGGCGCGACACATACGGCGAAGCATTGTTTTTCCTTCGAGTAAGCGGTTATGGGCGCCATGAGCGGCGCCGCGGTTGGATGGTAGCATGAATGGGATGGACGGAAAAGAAGTCGCGGGGAGGAAACGTCTAGACGATGGTAAGTCCGCCCTCATGGGCGAGAGCCGCGATGACGTCGCGCAGCGTTTCGTGGTCAACAACGTCGTCGAACGCGATGCCGGCCACGTAGTAGCCGTCTTCGAACGCGACCCGGATGATCCGGGTGCGGAGATTCCTGAACTGGAGTCCGTCCCGCAACGCGAAAGTCGTATAGAGTACGCCCGCCACTTTCAGGGGGAACTGGGTTTCCAGCAAAAGCCCTTCGGGGCTGAGATTCAGGATACGTCCCCACCCTTCCCGCTCCGGGCCGCTCGGGAAACGCAGCCCCACCGGAATGCTGGTCGTGAACCGCGTGGTTTTCCGCCGCTCGATTTCCATTACGGCGCTCCCTGAATTTTCTTCCACAGCTCGGGCGTTCCCCGCAACCGGGAAAGCGAAATGGACGTCAAGGTCGGATCCCCGCCGGAAACGGCCCACAGGCGGTGATAGCCCGCGGCAAAACCCGTCGCGGGAACCCCTTGTCCCAACAGGGTCGAAGCGAGATACGGACCGTGCCACACATAGCCCTTTCCGCTCCGCTCAAGCCGTGCGACGCGCAGCGGCGTTCCACCAATGACCCAGAGTCCCCCTTCCTCCGCCAGTCCCATGGGTTGAAGAATAATGGAAGGAATGGTTTCAATGACCGCGAGATCCGCGCCATGGCGATAGAGAAGACCCGTGTTCGAGTCGCAGCTCCAGAGGAATTTTCCATCCCAGGCGAGACCCGTGGGACTCGTGCCCGGCGCTTTCACGGTCTGTTCAATCGGGAGTCCCGGCGCCGGCGAATGACGGCGGAACATGAGATCAAATCCCACCGTGATGAATGACACGGGCGTTTCGCAGAGAAGAATGGGCTGAACGTCCGGCAGCCGCACCACTTCACGCGGCAAAAGTTTCGTGCTCTTTCCGAACACCGAGCGACCCAGTTCATAAAGCGTCACGGTCGAGTCGTACCAGTTCCCCACCCAGAGGCGATGCCCGCTCCATTGAACGCCGGAGATGGTGGCCGAACCGAGATCCAGGGTCGGCGCAGGAACGCGGCGAACGCCCAGGGACAGAACGGAAAGCGCAACGAGAAATCCCAACGCCATGGCGCCCACCAGACCGGCGCGGCGGCGACGAGGACGGATCTTCGGGACAAAAAGGGTGCGGCCGTTGCGGAAGGCGGCGCGTTTGGCGGCGGAAAGAAGTCGATTCCGGTCATAGGGACGCGCGACGCAGTCGAACGCGCCGGCGCGAAGAACGGGCAGCGCCGTTTCAATACGGGAATCCGGGAGAACCACCAGGAAAGGCGTGGTCGGTGACGACTGGCGGAGCGCTTCGTTCAGACCGTGGACTTCATCGAGACGCGCCGGGCGGTCGGCCACCACGACGGTCGGAGCGTCTTTTGCGATCTTGTCGATGGCCGATTCGATGTTCGAAGCGGCGTCGCAGACAACGTCCACGGTGCGAAAAAAATCGACGACGCGCTTCAGGTCCTTTGGCGGAAATCCGATGAGAAGGACTTTCCCCATCACGACACTCCGGGTTGCGGGCGCCTCTGGGTCATGGCGGCGAATCCCGCGGTGATGGGACGGTCGGCCAGAGGAAGCTCAAGCTGAAACATCGTATGGCCCGGAGCGCTCTCGATCAACTCCAGCATTCCGCCGTGGAACTCGGCGTACCGCCGGGCGCGGCTCAGGCTGAGGCCCTGATGGCCCTCTTTGGTGGTGAAAAAGGGCTGAAAGAGCCGCGTTTGAAGATGTCCCGCGATGCCGCGTCCGGTGTCCCGGACCATTACCTGTATCACGCCGCGCGCAGCGACGTGCTTCAACGCAACGAGGATTTCTCCGGCGCCGTTCGGAAGCGACTCGACCGCGTTTCGGATCAGCTCGCGAACGACGAAGGACAAGAGCTGCGGATCGCCGCGGACGTCGGGCAGCGGATCGTCCGACAACACATCGAACCGGAGCGTGGGCTGACGGTCGGAATAAAGGGATGCCACCTCGGAACGTACCAGTTCCGGCAGCGACACGGGTTCGTGGGCGATCTGCCGCCGGTTCGTGAGATGGAGATAATCGTCCAGCGCCGACGTCACTTCCTGAAGCAGCTCCTGAACGGAACGGAAATTTTCGGACAGCTCCTCGCCGCCCTCAATGAACAGGCGGATGCGGGACTTCCAGAAGGCCTCCGTCCGGCTTTCCGGATCCATGAGTCCGAGGCGTTCCAGTGTCAGCATCAACTGGCCCTGCGCGGACACGAGCGCCGTGCGAACGCGCTGCGCGACGCCCTTGGCAAACGCCTCTTCCTCGGCCCAGGCAATTTCCTGGCCGCGGCGCAGCGTCTGCTCCATTTCTTCGATAAGCTTTTTCTGAAGCAGCGAAATCTCTTCCTGCTTCTCGGTCACCAGCGCTTTGTTGGACGAGGTGAACAGTTCGCGGAGGTTACCGAGTCGCGATTCGAGATCTTTCACCTGTTCGCGGAGCGCCGCGTGGTTTTCCGAGTAATAGCGGATGTCGTTCTCACGCTGACGAAGCTGTTCGGTGCGGAAGACTTCGGACTGGCTTTCGAAGGACTGGATTCTCCGGCGAAGCGCGTCATTTTCTTCATTCGCCGTCACCAGACGCTCCCGCATCTCGGACAATTCGTCCTCGCGGCGGGCCACGCGTTCCTTGAAATCACCCAGCTCCTCGGTCAGAGCCAGCGTGCGCGTCTTCAGTTCGTCGCCGGGAACGCCCATGAGCGACCGAAGGAGATCGTTCTCGTCGAGCGCCGTGCGCGCTTTGCCTGCCGCTTCTTCCTGCATGCGGGCCAGATCGCCTTCCAGGTCATCCAGATCAGCGAGGTACTCCTTGAATACGATTTCCTTCTCGGCTTCCGACACGGACGGCAACGCCCAGAGGCGTTCCGCGAGCTTCTCCTTGAAACGGCGAAGCCGGCTCTGCCACGGATCCGGCTGTGTGGCGGATTTCAGGGTCACGGAATCACCAGCTTCGTTCCCTGCTTCGGCAGTCCGCGGTCAATCTTGTCCGAGTTCGCGTTGTAAATTTTCTTCCACTGGTTCGGATCTCCGTAGTACTGGCGCGCCAGGTTCTGGAGCGTGTCTCCGGGCTGAACCACGTGGATTTTCGGTTCGGCGCTTTTCAGTCGCGCCGCTTCCCGTCGGCTGTTGTCAGAAACGGATCCTTCCAGCGCGCGAACCCGCTCTTTCAACTGGCGAATCGTATTGTCCCTGTCACCAAGGAGGTCCTGCCCCTGCAGAAGCTGAATCCGCTTCTTCATGTTGTCGAGTTCTTCGGCGGCCAGGCGGCGCTTCTGTTCGACTTCCGCCAGAGACGACTTCAGCTCGGCTTCCTTCACGGTGAGCGTCAAAACATTGTTGTCGAGCGTGCTGGCGGCTTCCAGCGCGCGGTCGTAGTAGACCTCGGAAAATTGCGGACGGCCGAACCGGTAAACCAGCGACGCGCGGAACTGGGCGGTGTTGTCGTTCAACGAGTGCAACGGGATGAGGTAGGCCATGTCAATCTGGAACGGGGAAAGATTGAAGCCCACGCCTGTGGACATCGTATCGATGTTCCGGGAATCGTGGAAACCCCAGCCGAGCCGGGGGCGGAGCACACCGCGCGCGAAGGACCATTCGAGGCCCGGGTGAAACCGGTAAACGCTCCGTTCCTGTATCTGCATGTCCAGGAACATGTCGAGATAGTCCCGGTGATGGCGCGTGATGCCCAGATTGAGGGAGGTGCCTTCGGTGTTGGTGCCCGGCGCGAAAAGGTTGCGGATCGAAATTCCAGCCTGATGCTGGTGGTTGATCGGGATCAGAAGGCCCCCGGTCAGGCCCAGGCCGATCGCGGATTTCCCCACGCGGGAAGAATTCTTGGAGCCGCCTTCCTGGCGAATGGTCGCGGCCAGGCCGGCCCGCACCGGAAACTTGATGATTCCCTTCGTGAGCTGTTCCATGGGCGCATCGATGGCGCCGCCCGCCGTCAGATCAACAATGTGGGCGCGCGGACCCGAACCTTCTCCGTAAACACCAAAGCCGATGGGAACGCGCTGGTCCTTGTACCGCCAAGGCATCGCGTACAATCCGTTGAAATCGCTGCCGGCCGGGTCGGCGTCCGAACTCCAGCGACCGTAATCCACGGCCACTTCCTGCTGGGCGATGTCATAGAGGCCGGCCGGGTTGTAGAAAAGGCTGTAGGCGTCGCCGGAAACGGCGGTATAGCCTCCGCCCAGTGAAATGGGGCGGGCGCCGCGGCTGAAAGGAGGCGAAGCCGGCGATGGGACAGCCGACAGGAGCACAAAGGAAATGGAGAGAATCCCTATGAGGAAGGAGCGGGTTCCCGTCGGAAACGGACCCCGCTTTTGAGTCGTGTTGATGTGTTGCCAGAACCCCATATGACCGAAACGCCTCGACACGCTCCGGACCCCGACTTCGGGTCCAGAAAACGTATCAAAAGGCCGATTCGGCTCTAAGGGTAAGGGGTGAGGTCGGCAAAATCAACCATTAATGGCCGATTTTGCGCGATGATTTCAGCTCTGGGCGGCCTGGGCGACCGGGGCGACGCCCTTCTTGATGTGACCGGCGGCCAACAGGGCTGCCTTCTTGCGCTTGAAGCGCCGCTTCAGGATCATTTTCCGCTTGTGACGGGTGCGCTTCTGACCGCTCTTTGTGCGATGGCTCATGAAAGTTTGAATCTCCAGGGATTAAGAATGGGCGTGGGATACCAATTTTAAGGCACGCGCGCCAGTCAGTCGGGTTTGGAAACCTCAGAAATATCCGCCGGCGCCGTCTTCTTTTCTTCTTTCGGCTCTATGGGCGCGTTCACGGCACGCAGCTCATCGCGAAACGCGCGCAGACCTTCAGCGAGCCCGCGCGCAATTTTCGGAAGTTTGTCCGGGCCGAAAACAATCAGGCCGATCACGAACACGACCGCAATTTCTCCAAAACCAACATTTGGCAACACGCTTTCTCCTTGTCTATACTTACAATCGTTCAAGCACGGTTTTCGAACGAAAGTTTCTTCTCCACGCCTGAGAAGCCCGGACAACGCCTTCCGAATTTCGTACAGTTCCCGCGCCAGAACACTCCAACATGCCCCAGATATTTCATCGCAGCAGCAACTCTATCGTAAATGTCGTGATCGTCGGCGTTATTATAATCGTCGCCGGGGTGTTGACTGTTATTTTGAACATCAACCGCACGCCGTACATCTCCAAACGCAGCCTCGCGGAAGTTCAGCCCGTTCCTTTCAGCCATGACCATCATGTGCGTGGAATCGGCATTGATTGCCGCTATTGTCACGCCTCCGTCGAGACCGGCAGCTTCGCCGGAATCCCCGCGACCCGCACCTGCATGACGTGCCACTCCCAGATCTGGACCGAAGCGCCCATGCTCGAGCCAGTTCGCGAAAGCTTCAAGAACGACAAACCACTCGCCTGGGTCCGCATTCACGACACACCCGACTTTGTTTATTTCAACCACTCCATTCATATTAATAAGGGCGTCGCCTGCGTTACCTGCCACGGCCCCGTGGACAGAATGCCGCTCATGTGGAAGCAGAACACGCTGAACATGGAGTGGTGCATCAATTGCCATCGTCATCCCGAGCGTCAGATCGGTCCGCGCGAAGCCGTCTTCCTCACGAAAGAGAAAGGCGACGAAATGCTAAAGAAGCTCGCCGGTGAAGACAAGAACGTCGACGAGGTGCGCCTGCGCCTTGCCAAGGAGTACAACGTGGTCTCGAAAATGGACTGCTCCACCTGTCACCGATGAGTGAAATCGAATCGTTGAACATCGCTGAAATTCGCGCGCAGATGGCCAACAAGGTTGGCCGGGATTATTGGGAGCGCCTGGGCGCGCTCTCCGAAGACCCGACCGTCAAAGCTTTCATTGAATCCGAAGAGAAGGGCGGCCCGGCGGGACCTCAGGTCACGCGGCGCCAGCTCCTCAAATACATGGCCGCTTCCATCGCGCTGGCCGGCGTTAACGCCTGCACCAAGCAGCCCGTCGAAAAGATTTTCCCCTACAGCACGCCTCCGGAGAACCTCATCCCGGGCAAGCCGCTTTATTTTGCCAGCGCGCTGACCCGTCAGGGCGTCGCGCGTGGCGTCGTGGTCGAAAGCCACGAAGGCCGGCCGACCAAGATCGAAGGAAACACGCTGCACCCGGACAGCCTCGGCGCGACCGATGTGTTCATGCAGGCGGAAATCCTGAACCTTTACGACCCGGACCGCCTCGCCGCCGTCTGGAACGAGAACGAGATCAGCAACTGGGCGTCGTTCGTTCAGGAAATGCGCAAACTCATTCCCGCCATGTCCGCGGACCAGGGTTCCGGATTCCGGATCCTTACCGAAACCGTCACCTCACCGTCGATGGGCGCGCTGATGAAAGCTTTGCTGGCCAAATTCCCCGAGGCGCACTGGCACCAGTTTGAATCCGCGGGTCGCGTGAGCGCGCGCGACGGCGCCCTGCTGTCGTTCGGCCGCCCGATGGACGCGATCTACCACTTCGACCGCGCCGAAAGGATATTCTCGCTGGACGCCGATTTCCTGAATGGCCAGCCCGGCAGCCTTCGCTACACCCGCGAATATGTGAAAGGCCGCCAGGCGGACAGCGAACACCGCAACCGCCTCTATGTTGTTGAGCCGACGCCCACAAACACGGGCGCGATGGCTGACCACCGGTTTACCACCCGCGCCTCCGACATCGAGAACGTCGCTGATCATCTGGCCCGCCTCCTGGGCGTCGCCGCCGCCTCGCCCGTCGGAAATCCGCCGGAATGGCTGAACGCCGCCGCCCGCGACCTGCAGTCCCGCCGTGGACGCGCGCTTGTTGTGCCCGGCGAATATCAGTCGCCCCGCGTCCATGCCCTCGCGCACGCCATGAACCGCGCGCTGGGTTCGGTCGGCCAGACCGTTGAGTACATCGATTCCATTGAAGCCGAGCCCATCGACCAGACCGCATCCCTGCGTGACCTCGCGAAAGAGATCGAGGCCGGCAAGGTCTCCACGCTTCTCATTCTCGGCGGGAACCCTGTTTTCGCGACGCCCGGCGACATCAAGTTCGGCGACATCTTCAAGAAGGTGGCCACCCGCGTCTATATCGGCACGCACCGCGACGAGACCGCCCGCCTCTGCCATTGGGCGATTCCTCAGGCGCACGAACTGGAAACCTGGGGCGACGCGCGCGCTTTCGACGGAACGGCTTCCATCCAGCAACCGCTGATTGCTCCCCTTTACGACGGGAAGTCCCATCTTGAAGTACTGTCGGTGTTCGCGGACGCGAGTACGCGTTCCGCGCACGACATCGTTCAGGAGTTCTGGAAATCCCAGGGGCTCTCGACGGACAAATGGGAGCGCGCGGTCCAGGACGGCGTTATTGCGGGTACCGCTTTCACCCCGCGCGGGCTGATTCCGCGCGATCCGCCGGGCCGTTCGGCGGAAGCCGCGCCGACCATGGACATTGTTTTCCGCCCGGATCCGCACATCTGGGACGGCCGCTATGCCAACAACGGCTGGCTTCAGGAACTTCCCAAGCCCATCACCACGCTCACCTGGGACAACGTGGCCCAGATCAGCGGCCCCGATGCCCGCAAATGGGACGTCTCCGATGGAGATGTCCTCGAGCTTTCCTCGAACGGCCGCAAGATCCAGGCGCCCGCCTGGGTCACGCCGGGCCAGGCCGAAGGCTCGGTCACCGTCGCTCTCGGATACGGTCGCCGCTATGCGGGACGAATCGGCAGCAACACCGGCTTCGACGCGCAGGCGCTCCGGGACACCGCGGGCCTCTGGCTCAGCTCCCTCTCCGTGACCCCCACGCGCAAGAAGTACCCGCTCGTGAAGACCCAGGAACACAACAAACTCGAAGGGCGCGACCTTATCAAGATCCGCGACATCTCCGACCGTCACGCCGAAGCCGCCGCTCACGCGGAGAATGCCGAAAAGGGCGCGGCGAAGGAAGCGGCTGAGGGCGAAGAACCGCACGCGATGATCATTCCGAAGATGAAGCTTTCGGAGGATTACGCATGGGCCATGTCCATCGACCTGAACGCGTGCACGGGCTGCAACACCTGCACGATCGCCTGCCAGTCGGAAAACAACATCGCCATCGTCGGAAAGAAAGAAGTTTCCCGCGGCCGCGAAATGCACTGGATCCGCATCGACCGCTACAACGAAGGCACCGATGCCAACCCCCAGCTTCTTCACCAGCCGATCACCTGCATGCAGTGCGAAAACGCGCCCTGCGAAGTGGTCTGCCCCGTGGAAGCCACCGTTCACAGCTCCGAAGGCCTGAACGAAATGAATTACAACCGCTGCGTCGGGACGCGCTACTGCTCCAACAATTGTCCGTATAAAGTCCGCCGCTACAACTTCTTCCAGTACGCTGATCTTAAAACCGAATCCCTGAAGATGGGCCGCAACCCGGACGTCACCACGCGCGTGCGCGGCGTCATGGAAAAATGCACGTACTGCGTGCAGCGCATCAACCAGGCCAAGATCGGCGCCGAGAAGCAGAACCGCCTGGTGAAGGACGGCGAGATCCAGACCGCCTGCCAGCAGGCGTGCCCGGCCGCGGCGATCGTCTTCGGCAATCTGCGGGACACCGATTCCGCGGTCTCCAAACTGAAGACCGATCCGCGCAACTACGCTCTGTTGACGGACCTGAACACCAATCCGCGCACCTCGTACCTGGCGCGCGTCCGCAACCGCAACCCGGAGATCAAGGATGCATAAGAGCGACG
>JAYTIE010000261.1:0-50378 GCA_043732015.1 Elusimicrobiota bacterium | reverse complement strand
CCTTTATCCTTTCCTCATGGCCCTTCGACGGTGGTTTTCATCATTTACACACTATTCACCGCGCGTTAAGGCGTTCTTAATCCCACCTGGTCACCCTTGTTCTCAAGGTCATCCTTGATGAACATTCGTTTCAATAAAACAGCGTTTTCGTTCAGGAAATGTCTCTCGCTCATTTTGTGCGGGGTCATGCTCTATGAGGTCGCCGGTCTTCCGTTGGCGGAAGCGGAGGGCTACGGCCAGGTCTGGGACCAGCGCCGGAAATCTTCAGTACAAAAAAGCGTCCAACTCGCCTCCCTTCCGACGCCGATGGCCATTTCTCCAAAACGGCTTCTGGACACGCTTCCCGCCGCAGGACCCGCATCTTTCCGGCCTGATCAATCTCCCCACAGCGGTCGGCTGACGGCCAGCGCTCCGCGCGCGCTCACCGATCTCATCGCCGCCATTCCCTCGACGTTGGCCACGGTTCGGTCCGCTTACGCGGGACAGGGCGGCGCTCCCGTTCTCATCGTTCAGGACGTTCACCTGAACGCCGAGGCGCAAGGGAACATCGCGAAAACCGTCCGGACTCTGGTGACGGAAAAAGGCATCCGCCTGATCGGCGTCGAAGGCGCTTTCGGAGATTTTGATTTCTCGAACTTCCGCGGTTCGTCGAAGGACACCGAAGAGCTGGCCAATGCTTTCCTCGCTGAGAACCGCATCGCGGCGCCGTCTTACCTCGGACTGACTCTTTCGGATCCGCTTCCCAAATTTTTCGGAATTGACGACCGCGCGCATTACGATGCCAACCGCGCCGCCTACCTTCAGGCGCACGCTCTTCAAGCGGAGACAACGGCTTCCCTCGCGCGCGTCAGATCGTCTATTGAGAAAGCGCGTGCGGCGCACCTTCCGGCGGCGCTTCAGGATTTTGAAAACGCGCGTGACGCGCACCACCGAGGCAAGCTTGGCCTTGCGGCTTACGCGCGCCGGCTGGTTGCATTCAACGTCGAGCCGGAACTTTCGCTCGAACGTTTTCTTGTCGCTGCTGACATTGAGGCCCGTCTGGATTTTGACCGCGTTGACCGGGAACGTCGCACGGTCGTCGAGAAGCTGGCCGTGCGCCTCTCGACCAAGGAACTCCAGCGCCTTCTTGAATTCAGTCTCGCGTACCGCTCAGGCCGGGTGTCATTCGGCCAGTACTATTCCGAATTGAAAACCCTTTGTGAGTCCGCCGGCCTTTCCCTTTCGTCCTATCCTTCCTTCGACGAGTTCGTCAAATACGCCCTGCTTGCCGATGGTATCGATGCGGAGGAGCTTTTCGCGGCAGTTCACAACGCGGAAGCCGAAGTTGTCCAGAAACTGTCCCGGAACACGGAAGACCGCGCGCTCTGTGATCTCTCCAGCCGCCTTCGACTGACGGAGAAGCTGATCCAGTTTGCTCTGACTCCCTCAGACTGGCGCGAGTACCGTGAGCTGAAGCCCGCCGCTGCTGCGGAACCTGTCTCGCAATTGTTTGAGAAACTGTCGCTCGCGCCGTTCGAGTCTTTTTACACCGAGGCGGATCAGCGAAGCCGCACCATGGTCGCCGCGGTGATGAAAGCCCGAAAGGGCAACGCGCCGATGGTTCTGATTGCGGGCGGCTTTCACACGCCGGACCTGAGCCGCCTTCTTCGCGAGCGCGGCATTTCGCATGCGGTCGCGACGCCGCGCGTAACGCACGTGGACCTGTCGGACGCCAGCGGATACCTTTCGGTCTTCGCGCGGGAAAAGACGCCGCTCGACCGGCTTTTCGCCGGAGAAAAACTCTTTATCGCCCCGGAAATGGAAGCGCTTGGAAACCTCGGCGCCACCGGGGCCGCACGGACCGAAGGAACGTTCCTCGCCATCCTGCAGGCGATGGGCAGGCTGCGAGACAAGCGGGGTCAAACGGATGTGACGGTTTCGAATCGAAATGCCGTGGTTCCTCTTGTGGTCTCCAACGAGCTGAAGAAGGGGGATCCTCTCGCGAAAGATTCGGTTCTCGATGGAAAGATCCGGTTTTCAGTTTTGATCACCGGGGCCTACCAGACGTTCTTCCGGGTGGCGGGGATGGTGGGAAGCATCGCCGATGCCGGGGCGGCCTTCACCCTTGGAGTCTGGAAACTTTTTGGTCGAATCCCTGCGCCGACACGCATGGCCATGGCCTTCGCAGCCGTCGTGTTCAATCCGGACTTTGTAATGGCCGGAAATGGGGGCGCCCTGTTTGTCAGCGGATGGAATATCTTTCATGTGGCCCTTCTTCTCCTTCTGGTTGTCTCCATCGTTGCGTTCATCTGGACGGCCGTTCGAGGAGATAAGGCCGAGAGCAGCAGCTCCCGGCTAACAATCTATGGGGGGGACAACAGTCTCATGGTTCGGCAGCTTGAAAGCCGGGACCTTCCTTCTTCCATGATGCTGCCTCACGTCGGCGTCTCTCACGATTTGACTCCCGCGATCGTCGTCGAAGCGACGGATCTTTTGCACGACGCCGCGTCGGGAAGCGTTCCCATTGTGTCGGGCTACAACATGGGTACCGTCGCCGTGAATTCGGCGCTCAGCCAGGAGCACGCGCTGGGGCTCGGCACCTGGGTGAACGAATGGGCGAATGACTTGATTTTCGTAGGCGTCGATATGTCCGGATTTAATGCGACGCCGGTGCACCGGGGATCGCCCTTTTTTGATCCCATTCCACTCAACAACGTCGGTCTGCCGGTATCGGAAGGCCAGGTCATGGGCCAGTCGGTTCCCGGGGTCTATTTTGCGGGTGTGACGCCGAATACCAATCAGGCGGTCATCACGGGAATTCCGCAGGGCACCAACGTGGAAGTTGTTCAGATTTCGAACGGCCGCTGGTTGCGAGACCCCGTTCCGGTGAAAGCGGACGCTTCCAATTCCATTACCGTCCCCATCGCCGCCGGAGCGGACCGGATCGAGATCCGGCCTGCGACGCCGCTGTCACAGCCGCCCGTGATTCTTTTTGGTACCACCTCCGAGAAAACCGTGCCGCCGCAGAACGAATCGCCATTCAAGAACCAGCCGGCGGAAGAAGAAACACCTGCTCTCCATGATCCCCGCGTTTTCGACACCACCCGATTAAAAATCAGAAAGCCGGGGCCGAGATTCGACACCGGAGGGAACGCGGGTTCGATTTCCCAGAAAGAGCTCCCCAAAACGGCGCCGTTGGCAATCACCGCTCCCGGTGAAACGCTCAAGGTGGATGAAGCGCGTGCGAACGAGGGGGATGTTATTGCCTTTGAACGCGTCGGCCTGGCGGACGATGCCGTGCGCGGTGCGGTGCTGAGAGCCCGCATTCCGCCGGCCGTGACCAATGGAACCATCACCGGTCTTCCGAACGGCACCGAGGTGGCGGTCATTGGCAAGGACGCTGCGGGACGCGAGTCGCTCCGCTATCAAGCAAGGGTGGTCAACGGGGAAGTGCTTCTTCCGCGATTTGCGGAAGGAACGGCGGAAATAATTTTGTCCGTGACCCGAGGTGGCCAGCGCGTTGACGGCCTCTCTCCCTCGATCCGGGTTGGAACGGGAGAAGTAGCGCCGCCCAGCGAACAGCGGCGCCCTCAGCCCATGAGCATGAGTGTGCTGGGGTCGAAAGGCGCTTATTTTTTCAATACCGATCTCCTCGGCAGCAATCTCGATGAAATGCTGGGAGACGTAATTTCAAATCCATTGACCACACCTTTCATCGCCGGTTCGCGCACCGATGTTCCATTCAACGTTCGTCAGGTCGATAGTGTACTGGCGTCCGCCGGGCTTGGTCTGCGCGATCTCCACCTGGCAGACATGATCGTCATGCCCATTCAATTTCCGATTGCAACCAGGGCGGTTGAAGACGTCATCCTCCCCGGGCAGGAACACATCCCCATTTATTATCAGGAGGTCGACAGCAGCCCGGGCCGCGTAATTCCCTATGAGCAGGCGCCTCAGTGGTGGCGGGATATCTGTGAAACGAGAGGCTACAGCACGCTCAATCCGCCCACCGGACTTCCGGGAAAAGTTGTTTATGGACTGCCGAAGGCCCGGCAGATCGGGGCCATTGAGATTCCCGTCAATGTTGATATGGATGTCGCGCCACCGTCCGATAAAGGTTTCGATCAGGTTGAGCTTCGTCGAGCGGCCGAGGGCCAGTATGAAGCGAGGGTTCCGTTCGCTGCCAAGGGCATCGTTGTCGCGGGCGTTCCGGCGAATGTGCGTGTCATCGTCATTCAGATGCTGAACGACACTGAGATTTCCCGTTCCCGTGTGAATTCCGGGCGCGGCGGGGACCTGGTCATTGAAAAAGACGTTACCGCCAACAAGCTGAAAATTGAAATTGAGTCAGGCGGAAAACCAGCCGATGCCGAGAACCTCCGCCTCCTTGTCCCGAAAGACGGATCGGAAGCGCCGCGCTCCAGTCTCGACGCTTTGTCCGACGCCGTGGCGCCCAGTCTCTCGCCTCTGGCCGCCGCCGTCATCGAAGGCGCCAACGCCGACGCCCTCTCCAACTTTATCGGGCGCTACGCGATCTTTGTCGGGCATGGGGCGGCGCGTTTCGCTTCTCCCGACATGACGTTCCTGGACCAGAGCCTTCTGGATGACGTCCTTGTGGCCAGCAGTCCCCTGGGGACCGCCGTGCCGTCCGGTGCGAAGGCCATGGACGTCGTCAGCCAGGCCGGGACCGCGGTGGCGGAGGCCGTCACATCGTTTTTCAGCGACTCGGGGACCGTCACCTTCTCGTCGGCTTTCAAAGCGAGTTTCACAAACCCGTCTGCGGAGCTTCGCATCGTCAACGCGCCCGATGTCACGCAGGTGCAGTTGACTGTGACGCTGGAGGACGGGAGCGTTTTTCAGACCGATACGATCAATGTTAGCGATCTCAATAATTTTTCCTTCCGCCTTGAGGGAGTCAAATCCATCAAGGTGAGCGCGGTTCGTGACGGAGTGGTTTCGAATGAGCCTCTCCGCATCGAAGCGATCGGACGCGAGGCCCTTGCGAGCGACCAGTCGAGCCAGAAGCAGGAGCTGGTTTCACAATCGTTGAGCGCCAACTACCTTATAACCACGACCCGGAATGTCCTCACCTTCACGAGCGACGGTCGCACGGTCGTGGCGAAAGGGGGAACCAAGACGGTCGTCGCTGTTCTACCGGAGGGTCCCGCCACGGGATTCGGCACGGTTGGCGGTGCCACGTCGGGAAGTCCGTCCGGAGGCGGTGGGCTCGCCAACGCCGCAGCGGGCGCTTCGTCTTTCGGAAAGCCACTGGATAATCTCAACTTCCCGATTTTTTATGAGATGGAAGTGGCGCCTCCGGGCGCCATCGAAGACGGACCCCTTGTGGTTCCGGAGAATGCACTTGTCCTTAACCGTGTCGGCGTCGGCGAGTATGAACTCGATCTTCCCAAAGAATTTACCGGTGGGACGCTCGTCGGCGTCCCGAATGGCTCCGACCTCACCATCATCGGCTACGATGCGGCCGGAAAGGAAATATTTCGTCAGGAAATCGAGAAGGCCCCCGGCCGGACCGAGTTCAGGATCGAGATATTCCCCAAGAAAATTCGCGTGATCATCATGAAGGATGAGAAGCGCGTCGATACCGATGACAAGACGCTCATCCTAATTCCGAAAAGCGCCTCAAAAGACGGTGGTAAGAAAGCTGGTGAAAAAGTGGGCGCCGCCGACGAAAGGCAGTCGCTTGAGCAAAACCTCGAGGACGCCGGAGAACAGCCCCAGATCGGCAACCCCATTCCAGGTGTTGCGCCCGAGGACGCGAAGCCCGAGGCGCAGGGAGAAGCCGTCTACAGCGACGGCAAGACGTCCATGACCAACCGCGAACGGGTTGCCCTCGCGCTCACCGTGGTAGTCACGGCCGTCGCCGCGTCCAGTGTTTTCGGACGTGGCAACAGCGGACCGGGCGTTGGCACCAGTTCGCAAGGCGCAGGCTCGACTGAAGGGTTGGGCAATACAACGTGGCTGACGCTGGTTCCAGAGGACAACACGACGCTGTCGGTTCCGCTGACGAACGAACAGGCCGGCTCCGGTCTTTTCGTGGTCATCGCCGTTCCGGAAGGCCAGAGCCTGCGATTCCGGTTCACGCTGAATGGCCAGGTCGTGTCTGAAAAACTTTCTGCTCCCGGCGCGAACGGCACCTTTGAAGTCGCTGTTCCGTCCGGCCGCTTCGACAAATTTTCCGTGACCCGTCTGAATAGCGCCGGAGGACTGGCAGATCTCCTCGTCGGCGATGTGGCTTTCGTCTATCTCAACGGCACCCGGCCGTCCGCGAGCGCGGTCAGCAAACCCACCGCCACCCAGACGACGCCGCTAACCATGTACGAGTTCCTGGTGCTGTGGGAACTGATGACTTACCAGACTTTCATTGACCAGTATCTTCCCGGTCGCCTGCGCACACTTTACGGGAATGGCGAAGCGGATATAGAACTCTTCAGCGGTATCCGGGTGCGCATCAAACTCATCTCTTATCCTCAACCCGGCGGTTCTCCTTCTCCCAAGACCGCGAGTCCCGCATCGGGGCAGAGCGGCACCCCTCCTGTCCAGGAAAAACCCAGAGAGCAGCCGTCCCTCGGATACGTCATTCCCTACAGCTTCGACATCGAGAAACCCGGAACGCCCGATGAGGGGCCTGAGGGCGCGTTCGGAGATCTTGTCTTCCGTCCTGTGGAAAATCAGCCCGGTACCTACGAGGCACGGGTTCCCGTCACGCTGGAAGCCGCGACCATCCGCGCCGTTCCTCAGGGAACGAAACTCGTGATCACAGGCTTCGACGCGAATGGCAAGCAGGTCTGGACGGAGACCATCGAAAACGCCGGTGGCGACGTGCGCGTCGAAATCGTTTTGGGCACCAACAAGATCACGGTGAAGCTGACCGACAAGAACGGAAACGCCGTTCCGCTTCCCGGAAACTTCCGGATCTTTCCGACGGATCCCCGCAAGAAACAAGGCAACAAAACGGAAGACCGCCGTCCGTTGCAGCTTGTTCCCGACCAGAAGAACGGCAATGCGGCCACGGAGTCAGACGCCGCGGAAATCGCTGCTGGGATCAATGTGGAGGGCAACATCGACAGTGAGGATTCGCAGCCCGCATCCAACACGGAAGGATCCTCCACGTCCGGCCTCGCGCTGATCGGAGCCGCTGCGTTGAGCCTTCTTGGTGTCGCGTTGACCGCGACCAAAAAGGCGGCTGAGAAAGTGATGAAGACGGAGGCGGACACCGTCGAGCGCCCGACGGCGCCGCGCCGTACCCGCACCCGGACGTCCACCACCCGGCCTCAGGTTCGTGACCGGGAAATGCATTTCTATTTTTCAACGCGATACGGTCTCGACTATCTTGAGACGTGGGAAGGTCGCGACGGTCTTCGTAAAGATCCGCGCCTGCTCGATAGTCCGGAGGGGCAGCGCTGGCTCTCCACCCGACGCGGTGAGCGGTGGCTTCGCAGCGCCGATGGAGCCGCTTATCTGGCGTCCAATCGCGGCATCGTTTTCCTGGGAACGGCCTCAGGCCGCCGGTTCCTTTCCTCCTATATAGGCGGAGAGTGGCTGAGGACGGCGCCGGGCCGGATCTGGCTCGGAACACCCGCCGGTTTCAACTGGCTGGCGACCCGTGCGGGCGCCGCCTGGCTGTCGATGCCGTCGAACAATTGGATCCCGACAGGAGAGGGCCTCCGGTTCCTGCAGACCGAAGCGGGCCATCGCTGGTTGTTGACTGCGGGAGAAGGCTGGCTCAACACCCGTCTTGGACAGATCTTTCTAGCCTCAGCGGAATCCAACTCCTTCCTGTCGTCCCGGTATGGTGGACAATGGCTGTCGGGAATTTCCGGACAGATCTGGCTCGGAACGCCCCAGGGATTTCAGTGGCTGGCAACGAACAGCGGTCGCCTCTGGATTGAATCAAATGACGCCGCGGGATTCCGCGCAACGCCGCTATTCCGGGCCTACATCTCCTCGGCATTCGGTCAGGGTTGGCTGTCGTCGGAATTCGGACAGGCCTGGTTGACCGATGCGGCCTACTCCACAACTGAGATCGCCGCAGCGTTCCGGTCCACGGACCAATTTTCGCGGATTCTCCGCACACCGGCTGGCACGGACTGGTTGTTGTCCACGGTCGGGATTTCATGGATTTCATCGACCGATGGACATTTGTGGTTCACGAGCGAAGCCGGAATCGCGTTCCTTGGCTCCGCCGTGACGCCGCGGGCCCGCGCGGCGGCCAGCCGGGTTTCGTTGGGCCGAGACGCCACGATGGCGGATCTTCTCTCGAGTCTTCTGGGCCGCGCCTGGGCGGAGAAAACGCTGCCGGCCTCGATCACCGAAGCCCCCAAGAAGCCTGCCTCCGCTCAACGCGAAAGTCTTGTCCTTCCCGCAATCTATGTCTCGGTATTCGCCTTCTTCTCTCTGGGTGCCAGTTCTCCGTTTGGCATCATGAGCGTTGGTGTCGTCACGATGGTCCTCATCGCGGCATCGATTTTTCTCTCCGCGTTACTTCTGGTCCGTTGGGCCGTTCGCTCGAACCGGGCGGCGCGGAGCGATACGGGCGCACCTCTCACTGCGCCGCGTCTCGATATTCGGACGCGGTTCTGGTACACGATCGTCGTCGCCGCGGCCCTGATGCTGACGGCCGCTGGACTCGCCAATGCTCCCACCATCACTTTCACCGTTTTAGGCGCCATCGCCGCGTTCGTCGTCACCTCGGTCATCTGGCGTCCGCTCGGATTTGCCGTCGTTCAGGCCGTGAGCCGGGTTCTGCATCGCCAGCGGAAGGAAACCGTCGCCGCAATCATCCTCGCGATCACGGGAACGATCTTCATGCCCCAGTTGCCGACGTTCTCGTCGCTGCGGAACGAGTTTTCTCCGGCGGCTCAGCAGGCAGCTCCGCTTCCCCGCGCGCCTCCCATCGGAAATCCCGACATGGCGCGGAAGGGAATTCCCTACGTCACGGGCATCCCGGCAATTCCCATCGATCAGCGGCGCCTGGAACTCGGCTCCCTTGATGCCACGCTCCCGAAAGCCTATCTGGATTCCGCCATCGTTCAGGCTCGCGTCAAGGAGCTCCAGGCGTCTCTCGACAAGATGAACGCGGGTGCCGTTCCCATCTCGACGCTCGGAAACGCAGATACTGCGAACGTGCTGATGACATTCGACGTGGCGTTGAACGGCCGCCAGCAGATCGGCGGCAAGTCGGTTGAAGAAGCCCGAAAAGAATTCCTGCAGCTCGTTCGCCGCATTCCCAAACATGATGGCGGCCCTGTCGTTTCCTTCTTCGCCACGCCCGGCCCCGTCGTTCCCGGAAAAAAGCCGTACGAAATGCACAGAGCGTTCGAACAGAAGGTCCGCGCCGGAGAAACCATTCAACTGGCCAAGACCGCGATGATGCTGTGGGCGCTTTCGGAGCCGGGCGCAGAACGCACCGAACTCTTTTCGATGGCCCGTTCGGCGATGGATTTCCTCGTCGACATGCAGGATCCCGAAACCGGGGAGCTGATGTTCAGCACGGCGCGCCAGGGGCCGACCGGCGAGTTCCAGATCACCTTTACCGGTCTTGTTCGGTCTTTTGCGTTGGCGACCGGCGAGGACAGATATATGGATGCGTATTCCGCGGCCGCCCGCCGCCTCGTTAGCGCCCACTACGACGGCCGCGGTTTCACGGCCGGGACGAAGGACTCGGCCGGCTTTCAGAACGCTGAAGACCTCGATCCGTGGGCGCTATCCGAGCTGGGACCGGACGCACTGGTTGAGATCTTCGCGCGCGTCGATCAAATCACCGTTAGCGAGGCAATCATTCGAGTTCGCCGGCTCATCCAGAATCTTCAGGCGCAACCCCGGGATCTTATCGTGGCCGACTGGTATGTGAGCCGCACCAATGGTCTTCGATGGGGCGCCGCATGGCTGGACAACGAAGCAAAGAACACCACGAACGCGGAGGCGGACGCCCTCAGACGGGAAGCGGCGGACGCACGAACCGGGGCCGACCGGCTCACTCGCCTTCTCTTTTCACTTCCGCTGATGCCCGCAGCCAAGGGCCGCGGCATGGCCTATTCCTATCAGATCAAAACCGGCGCGGTGGATCGTTTCGATGCCGCATCTTGGCAGCCGGCCGTGGGATCCACCCTTCCGTTCCTGAATTTTTCGGCGCCAGACGGAACCGCGCGTACCGCGATGACCTATCTTCTCGCGCTGCGTCAGGGTCACGACCTCGCCGCGCCTGTCGACCCGACCACCGGACGTCTCATCGACTGGGCCGGTCTGAAAGGGGCGGCACAGCAGGAGGCCGGTCGTGTCGCCGGAACGCCCGCCGTCTTCGCACATGGCTCGGGAACGCCGTTTCGACTCGAGAAGGCGGAAGATCTCGCCCGCCAGTCGCTGTCGGTGCGCCGCGCGGTGCGCGAACTTCTGAACGACATTGATGGCCGGAAGACATTTCTTGCCGGCGTTGAAATTCTTCCGAACGGTGAAATAGGCCGACGTTTTCAGAGGGCCGACTCTCTTCCGGCCATGGCGTTCAAGGTTCCCTATGACCGCGTCCGGACTGGGGCGCCAACCGAGACTGAGGTCGCCGCCGGTATTCGCTGGTTCCGCGGAGACAAGGGGTATGCGTATTTAATTTCGCCTATTCCCGGAGGGACCGTCCTTCTGATCGTTATTCCGCCGGAGGGCGCCTCGGTTCGGTCCAATCCCGAGAATTGGAACCAGATTTTGACCAGCCCCGGAATGAGCGAAGTTCCTTTTTCATCTACAAAACGGATGATGGGCCAGCTCGTGCTGCTCGGCCGCGTTTCCGGAATGGTAATGGAAATACCGGTGGATGCGCCGTCGGGTTATCTGGGCAAGGTGACTCCGCGGGCTCAGCAGCTCACCGATCCCGCCGACCGGTTGATGGCTGAAAATCTGATTCGCGAAATGGAACTGGAGGCGCGCTTCGCGCAGGGTGTTGGCCGCCAGAAGTTGCTCGACTACGCGAGCAGCCTTCGGCGCGCGTGGCTGGCGGAAACCGTTACAGGTGAACGCCATGAGGACTATCCTGTTCTCCGCGAAATCCGGACTGAACTTCAGAAAGAAACTTTCGGAACGCCCCGTCAGAAGCAGCTGATGGAAGACTACCGGCAGGCTCGAATTGACCTGTGGTGGCTGGCCGACCACCGCGCGAAGCTGAACCAGGCGATGGAGAAAGCCGAGATCCCGACCGAGCAGGAGCTAGCGATCTCCGGAATTCCGACAATTCAGCCATTTGGCCCGCTCGTGGGGCAGCTGATGGTAGAGGCCCGCATCGCGGGGATTCGCGAACGGCTCAACGCCGCTCAGAATATCATCCGCTTCGGCCAGGAGAGCAATCACTTCCGCGATCCCGTCACGGGACGTTTCAACGTGGTCGCCAGCAAGGGCGGCGTGGCCCGCGCCCGTCAGTCGCTGACGGGCATCGACGCAGAAATCGGCCGTCTCCGCGGCGCCGTCGGGGACAACACGGCACAGATCTCCGCTCTAACGGCAGCGCGGCAGCGCATCTCGGGCGCGATTGAGTGGGCGGTCACGCGCGGCTACAGCGAAGTCACTTCCGGTATCAACAACTTCGAACGCATCTACCTCGAGCTCGATGAACTGATTCAGAATCTATACCGGGAAGTCCGGGACCCCGCCACGACCGCGGGTCGCCGCGACGCCGCCATCGCGGAACTCGCCGAAATTTCCGCCACGGAATCCTGGAAGACAAAAACCACACGCTATGCGTTGTTCTACGGAACCAGCCAGAGTCTTCGGGACCTGGCGGCCTACCGGAAAGCGCAGATCGGTCCAAGCGCCAATCACCGGGGGTTTCCGAGCGTTTTCGGCGCCTCTCCGATTCTTCCAACGCCGACGGACGTCCGTTTTGGCCGCCAAACGCCAGTCACCGAGGGGTACCGCCTGGATTCCCGCGGCCTGACGGTCGCCGCGATCACCGAGGGGCAGGGCGCCCAGACTGTCCGCTTTCTCCGGTTCCAGGACATTCTCGGCGCCGTCGAAGGCGAGTTGCGCGGCGAAGACATTCGGATTAACGGCGTGCTACTTAAGAACGCGGAACTTCCGCTCAGCAGTGACGCGCGGATTACCGGAAAGAACCTCGTGTTCGTCCGCTTCCAGAACGGCCAGATGGCGACCCGGCCTCACAATATTTTCGAATCACGCGATCTGATCGTTCGGGACGCCACCCGGTTGACCACGGATGGAACCGCTCCGACTGTCAAAAACTTCTTCGAACGCGTCGAGGCGCGTTACAAGGAAGGCGCGCTGAAGACCCGCATGGAAAGAACCTCCGCTCCGGATCGGCCGGGCGTGGTCTCGCTGACCAACCGCGACGGCTACCAGTACCAGGAAAAGTACAACGTTCCGGTCTGGGAAAATCCGGACGCCTATCTCGTGGAGCGCAGCCGGGGCGCGGACTGGGTCGAAAACCACAGCCAGCAATTCTTCAATGTGAAGACGGGCCGGACGGTCAGCGGTCACATCGAGATTCGGGTCGGGGGCTTCCTCGTCAAGACGATGGACAAGACCGGCGTGGACAAAGCCGGACGCGTCACCTACGCGGTGAAAGAGATGCACCGGGAAGTTCAGCCCGGCGGCGCCGTGGTGTCGGTCACGCACAACGAATACAGCGCGACTTACGAAGGCCGGTTCCTCCACTCGACCTTCCATCCGGACCGGAATGAATTCGTTTTCCGCGACGTCGGAAAAGAGCGGGCCCTATTCGAGCGGACCGGCGAAGAGTTCGACCTACGCGCCGCGACCGTCTACAAGGATCCGGCGAACGGAAAGATGACGATGAAGGTTCGTCACAATGTCGATATCGAGCTCGACCCGGACGATCGATTTGTCGGACTCACCGAAACGCAGGTTCTCGCCGGCGCGACGCGCGACGCCGCTTCGTCCAGCGCGCCGCTGCCGGACACGGTCAGCGCCATCATCGCGCGGGACGCCGGGAAACAGCTTCCGGTTCTGCCCGCGGGTCAGGTTCATGAGTGGAAAATAATCCGCTCGGGTCCGGTCGCGGGCAACCTCAATAATTTCTACGGCGACTCGGTGGATCCGGTCCGCGAAATTGAAACACCTGAGATTCTGACCGTCGTCAGTCACGAACCCGTCGCCACGCCGCTGGGGAGAATCGTCATCGGACGCGAGATCGGGCGAACCTCCTACCGCAAGACGCCCACAGGCCAGTTCACTTTGCAGGATGGAACGCTCAGCGCCTTGGCCACGATTGACGTGCCGACGGCGGCGGGCGAGCTTCGCATGCCCTTCGGAGCGCCGGTTCTCGAGGGCAAGACGCTGAAGCAGGGCGCGGCGCAGGGACCTTTGGCCACGGCGCAGTGGGATACACGGGCGCGCGCCATCGTTCGGTCCGTCGGCGGCGCCTTCCTTATGGACCAGGCTCCCGCCACCCACACGAATGGACGCGTGTTCGTTCTTAATGAGAAGCGACTTGTCGTCGGACTCAACGAAAACGCCAGTCAGGAAGTGCAGGAAGTTGATCCGAAGGGCCGCGCGGTCGCGGTCTACCAGGTCATCCGGCCGCGCAACGACGGCATTCGCGCCGAGCATTACCGCCTTTTCATGACGGGATCCCAGTGGGACAACGATCTCCAGCTCTGGATCGCCGGCGAGTCCGAGATGCAAAGCTATGTTGTTGCAACCGCAAATCCGGATCGTCCGGCCGAGATGGTTGCGCCCTCGTATCGCACGGTTGAAAAGAGCAAGAGCGGCAAGGCGCTCGACTTCGATCCGCTCATGCCTGATGAGGCAAGCGGTCCGCTGGTGCGGCGGACGTTTGAGTCGAAGCACCCGATTCTCGGCGACACGCTGGGCCGTCCGCAAACCCGCGTCTTTGACGCGGGTGGCCGGGTGGTGTCCATTACGAAGAGCATTGAGAACGCCGAGTCCGTCATCTATTTTCCGCGGGAAGACACCATGGCGCTCCGCAACGTCCACGCCGCCAGCACCAATATCAAACTTCCTGCCAGCAATTTCGCCGACACGGCCTTCGTCGCGGTGTCCGTCAAATCGGGAAAACGCGACGGCCTTCGTATGATTTTCACGGATGGCACCAACATGGTCGTGATCGGAAAGGACGGCAACGGATCGTTCTACTCGACCGAAGAAGCCGCGTCCGCCGCGTACTCGATCAAGAATGGGGACAAGGTAGTGCAGGCCAGCATGGTTCCGATGCGCGACAACGTTCGGGCTGTGGATCATCCGAGCGGAAGCGATATCGTTATCGTTCCCGTCGCGGACCTTCTTCTCCTCGGTCTCGACGTTACGAAGATCACCTCCGTGACCCTTGAGAACAACGAAGGAAACATCGACGCGGTGTCGGACCTGCGCCGGTTCCGCCTGCCCGGTGACGCCACGGTGGAAGGCACGCCGCTGGGACGTTCCGTGGTCGAGGTCGATGGTCAAAAGAAGATTTCGAAAACTGCGGGCCCGGTCGTCGTCACGCGCGGCTCTCGCGGGAACACCGTGATCGAGTACGGACCTGCCGACAGCCGGATTTCCGAGGTGTGGGTGTGGGGCGAACTCATGGAGCGCACGTTCAATGTGCGGGAAGGAAATCAGGTTCGCCCGGTGACGGTGCGTTTCGTCGCCGCGCCGGATGCCGCGCTCACCCAGCCTTTCGCCATGTACGACAGTCCGACGGGATGGCAGTCCGCTCTTCTTGTCGACAGCTCCAATCTTCAGGCCGTCGTGCAGCAGTCCATCGGGAACGGATACCAGGGCGTTAAGCTCGAGGTCCACATCCGTTACGAGATCTACATCGAAAATGGGGAGATCATCTCCGCGCCGTACGTCACGCTCTACAATCCCTATACCTTTATCTATACGCGCCTCCACAACGGCATCCTTCCGCGAAAAAACATCCCGGCCAACGCCTACAACGCGCTGCTTCGCCATCTTGGCGTGACAGATCCGTTCATCGCGCCTTATCTCAAAACCGTGGATGTTGCGCTGCTTGACGCGGCTGGCCGCAAGGACGCCATCGCGGCGCATTTCCCGATCTACGGCCATCAGCGGAACCCCGTTCCAAAAGCGTCGGACGCGGCCGTGAAGGGCTCGATGCCTAACCGAGGCACTGCCGCAAACTCGTCGCCGGTGATCGTCGATCAGATCCTGGGCAAGGCGCTGACCAATCCCACCGGCTTGCCCGCGACGCAGACCGGCAATGAGGTCTCGGACCTCGCCTACGCCGAACGCCTCCAGCTTTATTTCGCCGCTGTCACCGACACGAAGGATGAGGCGGCCGCGACGCAGGCCTTCCTTCCGATCTGGAATCGGCTTAAAGAGGGACGCGAGCCCGCCTTCAGCGCTTACAACGTCATGCACGGTTCGCCCGAAGAGAGAAACATCGAATACAACGTCCCCGGTATGGCCGAGAAGAAGATCCTCCCACAGTTCGCGTTCGCCGACGTCGGACTTCGCTACTGGGCGAAGACCGGTGACGAGCGCGGCCTCCAGCTTTTTTTCCGCATGTTCCGCCACGGACTGGACTATCGCTCCAAGGTGAACGGAAAGAACGGATTCGTTCACTGGGAACCGGGCGAGCCGCTCATCGTCGCTGGACTTCCAAATGCGTACCGGCCACCGGACGGCTATCTAACCGTCGACAACGTGAAGGCCTATTTCTATCTGAAGAACTTCCAGGCCGTGCTGAATCAGATGAAGGCGCAGGCCATCGGAAATCCCGTCATGCAGGCCACCATTGAGCGGAATGCCGCCGAGATTGATCTGGCGGTCAAGAAGCAGGAGGAGTGGCTCCGGAAATATGTTGTCGATCGCCCGCACGGATTCCTCACGCCCGCGCGCCTTCGTGAGCAGCGCGATTACCGCGGACTCGACCAGCTTCCCAATCCCAGCGACGTGTCGTTGATCGTGGAAGAGCTTCGAACGGAAGCCGAGTCGTCGATGCTGATGATCCTCGCCAAGAAACGGATGGGGGGATATTCCGATGAGGTTCTTCGCCATGACCTCGACGAGGCTCTCAGCGTCTTTGGCGTCTGGGTTCAGGGCCCCAACGGCCGGCGGCTCTACGGGCTCACCTGGGGCATGCCGACCAGCGTCCGGGAAGGACTTTCGCCCGAAATGACGGCGCTTCTGTTGATGACGGCTTCCGAGATTCATCATGACAACGCCGCCGCGCTCGCGCGCATGTCGCTGAATAGCATCCCGCTTCAGAACGGACTGTTCCCCGAGATCGTGGGCATCGACGCGAATTCCGTTCCCCTTAAAACTGGAATTTCGACGGGTGAAGGCCAGATCATTTTCCCGACGTCCGAAACAACACCCCCTCCGCTCATGATCGGCGACGCCCAGGCGCCCAGCGCGCTTCAGCCCGACCGGACCGCGGAGCTGGAAAAGACGCCCCGTCGCTTCGAGGGCCAGCCGTTCGTAACGCTCGCGGTCAATCTCGCGGAAAACGGCAACAACCCGCTCTCTCCAATCGTCCTTGGCAATCAGGCGAAGGCCCAGCTCGCGGCGGGGCAGAATGCGGTATTGAACGATCCGACGCTGGACCTGTCGGAGAAAATCGTCGACCAGCCCGTTCAGCGGCTCTGGAATGTGATGTGGAACAACGTCAATTCCGTCTCCATCACGATCAAGGTCATCATCGTGAAATACGCGCTTCTCTTCTTCTGGACGATCCTGACGTGGCTCGCCTTCCGCGGCATGCGGATCACCATCAATGGCCGCACCATCGCGAAGATCGACGGTTACCGCAGTCAGTTCCTGAACTGGGAAGTCCCGCCGGAAATGATCGCGGCGCTGAACGGACGGGATCCCCAGCAGGTCTATCGCGGCTGGCTCAACGATTTCGCCACCGATATCCTCGGCGTCGATCACTGGTTCGGAGATTTTTCGATCGTTCTCAAGCAGGAAGGCGGCGTCAACAAAGCGTCGGCGGAATCTCTGTTCCTCTTCAACCTTCTGATCACTTACCTCACGTTGCGGGCGTTCCATGACACGACGCCCGTTCCCGGCGCTCCAGCGGAAGCCACGCCGACCCAGGCGGAGATCCGCGCGCTCGTGTACGGCATTCAGGATGACTTCGCGAAACGCCTGATCCAGCTTGGCAAAGGCGAGAACCCGGAAGAGGTCAATCAGCTCGTCTACGATGACCGTGAAATTTTTCTCTATGAAATCCGCGAAGAACTCCGGGCGCGCCTGGCCGTCCGCGTGGGGATGAATCCCCGGCCGACGTTCTGGAATCGGACCCGCGGACAACTGACCGCGGAGAACACGCCATCGCTCGAAACCACGCTGAACCGCGTTGGCATGGTGAAGGGAGAGGGGGGCGTGTTCACGTTCGATGGCGACACCTATGAGAAGAGCCTCAACAAATGGAAACGCACCGAGCCGCTGAGTTCTCTCGGCACCGGTTCCATCCACTCCATGCTCAAGTTGTCGATGCACGTTTTCTTCTATGTGTTCTGGGCGCTTCTGCTTATCGCCGCGTTCCATGGCGTCATGACGTTCGGCGTGGATCCCTGGCTTGAGACGATTCCCACCGCCATCTCGATGGCGCAGAACGTGTGGGGAACCCGTCTGTTGATGGGAGGCCTCGCGGCCGGCGTGGTTTTCCGGCTTCTCGCCTATCGCTCGCCCAATCTTTCGACGCTGACGCCCGGCGTGGTGCGGCTGCTGTCCCGCCGCCGGCTCGCGCGCATGGGCAGCGGACTGTCGTTGATCGCTTCCATCATCGGCATCATGTTCATTTCTCCGCCGACGCTGGACATGGGAATCATTCAGTTTGCGTTCTCGGGCGCGCTCGCCGCCCAGGCGATCGTCCGCCTCGTGTGGGACCAGTCCTTGATCGGGAACACGTTGAAATGGATGTTCTCGTTCGCGGCGTCGTGGTCGGGAATGATGGGTACCATCATGTTCCATCAGCGACTTCTCCTGTTCTTCGCCATCGCCGTCCCGCTGGGGATGAACGTCTGGCCCTTTTTCTATGCGTCCTACACATCCGCGCAATCCATCGGAATATTCGCGAGTGTCGCTGGGTTTGCGGTCGCGGCGCTTCTCCCGGGCCTTTACAAGAAGCTGACCTGGGGAACGGTCGGGAATTTTCTCGTCACGGGCGCTGGCGTCACCACGTGGCTCGTGCTGGGCCAGGGACTGACGCTTCATCTGTCGCTGGGGCTTGGAATTGGCGCCGGCATCGTTTCCGCGGCGCTGATTAATTTCCTCGGATTCGTCGGGCGCGAACTGGGGCTGAAGGGAGTCAAGGGGCTGAAACTCGGGCTTCCGTCTCTGGCGGATTACCGGTGGATTCCGATGAAGCACGTGATCGCGACGGGCCTTCTGATCCAGTTTTGGATCTCCTTTTACTTCAACCATGAGGTTCGGATGATGGTGGCCGGCATGGGCCTGATCCTCACGCTCATCCTGAGCCGTTACGCGAACAAGATTCTGCTGACATTCTTCGCGGGCATCGTGATTCTCTACAAGGAACTCATCACGACTCCGTTCAAGCTGCGGACTGTTCCCTCGATGATTGGCTACTCGCTTTTCTCGGTCGGCCTGCTGGCCGGCGCTGGCTGGCTGTTTCTTCTTACTGCAAGCCCGCTCATTCTCATCGCCCAGTGGTCGGTTGGAATCCTGGCCGTCAACGTCGCTGTGTTCGTTGTGATCGCGCTCATCCAGAAGGCTTATCGCGCAGTCAATCGGGAGCCCCGGGACGGATTCGCGCTCACGGTCATGGCGGGTCTGGACTCGCTCGCTTCACCGGCGTTCCTTGCTGCCGCCTATGTGAATGGAAATCCAAACGCCGACTCCACCACGAAACTCGTGATGGAAAACTGGACCCGATATCGCCAGGCGAAGTCCCGGGCGCTGTATCTGTGGGCCTATGCGAACAGCGAGCTCCTGGAGCGGGCCGCCATCGGATACGGGATTCCGGGCCAGTTGTTCCGAGGATGGCCGATCAAAGCTCTCAATGAGAAGATGGCCGACGCCGTGATTTCCAGATTGTTCAATGAGTTGCATGAACTGGAAATCAGCGCAGACTTCCCGCTTTATGACCCGGACATTCAGCTCTGGAATCCGAATACGCCGCAGCCATTCAGCCTGCGGCGTCCGAGCCAGACGGATGAGGACCGGCGGCGCCTTGTCCTGGCTCACCGCACCCGCCGATGGATGATCGACGTTCTTTCCACTTCAAAGGGCGGCTCGGCCTATGACACGGCCATCTCCATGGTGGAGGGCGTGAAGGTCTGGCGCGCGGAGAAGGACAGGAATCCGGCCCTTTTCGCAAAGAAGTATTTGATTCCGTTCAACTTCGTTCTCACGGCCGGGCAGGATCCCCGAATGGTTGACAACGAAATGCGGCAGCGTCAGAAGTTGATTGACCTCATGAACTTCATCGCTGGAGAGGGCGAGCAGGTGGCGGTGGCCGGCCAGCTCGTGCCGATCGAACAGACCACACCGGAGATGCGCCAGGCGGCGGGGCTCGAGCCCATCGCGTCGGGCGTCAAAGTGGCCGGAAACTTCATGGCGAAAGCGGTCGCCATGCAGGGCGTCTCCTACCTGTTCCTTCAGAGCTCCAATCTGAAATTTGATCAGGCGAACATTCTTGCCGTAAAGGACCGAAACGGCGTCAGCGACGACCCCTATGAAGAACTTCGGGATGAAATGGACATCATGGGAGACAAGAGTCTTGGCTCCATCTTCCCGGACCGCGACACAAAGCTCGGGCCCCAGACTGGCGGCGACTTCTCGCTCAATCCGAAATATGGTGAAGGCGGAATGTCCACCATCCAACGCGCGCTGCTCGCGGTTTACAACACGGAAGCGCTCGCGCCCGGTTGGGAATTCCGTGAGTCAATCGAGGGTATGACGAAGTTGCCGGTCCGCCTGTCGATGGATCCGCTGTACCCCACGAAGCCCCTTACGCGACGTCTCCGGGACCGGATTGGAACCTGGTATTCCAACTGGGACAACGCCTACGGTTCCGTTGGCGCCTGGATCAATCTCCTGTTCCAGAGCGAAGACTATGGATCGTCGCTCGCCGTTGCGCAGACGGAGCGCGATATCGGCGTCATGATGTGGCGCCGCATGTCGAATCTTCTCTATCGCAAGATGCGCGAAGGCGGTCCGTCCTATCAGCTTAACGCCGCGCGCTGGCGCTGGGTGATGGGTCTCCTGCAACTTCTCGCCAGCACGTTCATCCGGATCATCTATATCCACGCGCCCATCTCCTTCTATGACAAGGAAAGCCGAGGTGACGGCGAGGAGTATTACCTGCTGTCCCCGCTCATCATGGCGAACATCACATTGATGGGAATGCTGATTCTTCTGAACTGGACGTCGTTCGTCGGTATCGATGCGGTCTGGTTCCTCTACGGCAGCCTCGCCATGCTCGTGCTCGCGGTGCACGGAATGATTCGCGCCATCCGCCTCACCGGTCCCATTACCGGTCCGGCCAAGTGGCTCAGCGAATGGTGGACGGGAATTACGGTGTGGGCGGGCGGCGTCAACACCGAGAACGCGGCGATGAACCAGGGGCTGGTTCTTGGCCTCAACTGGAACTACTCCTTCAACCCATCGGCGCCGCCGGTTCTGACCATCGACAATTCGTGGCAGTACTTCCAGGAACAGATGGCCAATCCGTCGATGGCGGGCCGCTTCAAGATGGCGCGGATGGCGTTCGCGGAACAGGCTGTTTCGGGTCTCATCTACATGGGCTTCTACTACGCGGCCCTCATGAACCTCGACGTGTTGAACGTGGTTTTGCTTTATCTGCCGCTGCTCGTGATCTCCGGGCTCCTGCTCGCGAACTATGTGAATGAAAACGTGATCGGACGCAAAGGCGTTCTTCACTGGATGTTCAAGCCATTGGGACTCATCAGTGGCGTCCTGATCAGCGGCCTGATCTTTGTGGCCTATGGAATTCTGCCGGGCGCGAGCGTGTACGCCGGACTTGCGATCGCGATCATCAGCGGGTTTTACGTTCTGGCCAAGGCGCTGCCGCGCGCGGCGAAGGGAGGCCATTTCTCGCCGAATTCGATTTCCGTCTTCATCACTTCAACGTTGCTGGCGCTGGGCGTGCTGACGATGGATCAATTCTTCCTGTTCACGATCGGCTCGTGGATGGCCTTCTTCATCGGCCGTACGTTGATTAACGTCGGCCTCTGGTTGTTCAGCGTGCTGACGGGTCTCAACGTTCGGGGCCAGAAGGTCCCCAACCTGATCAAGCCGCTCGACAAAATCCTTCGTGGATCAATCTCCTGGCTGGCGGGACGGGAAGAGACACGCGCCCGCTACGCCACGATTCTCACGCGAAACACGATTCTGGGCTTCGTCGCATCGCTTTGGCTCGGCATCGTGCCGATCTCGGGCGTTGTTTCCTACAACATCGGCGATCGCGTCGTACCGATGCCGTTGGCCGACTTCGTGTTTGGAACGTTGCTCATCATTCTTGTCGGCGTCATCATCATGAACCTGGGAGCAATGATTTCATGGCTGGTGGACCGGTTCGTCTTCGCAGGCCGCATGAAAAAGCTCGTGAAGGAAGAAGACTATGGGCGCACGACGGCGGGAGACCGGATCCGTTCCTCGCAGGTCAATTCCCTCTGGTCGGCCGCACTGTCGATGATCGACGTGTGGGGAGAGAGAATCTTCTCGATCTACCTTCGCCGGATATTCCTGATTATTCGAGGCCGTGGGCCTGCTTCCGACACTCCGGGCCGCGCCAATCCGCGTCCCGCCGCGCCTGAGAGCACCACGCCGCTTCCAACGGAGCCGGAGGAAACGGCGCCGGTCACGCTGCCGGTGACCACGGTCAACGCGGCGGGCGCCACCGGCCTGGCCGCCGTCATGATCGGCGGCGTGGCGATCACAAACACGAAACAATTATTCGACGTCATCAACGGGCTCTCCAAACAGGGACAATTCGACAACTACGCGTTCGCGATTCTGGACGCGCTCGTGAACAATGATTTCGAGTGGACGGCGGAAGAGCGTCTCGCGCGCGCGAAGGTGCTCTATCTGGCGGCCGATCTTTATTCCCGCAGCAAGAACATGCGTGAAGCCAGGCGTCTCCTGACCATTGTTTATGGCGAACTGAAAGACCTCCCGAACCCGGATCAGGATGTCCTCACGAAAATGCGGGACTTGATTGGACATGACGTGGCGGACGCCGCGAAGCCGATTGGAAAACAGGAACCGGCCCCGAAAACTGTGGCCGAACGGCGTGAGAAAGACGAGACGCGCACACCGCCGCCGGCTCGCACAGCGAGCCGGACGCCTGTCGGTTCAACGGTTCGTAACACCGGGCTCCTCGCTTTGCTTGTGATTCTCTTCGGCGCGTCCGGAGCGCAGGCCGCTCCGTTGGAAGGCCTAGGACAGGCGGTGGTTTCCGCTCACTTCAACCCGATCCTGATCTTGGTTGCGATCGCCTCGTTTGTTCTCATTCTTGCCTACAAATTTCGCGCTCGCCTGTTCACGGCGGTCGCCGCCATTGCGCGCGCCGCGACGTCAGGCGGGACGAAGCGCATCGTGCCGCTCCCGACAAACCTTATGCCGCCACCGTCCCAGGATGAAACCCTTATTTCCCGGGGAAAATCAGTCGCGCGGCTGTATTCGATCGCATCGAAACCAGTCGCCGACCGGTCTGCCGAGGAACTGCTCGAAGCGATTAACATCATCAATGGATTTCCGGAAGAGGCGCCGCTCGGCGTTGGGACCGCGTTCGACCGGCCGTCCGCCGACATCGGTGAATTCCAGGGACAGTTGAACGGACTCCGTGATCAATCGTTGCAAGCGGTTATGGAAGGCGTCGATCTCGCTTACAACAAGAAGAAGCCCACGTCGGTGGAAAACGCGATCAAAGAAACCAACAAGGGAGATCTGTTCGAGAAAATAATTTTGACCCCCGCCGGGTCCTCAATCAACGATATCGTCAGGAAAGTCCGCGCGCTGAATGGACAGATGGGCGACCGTCGCTTCGAGGTCGAAGTCCGGCTCGAAACCGACAACGAATCCATTTCTGTTGATGACCTCGCTGCCGCGCTGGCCGCCGCCGATCTCGGATTCTCCTTCGGCGTCAAGACCTGGGCGTCTCTGCCCGAATCCGCGGACATTGCGGCCGGGGAACTAATGCGTCTCAAGGATGGCAGCAAGGCGCCCTTTGTCCGGTTCATGGTGTCGCAGGGTGCCATTCTCCCAGAGAACGCGAATGCCATATTACAGACGCTGAGTTCGGAAATGCCGGACCGTCTGGCCATTCTTTTCATCCTCTCCGACGGCGCTCAGGCCGTTAACCTCAACCTCACAGAATTCCTCGACATGAAGAAGTTCGCGTTGATCGCTTCCCAGGCGTAAAACTGGCCTCAGAGAAGGGGTGAAAACTCGGCTTCCCCGGCCTATGCTTTCCCGTTAACCATCCGGGGACGCAACGGAAGGGCCTGGATTTTTTCGGAGACAAAGCGGCGGAGGAATTCGACTACGCAGGTGCATCGTCTAGCTATTTCATTCCGTAAATCCGTGGCGATTCTGCTCGCCGGCCTCCTCTCGTATGAGGCCGTCGCGATTCCATTGGCGGAAGCCAGCCAGCAGGCGGAGATCTGGAATTCCCGGAGAAAAGCGGCTGCCGAAAAGCGCGCGGATCTCGCGGGACTGCCCGCCGGTTTCCAGGCCCCTGGAAATTCACAGCGTCTTTTAGACACGCTTCCGCAGATCAAAGCCGCTCTTCCCGCAGGACGCAACAACACGCAATCGGCCCAGGTCTCACCCCGGCTTCGGCCGCTCGTGGCCGCTATCCCTCAGACCGCCGTCAGCATCAAAGATGTTTTTGATCCCCGAGTAGGGAACCAGGTCCCGGTCCTGCTGATCCAGGACATTCACATGAACCTGGAAGCGCAGCGGAACACGGCCACGCTGCTCTCGTCCCTTCTTGAAGCGCGCGCCGTGGACACGATCGCGCTGGAAGGCGCATTCGCGCCGCTTGATTTCAAAGCCATTCGCGCCTTCTCCGACAAACGCATCGTCAAACGCGTTGCCGACGGATTCCTGAAATTCAATCGCACCGCGGCGCCCACGTACGCCGGAATGGTCGCCCCCGATCTCACCGCCCGATTTGTCGGTGTTGACGACAAGGCGGCTTACCGCGACAACGTTCGCGCGTACCTGTCCGTTAACGCGTCGATCGGCCGCCTTTCCAGAACACTGGAAGTGCGCGCGGCGGAATTGGATCGCACCAAGAAAACAGTTTTCGGCGCCGACCTCCTGGCATTTGATGCGCTTCGATCCGCCTATCACGGGGGATCGGTGGGCCTCGGTGTGTTTGCCAAGCGGCTCGTCGCGCAGGGAAGCGAAACGGATTTCGCTGTCGAGCGTTTCATTCAAGCGTTTGACATGGAATCGTCCATCGACTTCGTCCGCGTGGACCGGGAACGGCGTTCCGCGATTGAGAAGCTGGTTGTCCGGTTAAGCGAGGTGGAAGCGCGGAATCTTCTCGCGGTGAGCGTTGCTTACCGCGGTGGCCAGGTCAGTTACGCCGCGTACTATGAAAACCTGAAAGCTTTGTGCGCCGCCAAGGGCGTCGATCTCTCGAAGACGCCTGCGTTCGACGACTACATCCGTTACGTGCTGCTCTCCGACGGTATCAAGGCGGAAGCGCTGTTCAACGGCGTGGAGCGCATGGAGCTTGCGGCGCTGAGAAAACTGGAGACCAGCCCGGAGCAGATCGCTCTGGCCGAGCAATCCGAGCAGGCTCAGCTCGCCGGAAAACTTTTACGATTCGAGCTGACACCGGGCGACTGGACCCGGTGGAAGGAACTGAAAGCCGCTCGCGCCTTTGACATTGATCTCGCGGGCGCCGAAGACTTCTACACGTTCGCCGACGAGCGCAGCAAAAAAATTGTCTCCAATCTCCTCCTTCAGCCCTCGTCGAAGGCGCGTGCGCTGGTCGCTGGCGGCTATCACACGGCGGAACTGGCCGAGATGCTCCGGCAGAAAAATATCCCTTACGTGATCGTTGCGCCGAAGGTCACGAAGGTCGATCTCTCGAAGGGTTCGGACTATCTCTCCATCTTCTCGCGCGAACAGACGCCGGTTGAAAAGCTGTTCGCAGGTGAAAAACTTTTTGTCAGTCCGTACCAGGTCAATGGCGCGGCGGTCGTTCAGCCCGCGCTGCTTCTCACGGCGGCGCAGACACTTGCCGCAGGGGGATCTCTCCTCACCCCGGTAACGGGAGTGGGCGGCCAGCTGTCCAGCGACGCGCGGACCGCGCTTCTCACATTGAACGAAAAGCCCTACTCCGTTTCTCTCGATCCCGTGTCGGAAGAAGGTCGCGCAGTGGGAGGTGAAATCGCCGTTCCTTCCGAAGGGCTGTCATTCGGCATCGGACAGATGACGGGACTCCTCAATCGGGCGATCAGCGCATTCTGGATGTCGATGCTTCGTCCGGGCGGGGCGTTCTTCCTGAGTATTCCCTACCTTTTCTTCTGCGGCGTCCGGCTGGCGGTTGAATTCCTTCTTGCGATCGTGGGTCGTGGCCACAGTGTCCGGTTGACCGCGGTCTCGGTGCTGGTCATGGTGCTGACCCCGCTCATCGCCCAGGCGGGAGATTCGGCCGTGGGGCAAATCGCTTTTTCCTTTGGTCTGGGGATGCCCGCGCTTCTGGCGGCGATCGTCGGCCTGACGGGTCTCGGACTGGTCGCCTCTCTTCGACGGCGTTATCTCTCGGGCGATCAAAAGGCGAATGAGAAGACACCGGAAGTCAGTCCGGTGGAAACGCTGAAGGAGGTGGCGCAGCCGAGACAGACCGCGCAGCTTCTGACGTCGGACGACCTGGATGCGCTCGTTCAAATTTTCTCCGAAAACTCCGAAATGTTTCGGAATGATCCTGATTTCGATCCGCTGATCCGGAAGGCCCTCGAGATAGCGGCTGCCCGGAACTGGGGGCCGACCGTCCCTTCCGGAACCTTCTCCAAACTCGCGAACCAGGACGAAACGGGGCGCATCTTCACGTCAGATGAAATGACGCCCGGTGAATTTGCGCAATGGGACGCGGCACGGAAAGTCTTCCCGGCTCGCGAGGTGGCGCAAAGCCTGTTCGGCGACACGGTCAAGATCCTCGACCATTTCGTCAGGAACCGCGAGAAACAGTGGGCGAAGCTTGGACTCAATAAAATATTCAACCAACTGGAAGCCCTGCTTCCGCGCGGATTCCTGGACCAGCAGCCCATCCCTGAGAATCTCTTCGAACCCGCCATCAATATCGCAACGCTGACGGGCACCCCGGTCAAGGCGCGCCGTGAGCAAGCCAAGCGGGCGGCAGACCTCGTCAAGGCGCTGGTGGCGTTTCAGGGGGATCCCTCGTTCCAGGCGATCCCGCCGGTCGCTTTGATCGTGAATGCTGATTTCGGAACCGGACCGGACCATGCCTACTATGTCCGCATCAACCAGGCGGAATGGATGCGGGTCCGGCTGACCAAGAAAAACGTTCCGCGCTACGAGACCGTTGCTGAAGCGAATCTCCCCGAAGGCATGAACCTGTGGCAGCTCGCGCCGCGCGGGAATCTGCCGCTCCTGGACCGTTTGATCCGGCAGAAGACAACCTACACCAGCGACACACCCGCGCCCTGGATCGTTGCCCGCGCGCAGCCCGTTCTCGCCGTCGCCTCGGCGGTCACCACCTTGGAACCGCGCACCGCCGAGCAGGCGGGCCGCCAGACGTTCTCGGTTTCGTTTCCACGCCAGGGCCGGTTTCGAGTGATCGTCATCGGAAAGGACGATTCGCTGTCGGTGTCCGATTGGCAGGACAGACCGGGTTCGGTCACGCTGACACTGAACGAGGGAGACTCGGCGGTCGTCGAAACGCTTCCGCGGAATCTGCAGGGGGGCCGTGACCCGGGTCTTGAAATGGGTCGCGTGACCCTCACGGTGACCAAAGGGGTCCCCGCCGGTCAGACCGAACTCGAATTCAAGAAATCAGAACTGACAGCGCCGCAGGCGTCCGCGGAGCCGCCCGTCCCGGTGGTCTCTCTGGAAGCGCTGATTGGAATGGACGCCATTTCCGATGAACTCGGTGCGATTGCCTCGGCGATCACCTCTCCGTTCAATGTGGTCGAACAGAATCCTCTTTTGACACTGAACAACGTGATCGTGGAAGGTGTCGCCGCTGTGGTCGCCAACGATCCTGTCGCGATGGCACCGGTCACGCCCCCTGCAACGCCGCCCGCGAACACTGGGGCAGAAGAAGTTTCCTCGTCCGATGCCAACGGGCCGACGACGCCCGTCGTGATTACGCCGAATGGCCGTGGACCGCCCGCCGGCCGCCGTCTCCTTGGCCTGTTGGGCCCGGGCGGATGGTCCTATAAGTGGCTGGCGATTCTGGCCATCCTCGGTGGCGTTCTTGCCTTCTTTACCTTGAACAATGTCTTCCAGAATCTCAACGGGCCCGGTGGTAACGCGCCAGTCGTTCAGGAAAATGAAAAGGAGAAGGGCAAGGACACAAAGGAACCTGGTCTCCTCCCTGACAATCCCGACCTCAAAGACCTTCAGCCCCGCGAAAAGCGCCGCGACATCTTCAATCCGCAGCGCGCGGCGCTGTCCCTTTTGCAGAAAGCGGCATACGGCGATACGCGCGATCCCCGGCGTGTGCTGACACCGGATGAAGAAAGACGTCACGCGTCGGCTGTCGGCGAAGGCAAGGTGCCGGGAATCCCTGGCGTCATAGAGGAACGTCTGGGCAAGGAAACTCAGAAGGCGACCAAGGGCGTCGCGGATGTGCGCGAGTTGGCGAATCGCGCCAAGGCCAATGAACAGATCGGCGCGCGCCACGCGGAAGTCCAGAAGATAGTCGATTCCGATACATTCGCGATGGCGGTCTATACCGACTCGTGGGAGATCGTGAATTCCAAAGGCAGCCCGCTTCGTTTCGCGACCTCCGAAGACGTATCTGAATTCCTCGTGGCGAACCGGACGAACGTCGTCTACGAATTGGCGAGCAGCCGGGAAGACGATCCTGCAGAACGCCAGGCGTTGATCGCAACCCTGGCCAGGAAAGGAATCAGCCTTGGCCCGACGGGCCAGCTTCTGAACCCCGAACAGCTTCCGTCCCTTCTGGCGCTTCGAGAGAAAGAAGGGCGTTCATTCAGCATCCGGATTTTTGTGAAGACCGGGAAGGCGGAAGGCCCGAGCCGTTTTGAAATTGTCACCGGGGATGTGGCCAAACTGGAAACGACGCGCGGGATTCTCCGCAACGCGCGCATTCGGGACAACAAAGCCGCCCTGACTGGCGAACTGGCCGGGATCCCGCTGGACTTGAACCGGGGAAAGATTCCTGTGGAAATTTTCCGCGGCGTTCCCCGGAAGTACGCGCCGCCCACCGGGTCGAAATTCGATCATTCCACTGAGCTGTCCTGGGCCGCTCCCGATGGACTCCTGTCTTCCACCGTTCTCCTTAATCTGAACGACGGCGCCACCCGGATCCGGAATTTCGGCGATCAATGGCGCATGCTCAATCCACAACTCCCCATGCACGGCAATGGCATCAACGAGCCGAAAAGTCCCTACTCATGGCGCGATCTTTACTGGCAGACCGGCGAACACGGCCTTCCCAAGGAAGCTCTTTTCGAAACGGACAAGGGGCGCGTCGAGCCGAAGGAAAATATCGGGACAGTCCCTGGGAAGGCAAAACAGCCCGGGGTTGACGAGGAAGACCGTTCCGATCCCCGTCCTGTGGATGACGAACTGACCCGCACACGGAATTCGTCCTACAAGAACGTGAATGACGCGTTCCCCAAGGAAAATAAATATCCATTTAGCTCCACGGATAAGACCGGGATTGCCTATCTATACGACACGTCCATCACCGCGGTATTCCTGGGAACGACGGGGAGAGCCGCGGATCTCAACAAGGCCATCAATCTTCTGGATCTCGTCGGCACTGAATGGCCGCGCAATGGCGACGTCACCTATTTTAACGGCAAGGGCCAGCGGGTCAAGTTCGAGAAGGGCGTCATGATGACCGGCGCTGACGCCAAGACGGGCGCCGCGGCGGAGTACTTCGTCGATTCCGGACAGGTGCTTCATTATGGAATCGCGCTCTCCAACATCCTTCAGCGCATGCCCAAGGATCACCCCAAGCGCGCCGCCCTGATCGGGCATCTCCGCGAAGTCGCCGAGTACGCGCTGATCATGCAGAGCGCCGAGGGCGGCATCCGGAACGGCCCCTGGGGAAGAATGATTGAGAAGGACGGCAAGCTGGTTGAAGATGAGAAGTCCCAGAAATTCGGCACGCAGGACCGCGCGAACCATTTCACGCTCGAGCACCATGGTGATGCCATTCTGCTTCTGAACTCCGCTTCCACCCTGCTTGGCGACGCCAAATATTCGGCCGCCGCCGCCCGGGCCCAGAAGTTCGCGATGGACAACATGTGGAACGCGAAGGCCCACCGTTTCTACGCGGGTACCTACCGCGATCCCGACCGTCCGAATGCCGCCATCGACCGCACCGATCTCACGAAGGAAATGAACCGCTATCCGACGGACCAGGTCTGGTTCTTCAGCATGGTGGGGCTGAACCGCCTTGTTACGGGGAATACGCCGGTCATGCCGATCACCGAAGTGGTGCTAATGCTGAAGGAGATGGACAAAGAACACGGGGTCCGCGACGGAGAGAAGCGGCTGCTCGGTTACGATTTTGTCGCCAACCGGAAAGATTTGAAGTTGGGCGGGCCGGATTCGATCATCTCGTTCGAGTGGACCGCGGAAGTGGTCGCATTGAAGCTGGAGCTGGCGGCGATCCTCGAGATCAATCCCCCAACGGAGAAGTGGTTCCGGGAAAACGCGGACGTCAATCTTCGCACCGACGCCGCCACGCTGCGCGCTGAAGCGCTTGCCGTCATGCGAATTCAGGCGTCGCTGGGACGGCTGAAGGATGGCCGCCGCCCTTACGCCGTGACACCCGATGGAAAATCAGCATTTGGGGTCCAGACCGGATTCGGATTCAACACGATGGGATCGACCAAGGAAGATGGCTCGCTCATTGCCGACGCCTATCCCGGCATTGTCGCGGGCGGGCGAAACCCCGTTGCCAACGCGGCGGGGGAAATCAATTTTGGCGTGCGTGCTGGCCAACTGCCGCCTCTTGCAGAAACAAAAAGTCCGAACATGTCGAGCCGGAATCCGGTTATTCGTGATACCGGAACGGGCATCACCACCGGCGGTGCGCTCTTCACCCAGCGTAAGACCCTTCCTGCGGAACCCGACTTCCCTGGCGCCGGCGTGTTGCCTCCGTCATTCCCGGCGGGTGTGGAAATCACGATGGATGGAAAGAAGCTGAAGCTACCCATCGACCCGGATCCGCGCGGCTCCGAACATCCGGTGCGCCAGCACCTGGTGAACCAGGACGTAATCCCGGCCCTGGGTCCCGATGGAAAACCTTTTGTCATCACCGCAGATCAGCTGATTCAGCTCCGTGACGTCGACGGAAAGTCGTGGGTGGTCCTCGTGGATCCTCGCAACGACGGCAAGGTCATCACCTGGGAGGAGCTGGTTCAGTTCGGGCATGCGAAGAATCAGAAAGTGGACATCGTCGCGAAGCGCCTCGGTCTCGAAGTCTATGTTCTCGAGCCAAAAAAGCAGGAAGGGCTTTTCCCTCCGGGCTCAGCTCAGGCCGGACGCCGGATCATGGCCGCTGGCGGATTGAAGGTTTTCTCCGGAGAGGCCGCGCTGGCTTACGGCCTGCTGAAGGCGCAGACCGCTTACAACCGGGAGCTGGCGACGGCGCATGGCGCCGTCGAGGCCCGGCTGGACACGGATCTCGACATGGCGCTCCTGAATTTCGACGGAACCGCCTATGAAGGAGCGGCCGCCAAAGGACTCGAAGTGCATCTCGGGGAGCAGGTGCTGGACTGGGCGGATGCGGGCCGCGTTCAGATCCAGGTAAAGATTAAAGACAAGTGGACCGCGATCACAACGCACGATTTCATCTACCGCGATGCGCCGAGCTATATCTCGAAAGCGGTGGCGAAGGGCGATCTCCGGTATCTGGTTGTGAAGGGGCCCAACGGAGAACCGATTCCCGAGGCCAACCAGAAAGAGGTCACCACGATCGATCAACTCATGAGCCGAAATCAGGTGCTGGTGTTTGGTCCCGGCGGAATCCGGGTCGCTCCGCATGAAATGATCGGGAAGAGAGAATCCTATTCGATGTGGGTCTTCAATGACCGGGAGCCCGACGGGTCCATCAAGAAAGTGACGGACCCGAGCATCAACAAATTTTTTCCGACCATCAAGAACGAACGTCAACTCAAGGACCCCGATTTCGGCCGGGCATTCCGCGATCTTTTGAAGGAAGTGGATATGAGCGGTTCGGTGCCCGCCCGCTTCGCGCACAAGAGGTCGGTGCGCGAGCGTGACTTTACTCTCCGCCAGATCGGGGTTGCTGTCACGCAGGTCTATGGATTCATCGTGAAGGGTGATGGAAGCGATCCGTTGAACTCGTGGGAAGACCTGCGCGCCGCCGCTGTCCGCCCCGGCGAAATGGCGGCCGCGTTCGACAAACTTTCTCCGGAGGAACGGGCGACGGCCCGCTTGATCAAGACGGAAACTCTCAAATACGGACTGTGGGAAGACGGAACCATCGCCTCGATCGAAGGGCTGGATCAGCGTGGCGCTCAGTACCGAAAGGTTTTCTTCACCGATCCGGTGAAGGACAGGAAGATTCGCTACGAGAAAGGCCCCATTGGCGCGGTCGAATCCCGGACAGACGGCACCGTCGCCGCCTTCCATAGTCCTCTTTCGGTCCGGGCTCCCATGGACAGCTCCGGCCCCATCTGGGATTTCGTCCAGAAGACGCAAATGATTTCTCGCGCTCAGAACATCAAGGATGGCGTGTACAAGGGAACGTACATGGACATCACGACGAAGCGGTCCGCGGACACGACGATGATCACGATGACGTTTACGCCGAAGTGGCCCGGATCCGACGGAAAATCCGTAACGGAGACCTTCCCTGACTTTTCCGGGACGGGACTTTCCGGCTGGGTTGCCTCGGTTATCGAGTCCGGAATCCTGGAAAAGCTGACCTACGACTACGATCACCTGCGGGAACTGGGCGTCATCAATGTCGGCGACGATCTGGAACATCTCTATGCGCGGGAAACAAACAATTTCTACCCGGACGCGCTGAAAGCGGCGGCGCTGAAAGGCGAGGCCGGTCCTTATAATCTGGATTTCTTCAACCAGAACACGGATCCCAAAATGGCGTTCGGTCCCGCGTTCGACGGCGTTCTCGGCATGCGCCGCCCCGTTCAGGTCAAGGGGCCGGACGGCAAGGATACCTTCGAGTGGCGCATCGTCACGCTGGGCCCGGAACGCGCAATGGACGAACTGAGGGACAAGCACCGCCGGCTTTACGTCCTTCCCTTTGTCCAGTTTTTCACGCGTGGCGCGTACTCCACCAGCGGGGCCTTTTCAAAGATCGAGCAGCTCTACATGAAGAGGCGCCTCGCGTTCGCGGAAGCGCTCGGATATTCTGAGCAGCCACTCCCGGGTCTGCCCTACAGCCCGCACGACTGGAAACTTCCGGCCGATGTCGCCGCGAAAATAAAACCCTTCCTCTCCGGGCGTGAACCCAGTCCCGCGGACGTCATGTCCGACGAGGCGGTCATCTATTTCCTGAACTTGTCTCCGTTCGAGAAGGTGGAGTACATGGAATGGCTGAACAAGATGGTGGCCAGCGGCGCGATGTCGTGGACCGAACCGTACCTGACGCCGTTCCCGGGTCTCGCTATTGAGATGCCTGAAGACACGCGGGCCGACCTGATACGCAAGCGCGCCATGTCCGGTTGGGAAGAGAAATTGACGATCGGCCGCAGGCGCCCCTTCTCCTACAGCGTACCTCCTCCCGGTACGAGCAACAAATACGCCCCGACCGAGCTCTATCAGGGAGATGACTACACGCGGTTCCCGAATTTTTTTGGTTCTTACTATCCCTCGAGAGCGGACGTGGCCACCGCCATCCGCATGGGCGGGCGGTACGGCCTGGGCTCCTACCTCGGCTACAACACGAGCATCGCGCGCGATGCCCGTCCCATGGTGATGAAGGATGGAAAGCTGGTGAAGAACGATCGCTACGGCTATTCGATCGGCTTCGGAAAGCTCGCCGCGGAACGGGCCTTCCTGGACGGGGTGAACCAGCTCGGAACGGCGCCCATGACGCTTCTGGCGTTGACGAGCTCGGGAGACTTTCAGGGTGCGATCACGCGATACAAGAACGGCAAGGACACGTCGTGGGGAGCCAAGGAGCGCTTTTGGTTCCTCGACCCCACAGGCCAGAACCTGAGAACGCTCGCGGAAGCGGACATCATTATCAATCCCACTGGAGACTTTGCCTATCAGTTCAAGAACGGGTCCGGCAGCGTTGACGAGATCCGTGGTGTCTATCGCGGCGGCCTTCAGAACCAGCAGGAAGAAGTTCTGCTACGGAAACATCAGATGGACGTGGCCGACGCGCGCGCCAAAGTTCGCAAGGCGGGCGGCGGGTACATCCATTCGAAGGCGGAAGGAAATCCGGTTCAGGCTTTCACCGTTGAGGCGCATCCGAAAGGAGACTCGGGTGATTTTCAGGTTGTGCTGGAGAAGGCCAAGATCGGCGCCAAGAAGTCCGATATCGGCGGCAAGAAGGTGGATGACGAAGCCCAGATAGACCGGATCGCGTGGGAAAATGCCGAAGGCAAGTATGTGGTCCAAGGGCGCACGCTGCGCCGCTACGACCTCGAAGGGCGGTTCATCGAGTCGTGGACGGAAATTCCCTCATCGGAAGACCGTGCGGCGGAAGTCGACGCCTGGAAGAGAATGATCGCGGACTACCCGAAATACGCGGAAGTTGAGCAGAAGGGCGGATACCGGAAGTACGACGCTGAATCCCTGCGCATGGTGGAGGCGAAACCGGGAGATGCCGGCATCGACGAGGCCACGGCGAAAATGGCGGAGGCAAACTACGGGGAACGCGTTGGCGCCGGCGTGAACGGGGTTTTCCGCGTTACCGAAGGCGGGAAAGAATTTATCTACGAGATCATCGCGACGCCGAGAAGCGTCGAGCTGGCCAAGTACCAGCTGGTTGATCCCACGAAGCTGGACATCGAGGCCACACTGGGCGCCCTTCAGGCGGACGTCGCGCGCCTGTACGGCCAGACCAAACTGACGGACAGCCAGAAGAAGGCCATCGATTCGAATACCTCCGAAGCCAACGACGTCAAAGCAGTGTTCAAACCGGGCAACGGCGGCGGCGCCATTGTTCTCTCCGCGGACACGAGCTTCCTTCGGGTGGAGCGGGACCGTCCCGGCGAAAAGAAGGGCGCCGCTTATCAGCGCCTCCGCGACGAGTTTAACGCGGCCATTCCCAATCCCTACGCGCAGGACGACCTCATTAAGCAGGTGAAGACCCCTATTTTTGTCCGGACGAACAAGGACGGCGTGAAGGAAGTCGTGATCCTCGTCGCCGATCCCACCGCCAAGATGCCCTCGGGTTACACGGAAGCCGAAGAAGCGAACCGGCGACTGATCCTGAATGAGAACCGTGAGGCAATGCTGGGCTGGGCGAAGAATGAAGCGAAGGCGGGCCGCTATCCGGCCAACCATGACGTTCTCGCCGAATCGACTCCTGACAAAGTGGACGACAAGCAGCGCCCGGTGTTCGAAGGCGGTCTCGCAAAATTCAAATCCTGGCCGATCGCTTCTCCTCGCGACGGGGACGGAAATCCGACGGGGCCGCCCGTCATCGAATTTCGAGACGTGAATGGAAACGTCGCTCGCCGCGTGATGCCCGGCGGCATGGTGCTGGACATGGACAAAGCCGCCGGCGACCGTCTTTCCCTGGAAACTCTCATGGTCGTGGAGATTCCGGCCCAGCAGATCTTCAAGGGAAAGGTCGTGATGAATTTCAAACTGGAAGAGTTCCGCGAGGCCGGGAAGCTGATGGGTTTCTGGATCCGCGGAACACCCACTGCGGACGCGCCCGTGGGACTCACGGCCAAAAACTCGTACTTTGCGCCGGTTCACGTCGGGAAGACGGCGGCGGGCAAAGACATCGTCATATTCCGGGCGATTTCCGAAGGAAACGACCTGGAACGGGACGTGACGGCTTTTGGAGACAACGGACTGGCCGAGTATACGCAGCATCAGGTTTTTGAAAACGGAAAGTGGTTGGGCACGCGCGAAACGCGGCCAGGGCTCATTGAGATCGAGCGCGACGGGGTCAAGGCCAAGGTCCGCGGCGTCGACAACGACGGAAACTATGTCGATACCATCACCAATCTCAGGACCGGACAGGTTCAGACGGAACATGTCAACGCGATGGGGCAGGTGGTTCGCGTGGATTCGGGCTATCAGACCACCTACAACTCAGGGTTCATCCGGCACCCCATCACGGGCGGATGGATTCCGAGCAACGTGGTTGTTGAAGAGGGCGGCAGGGCGGTTGAACGCCGGGTCATCGACCGCGACGGCTATGCGTATCTGCTGGAGACGGGAAAGACGAAGATCATGCGGTATCTCGTCGTGCCGGAGCGGAATGGACGGGACGTCCTCAGTTCCGAAAAACCTGATTTTGTGGAATACCTGAACGCGGCCGGCGAAGTCCTCAGCCGCGAGACGACGACCCTCGAGTTCATCGAAGGGAGGCCCGCCACCGTTCGTTCCTACACGAAGACCACGGAATACGACACGGTCGAAGCGGCAAAAATTCAGCGCGACTTCGGCGTCCGCGGCGTGCTGATCCCGAAGTTCACGCTGGATCCCGAAGGCCACAAGACGCACCTCTATTCGCTGGCTCCGGTGACGACGGAAGTCGTGAAGGACGAGGTGACCGGAAAGAGTTACACGTTCCCGGTCATCCAGATCAACGTCCGGCTATCGCGGGATCCCGTTATTGTCGCCAAGGCGAACGCGCGGGCGCTTTCCGCCGGAACCCCGATCAACAAGGACGCGGTTCTGAAGGAACTTGAGAACAAGCGCGACAAGGGCGTTACCACCACCTACCGGGTAAACCTCATGCAGGAAAAGGGCGTGCGTGACGTGCGTGTCCGGCGCTCAAAGATCGAGAATTTCCTTGGCGACGTGACGGCGTTCCAGTACGAAATTCCTAATGCGTCAGGTCTCGCCTCCTGGAGCGGAACAAAGAAGGCCGGTTCCCCGGTTGTCATGAATGCGAATGTCCCGCTCGGCGCCGACGGCAAGCTGGTCTCCAATCCTGAAACCGGCGCGGTTGTTCCGGGTGCGACGCTTCCGCTGACCGTCACCGGCCTCTCGCCGGTTCGGGAGTTCGAAAGAACCGACGCCACCGCGCCCCTCGAAAGTTTCCGTGACAATCTGATCAATTCGGCGGGACAGATCGTCGAGCGAAAAATGGCGGTGGGAACCGCGCAATCAGTCCTCGGCAGCCACGCGCACAACGAACTTTCCGGATATTGGGACGCGCTCATTTCCGTTTCGATCCCGACGCCCATCGGTCCCGGCGGCCTTCTGGGCGCGGAGCTCTACCGCACCTACATTGATCCGAACACGGGCCTGGGCACCACTTTCCGCGACCCGCTTGAAGCGATTCTCCTCCAGATGATCGAGGGAAATGAAGGCGCGCGGCGCGATGGAATTCCTGGCGTGATCGATCAGGCGGGACAGATCGTTCCGGCGGTCTTCAACGCGCCCGTCGGCGAGATTCTGAATCTGGTCATGCAGGTTGGGAATCAGGAAGGCGTGCAGGGACCCGTCGCAGGCCCGCAGGCCGTCGTCACGGAATCCGTGGAAAAGAACCTGGCGGCGGCGCGCGCGTTTGTTCGCGCCAGTCTGGCCAACCGGATCTTCCCGGAAAGCTCGGGCGACCTTCAGCTTCAGGGCGTCTCGTTCCTTTACGACGCGATCATGACAGCGCGTACGCTGGCGGGGACAGGGATCAAGGAAGACCTGCAGGATGCCATCGCCTTGATGGCCCGATTGGATGAAATGTGGCCGACCCGGGACGATGTTTTCTACCTGAACAAAAAAAATGAACGCGTGGCGATGCCCAAGGTCTGGGTCACCGGATCGAAAACCGGCACCCGCGGCGACAAGACGGTAAAAGCGGCGGAGTTCAACGTCGACAGCGGTCCCATTTCTCTCGTGGGCGTCGTGGCGGCCAACCTCCGCGCGGCCGTCACGCCGGGTTCTCCGGAAGACCTCATGTTGCAGCGGCTCATGCTGCGGTCCGCCGATTTCACTTTGCTCATGCAGCGCGAGAACGGCGCCATTCCGCACGGGCCGCTTGGGAAACTGGGCGATACGCGGGACCAGAATTTCGGCGGCGACCGGGAAAGAATCCCGCGTTGGACCGTCTACACGACGGAACACCAGATCGACGCGTATGCCATTTTCATGCGCAATTATGAATTGACCAAGGACGAACGGTACCGCCTCGCCGCGGACAAGGTGCTGTCGTTCCTCCTCGACAACTGCTGGGACGCCAAGGAATCGCGGTTCCGTGCGGGCTGGCTCCCTGGAATCGACCGCAATTTAGACATCTCCGCGAATATCCTTCCGACCGACGCGAATGCCTGGGCGGTCACGCTGATCGGTATCGACAAAATTATCGGCTATCGCAATGCCCGCGGCCAGCAGGTGGTCAAAATCTCCGATATCCATACGATGTTCCAGAAAATGGACGAGCAGCATTCCATCCGGAACGACAAGAACGAGATTGTCGGGTATGACTTTACGGGAAACCGTGAGCGGTTCCGCCTCGCCGCTGCCGGAAACCTAGCCGTGGCCGCGGAAGTAAAAGGGCGGCTGAAAGCGCTGCGGGAAGCAAAGACAGATATTGAGAAAGATGCCGCGCGCATCGAGCTCGACGCCGCGGTAAACAGATTTCACGACCGCACGCCGGACTGGTCCGCCGTTTTCTCACCGGAACTGACTTCTCAACTTTTAATGGCGCAGGTTGAATTCAACGCCTGGCTGACCGCTCATCCCGCGGAAGCGAAGGCATTGGGCCCCACGGCGACCGGCTATGAAGACCGTGCCCGGGGCGTGGCGGGGCGGATTCTCGGCGTGAAACGCCTTCCCGGGGGCGGGCGCGGATACGCGTACTTCAAGGTGGACGAAGTGGCCCCGGGTATTAACACGACTCTCGGCTGGTCGACCCAGGGCGAAGCGCCCTCGTTGATCTCGGAAAATTTCCTTCTGATGCTGGCCCTAGGGCAGAACCCCGTGGCGCCGCTCGACCGCGTGATCCGGCTGAACAACCTCCTCATTGTCGTCACACCGGCGGCAGCGCCGGTGAACCCGGCGGTTCCGCCCGTGGTGGTTCCGGCCCGGCCCGTCGTCCCGGTTGAGGCGATTCCGGACAACCTCCGTGTTACTGCTCCAGCGGTCCGTCCTCTCGCGCTGAATGACGCCGACGGCAAGGCCCTTCCCGCTACGAAGGCGACCGTGCAGGCCCGCCCGCGTGACCTGGGTACGGGGCTGAGCTCGAGCCTGACCAAGGAAGAAATTGGCGGAGACGGCCGTCTGCGCTCGGGGACGTTCAGCACTTCTGATCAGGTCGCGGCGGCACTTTCGGATCTCCGTTCAAAAGACACCGCGTCCGGGAACAAGATTTTCACTTTCTTCTTTAAGGAGTACGCGCGGCAGGCCCGCACGCCCGAAGGCTTCCGGGGTTTCGCCCACATGTACCGCACTCATCTTCCGGGCCGGGCGAATGAGGTGGGCGTTACTGTTCCGGTCGGTCCCGAAATGGAAACGGATTTGACCCTGTACCCCGGCGCCCCCGAGACGGGGCCTCTGACGGACACGGGCAGCAACCTGTGGGTTGGCATCCTGGCGATGCAGCGCTACCACGCAACGAAGGACCCGGACGCGCTCCTGCTCGCCAAATCGGTCGTTAAATGGGTTTCAGGCATGAACGGTGACAGCGTCGGCGTCGTGATGGGACCGAAGGCCGGCGAACATCCGTGGCCGAACATTTACTCGACCCGCGACAATTCCCTCTATTATTCGCTCCTCAACAATCTCATGAGCGCGGTGCCCGGAGACCGCGACATGCCTTTCTGGCGAACCGAGTTCGGCGGCGTTCAGGGTCTGTTGAGAAATGTGCTGACGGACGCGAAGGGTGTTCCCTACAGCGGCGCCTCCTTGAACGAAAAGAAACAGTTCATCGCCGACGGTACGGCCTATTTCGATTCTTCCACCATCTATTTCCTGGCCCTCGGGCCGGACGGCATCGCCGGAATAGGCCGCGATCCGCGGGTTGTTTTCGAAACGATTCGCGCGCGTTATGCGGTGACGATCGAGAAGAATGGAGTCCGCTACAACGGATTTGATTTCACCGACACGGAAGGGCGCCTGAATGCGAACCGGAAGGAGATGATCTCATTCGAGGCGACGGCCCAGATGAGATCGGCCTGCCTCGTCATGGCGGAGTTCTACAAGAAGACGCCGGACGCGGCGAGATACAAGGCCGAGGCCGACGATCTCCTGAAGACCATGAACGCATTCCGGGATTCCACGAGCGGAAACATTCCGATGGCGAGCAAGCGGGAAAACACCGTGGTCAATCTTCTTCTCACACCGGCCGTCAGCAATGGTTCTCTCGGCGCGCGTTCCTGGTTTGAACTGTCCGCCGATTCAAATCCACTTCAACCCGAGGGCGTCCTGTTCGCGCCAGTCCCGAAGGTGGACATTCCGGTTCTGCCGGAGTCCACTTTGGCTCCGCAGGTCAGGAACGACGAGAACGAGGGAAGCCGGAACATGGCCTCCAACGATCACTTCAATCTCCGCGACGGAAAAGCCGGCGTGACCACGACTTTCGATAGTGAGGCGATCGTGAAGGTGGGCAACCCGCTTCATCCGGAGCGGCCCGAAGTCAAGGATCCCCGGAACGGTCAAAAGCTTCGCGAACTCCTGAAAATCAGAAAAGACGATGCGTGGTTCCCTCAGGCGATCGTCTCGAACTACGACGGGAAAACGATCCGGGAATTCTCCATCCAGGTCATCCCGGATGAAGATGTGGCCGAACTGGGTCTTCCGGGCGGCGAGAACGGCATTGTGAAGGGAGCGCCCGTTTACGTGGTGACCACCCGCCTCCCGAAACCGGACGGGACGTTCAACGAATTCCATCAGTTCTGGGCCCGCTTCCCGATCAAATCGAATGTTCCCGGCGAGCAGCGCTCGGCTTACGCGATTGGGCGCGCGGATGACCCCGATGGCTTCCGCATTTTCACTTTCAGACCCGAACGCGCGCGTCCCCTGGCCGCATCGGGATACGAGTACTTTCGCAAGATTCCTTCAAAAGCAGGCCAACCCGGCGGATTCGTGAAGCGCGAGAGCATCACGATCGAGGGGAATTCAGCGGTCCGGTACAAAGATACCGACCGGTTCGGTTATCCCCTGAAGGGCTTCATTTACTCCGTGGGCGGGAAAGCCATTCCGGTCGATTCCTTCGTCGACGATAAATTCAATTTTATCAGCCAGAAAATCGGGAATGAGGAAGAGATTCCGGACAAGGATTCCGGCGTCATTCTCAACACGCTGACCTCCTTCGGATCCCTCCCCTATCTCGTGAGCGCGTACACGGACGGGTGGCATTCGCTGAACGCGCGGCTCTGGCGCCTGACGCAGATGGGCCACTCGGTTTCGGAAATGGAGTTCGTCAACGAATACCGGCTTCCGAACGGACGGCTCGGCGAGCAGAAGTTCGTGATCACGAAGGTCTTCGACATCAGCGGAAATTCCGTGATGAGCAACAACCACGATTCCGGCGTGTCGACCCATTATCTTCCGCTCGGGGAAAAGGATTTCGACAAAAATGAAATCGTGAAGGTTCTTCGCGACGTCCGATCCTCCGGCCTGGACACCTTCGAGGTGTTGAGCCATGACACCTACGCGGGACTCGAAGTCCGCACGTATTCTCTTCCAGTCGTTGCCTTCAAACCACCCGTTCAGGGGAAAGAGAGGGAGCTGAAGGAATACACCTATGTCGCAGAATACGGCGCGGACATCAGACGGGCCAACAAGGGAAAAATCCTCAACGAAGTTCGCCGGGTGGAAGTGATTTCATACGGCCCCAAGGGCAACGAGCGTCCCATGCTGCTCATGACCGAAACAACGTCGGACCGAGAACACGTGACGATGAAATTCACGCGGTACAACCGGTTCAAGCTGCCCAGCGAAACGGAGACCGAGGTCTATGTGGTTGACTCGAACCGCAAAGAAGTGGCTCGCCGGGTGTCGCGTGTTCTTCAATTCAACGATGCCGGCGAAGTCATCCAGAACGAGAACGGTGATTTTAAATACGAAGTGACGGACAAGACGATGGAGAAGGTGTGGACGGAGTTCATGACCTTTGAAGGACAGGGATCCCGCAATGTCGAGGCCATCTCCGCCGGTCGCTCGACCATTCTCCGGAGAGAAGTCGCCACGAGCACCGTCTGGAATCCGGTTGCGGGGGAATGGATGACCCGCGATGGGTACACGGAATTCATGGACGGATTAAATGGACAGACGGTGTCGCGTCCGGAAACGCGCCGTTTCCTTTCCATCAATGATCTGACGGGAGAGGGAACCTGGGAGGTCCAGAACGTCGCGACGGGGGAGAGGACGATCGAGACCCTGGACGAGAATGGAAACATCGTCAGCGCCTTCAATCCGAATACGAATCAATTTACGACCTACGACGTGAAGAACCAGGACAAGGTTTTTGAGAAGACGGGCCGGCGGGTCCGGATCCCGACGGCCATCTATGTTCGCGACGGAGCGAAGGACCGGAAGGTCTGGGAGTACGACGACGTCAAATTGATTCCCGATGCGAAAACCCTGACCCACATCGAGCTGACGAGACGGAGCACGGTCAGTTCACGCCGCCAGGTTGAGCTGCTTGAGATCGCGCCTGTGTTGACCTATGCCGCAGATCCGAAAGACGGACGAAAAACGATCCTCGCCCGCATCGAAGAAAGCCGCGTGGTTTCGACCCAGGACTATTTCCACCGCCCCGGCCGCCCGGATGACCGCGTGTCGGGCACCCGGACGACGCATTCCTACAACGCGGAGAACGTGTTGACCGGACAGGTTCGTGTGGACATGAACCCCGACACGAAGGCTTGGGAAGAAGACAAGAAGCACACGACGACCATTGAGCTGCTTCCGTCCGGAATTCCGGACCTGGCAACGCCCGAACTTTTGCCCGGGTCCATGAAGACCCTGCTCGATGCGGGAGCCAATCCTCTGAAGGACTCCAGGGGCAACGTGATTGACCCGAGCGCGATGTTCGCGGTCAGCGGCAACCTGACCCGGACCACCGTCACGGACTCGCGGGGTCAGACGCTGTCCGTCCTGATGGACGGACAGGGTCGGGTACTCCGATCGATGTCGCCAAGCCTGGAAGGAACGACCGTCGTCTTCAACGCCGATCATGTCTGGGACGCGGAGCAGGGAGCGTTCAAGCCTAGGCTTCTACTCAGCACCGAAAAGACGAGGGACGGGGTGTACGTCCCGGCGATGCTTGATGAACTCCGCCTGACGCCGAATGGCCAAGTGGCCCGTTTTGATGGAACCCGGATAACGCGGGACGGGATGAACACCGTCAGCGAAGGCGTCAAGAATACAACGATCGCGGATCGCATTTTCCTCGGAGCGACGTACCGGGACGAATCAACGGATGAGAATAAGCGCACGCCGAGAAATCTGGAAATCAAGCGCATCTTTGACGAAGGGGGAGATCTTTTCCAGGAATCCTCTCAGGCATTTTATGGCGGAGTGGCGAACGCGGACTGGGTGACGCAGATGCACGCGCGCTACCCGGGATCCGATGTGGCCTCCGGGCGCACGATGTTCGCGAACGGAACCTGGATTACCGACACGAAAGTCCGCGACCCGAACCCCGTCGTTGATCTGACCAGTCTTTCCGGCATAGATCCGGAAGTTCGCGCAAAACTTCCGCGCAACGTCATGGTCACGGCGTCCATCGTGGAAAGAAGGAACGGGGCTGTTTCCACGACCTACACCGCCCAGAACGACACCTTGAAACGCAGTGTGGCCACCGAGCAGCCGGCCGAGGGAAATCTGAAGGGACGGCTTGAGATCAACGTCGCCTGGGTTCCCGGAACGGGACAGACGCAGGAAGGCTACGTGATGATCGATGAGAAGTGGGTGAAGCACTCCATCAATGTCACCGATCAATTTCCCAATGATGGATACCAGGTGATGCGAACCGTAACGCGCGCTGGAGAGGTGGAAGACACCTTCATCATCGGCAATTCAACACTCGGATTGCCGCGCAAAGCGGTGCGCGGCGCCGTGACCACCTACAATCTTTATTCGCCTGCCGACGTGGCCTTGGTCGGCAGCCACGGAGAGGGCAAAGTGGAGGAGAACAACGAGATTTCAAAATTGGCGCCAGACATGCCGCTGGTCCGCGTCGCTGTGATCTCGGATTCTCCGGGCGCCAAGCCGAAGCTGGCCATGATTTCCCGTCTGGAATCGATGGAGGAACTCGAGGGCATCCCAGGAAAAGGGTTCGTCTACAGCACGGAACCAAAACTCCCCGCCCAGTACGGAATGGTCGGTGAAGTCATGCTTCCGTCAGGCTCGCTTTACTATCAGGACTTCCAGGGCGCCGGTTGGGCGCTGCCGCAGAACACGCGCCTCTACTTCGGAACGGACGGATTCCCGAGTTTCAGCACCGCGAACGGGAATCTGTACTTTCAGTTCAAGAGCATTCCGTTCGCGGCCACCCCGGAAGCCAGCAAGGGATACGTCTGGGTTTACGGCGCGCCGGTGAACCCCACGGGATCGAAGCAGCTGGTGGATCTGAATGACGGGGAGCTGTATCTCTTCCACAACGGTTATCTCGTGATGCAGCTGAAGGGTCCGTGGGGACCGAGCCAGCCGAACGCGGGCACGACGGGAACGCTGTACAACTCGCCCCTCACCAATTTCTTTGGCCTTCCGGTGCGCCAGGCCATTCACGCGGATCCTCAGGCCGAGTTCGGCGCGCCCGCCGTCAATCCTGAGGAGCTGAACCGGCAGGGACTCGAACTCCTGACCGGAAAAGATCCGCGCCTCAAGAACACGCCCTTCAACGGAAAGGTCCCCGAATGGGTTGGGCGTAAACCGCTGGCTGAAGCGTGGACCATTTTCTCTCTGCGCATTCCGTCCTTCAAGGTTCCGGACTGGATCGAAGCCACGCCCTTCGCGGCCGTGGCCGCCTATCTGGCGAGTGGATTTACAATTCCCTGGTTCATCACCTTCCCGCTGGCCTGGATCGCGTTCATCCTGATCATCGGCTTCATCACGAATTTCTGGTTCCGGGGCGCCAAGCGCCAGCAACGGGAGATGTACAAGAAGCTCCAGAATATCGTCCCGCAGACCAAAAGTCTTTTCGCGGCAGTGCTGCACCGCATTGTCCCAAGCCTGGAAAAAGCGCCGATCGAGCGGGTGTTCCATTCCGCCACGATGAGCGAGTACCAGTACCAAACGCTTCAAAACACGCTGGTGGCCGACGACGTCGACCCCTTCATCTCTCAGGTCGAGTCGATCGTCGACATGTACCCGCAGGCCAGGTTTTTCGGTTCCGTGCTTCGGGACTTCCAGTCGCAGGGGCTCCTGACGCCTGAGGTTGTGCGGCGGGTAATGCGCCGGATGGGCGAACGGCCATTCGAGAATATCTGGGGTGTCCGCCGTCTGTGGGACGCGGTCATCCGCGAGACCTTCGCCGACTACATCGACGACGCGTTCAACGCGATCGATTTCAACGCGGTCTACGGCGCCGCGGGAGACCGGGAATACAACGCGGCCCAGCGCGAGCGCATCCGTGGAATGATCACCGAACACCTCTCGAACATCCTGGCGCAGGACGCCTCGGTGGGCACTTACAAAGGATTCGTAAAGAAGGAAGGACGAAACATCCTCATCAATCGCCCGCAGCTCATACGTGAAAAAGACGACAAGGGGAAGGAAGTCGAGAAGTTCCTCGCGCTCAATCCCGACGGCTCGCCGACGGAACGTTCGTTGCGCACCTGGGTCTGGCGCGAAGTCTTCATCATGTCCACCAGCAAGACGGAGATGATGGGCGAATACAGCGGCCGGAGCCGGCTTCTTAATTTTCTCATGCGGCAGGCCGCCCAGATGGTGGACGCTGGCCAGGGGGATCAGGTTCGCCGGCTGGTGGCGGCGCATGCCATGTTCTGGCAGGCCCTTCTGAAAGACCAGGGCCAGTACCGCGGACAGCCGAACGGAAAGCTTTTGCGCTCTCGCGCCGCCGGCCTCGATCTGAACGTGGACGGGCGCAACATCAAGCCCGCCGATCTCTTCCTGAACGCAGACCTCGACGAACTTTTCCGGAACGTCGAGGATCCGCTGGAAAAGTTGCGTCCGGAGCTCTCCGCCATCATCGGAACGGATCCGCCCGGAAAAATCGAATGGATGGAAGCGCTGGCGAAATATTTGTTCACCCGGTTCCCGAACCGCGCGACCGAAAGCGTCCAGCTGGAATTCCAGGACATTGCGGACGTCCTGAAGTCCGCAACGAACAAATCCACGGGACAGAAAGACCCGCTTCTCGCCTCTTTCGAGGGCCGCACCGGAATTATGGGAATGACGCACGTCATCCTTCCTCTTCCGTTTCACGCCAGCCGCAATGGCCTCGAGGCCTTCCTTCGATTCTGGAATTTCAAAGGACCCGCCGTGTGGGTCGCAACGTCCCTGTTCGACGATTCTCGCTCGAGCGGCATGAGAAAGATTCCTGCGTTGCTCATGAAGCCTGTCTACGCGACGCTCAACCTCGTATTCGCCATCCCCGTTCTTATCGCGCCCCTCATCGCCGCCCTGGCCGGGTTTCTTGCCGTCGGAACATTCATCGGGTTCGTTCCGGTGGTTCTCGGTCTCACGCCGATCATCTGGCTCACCATCGCGTCGGGTGCCCTCCTGGCCATGCTGGCCTGGCGCTGGGACCTGTTCATGAGCCGCCGTCTTTCCAAAGGCCCTTCAGGCGAACCCGACGGTAAAGCGATGCGGTTCTGGATGTGGTCTTTCCTCTCCTGGGCCGCCTACATGTCGGCCCTGTCATTCGGCGTCTTCATCTACATTTCCGCCTGGGCGGCGATTTCGCAGACAGGTGCCGTGGGATTCGTTACCGCCTTTATTCCGTTGACTCTTTTCGCCGTCGTCACCCTTCCTGCCATCACGAACATCGGCATCGGCGTCAAAGCATGGACGGAAGGCAAGCGCAAGCGCTCGGCTGTGACCGGAGGAACGACGCTGGAAGACCTGGTTGGCCTGTTCAATCCGCTTCACTGGATGCGTGGAATCCTGAGCGGAAAGATCACCCGGACCCCGCTCATGAAGCTTTGGGATTGGCCGAGCGGCCGACTGAGCCGGTATATCAAGGTCAACGCGAACACCATTGATCCCATCACCGGTCACACGGTCGGAGATCAGTGGGTTCAGCTGGCTGAGTTCCTTCATGACCGGCATTACATCGACCAGGAAGAGGCCGACGGGATTATCAGCGGCAATCTTGAGATCCGTCCGCGCTCCGAATACGCGCGCGATCAGCTTAAGCAGTTCATCAATCTGTTGTACATGCAAAAGCCGGGCATTGACTACTGGGAAGCCCGGTTCTCCCAGACGGAAATGGTGTCTGCCGCCGGCGACGCCCAGTACATGGAATTTTGGAACCGCGTCAACGCCAAGGGGAGTCAGGACTGGCAGGACACGAAGCTGCACTACTACTCCGAGCGGATGCCGGTTGACTGGTCCAATTTCATCGAGAATCTCCGTGGGAATCCGAAGTTCAGGTCGGCGGAGGCCGTCGCGCTCATCAACGAGCTGGAGGGAATCCAGAAAAACGTGCCGGTTAAAACGGGACGGCGCACGCGTGAAGTCATCGCGATCATCCGCGAGACGGAATTGTGGATCAACCGCCGCGGTTACGCCAATTTCCGGACGATGGACAGCCTGAACCTGAAGCGCAGCGTGATGCTGAGCGACGTCGAGAATTACGTCTACAGCGAAAAATATCAGCAGATGAAACAGTATCTCACCGGCCATCGCGCCGTGCCCCTGGAGGCCGAAGGGCAGCCGCCGGCGGAACGGCTCGAAGGACTTCCACGCATGGACGGGCCGAAGCCGAACGGCGACCGCCGCTACGCCAGTGAAATCGACGCCGCCAAGGCCCTTCGTTTGAAAGCCGAACGCGCGAGTCGCGGTGAAGGCACCATCGAGCCCTGGGAGACGGAATATCTCCGGATGTACGCCGAATATTGGGAAGAAGTCCTCCGCAAGTACCAGGTCATTCTGCGCGAAGACAACATCGCCGCCCAGCTCGTGTTCGGGCAAGGCATGAATCCCCTCTCGAAGGGCGGCACGCCGAATCCGCAGTTTCCGAATCTCGCTTCGTTTGATCTTCGCGACAACCTGGCGACGTTCCTGTCCCAGGAATGGGAAACGCTTGAAAGGGATCTGGCTGCCGCCGGAGAAGAGCGTCGCGACATCGGCTGGGGCAGCGCAGGCCTCGCGGGGAAGCCCTTTGAAGAATTCGCGAACTACTTCGAGGACTACTTCGTCGGTGGGTATGACGAGGTCAACAATCGGCCCATTTTCGGCATTGACGACATCATCGAAGAGATCAAGGTAAAGCTTCGCGAAAAACTCCAGGAATATGGAGCGACGCCCGCGGAGCTGGCGGCGGTCGATGAACTCGCGTCCAGCGCTGTCTATGGATTGAATGATCCCCTCATGCATTTCGCGGCGTGCGCGAAAGTGATGGAGAAATACCGGGACGCCGCGAAAGCGGTGGCGGAAGCTCACGGCCAGCTCGCCGCATTCCAGGCGCTTCCTTCCTGGCGGCGGCTTGTGAAGCTTGTCCCCGAGACCGTCAATTCCACCGTTGTGCCTACCTCACAGGTCGGGTCGACCAACGTGGTGCTGCGCAACTTCACGCTGCTTCGGGACTACTCGAAGGCGCAGGAAACGCTGCAGAACAGCGACATGACCTATTTCCAGGCGTCCAAGACCGACGCGAACGAAGGTTGCAAGTACGGCGGCTGGGGCCGGAGCATGTGGTCCTTCCTTGGACAGGTCCTCTCCGGCATGGACGCCGCGCAGAACATCGAACCCGTGTTCGCGGCGAGCTCCGCCCGCGCGATGAGAGAGTTCACTGATCCGCGCATCGCGATGTTCCTGCCTGCAGTCTACGGAAACACCAACGCTGTTACGCCCACCGCGGCGGCCTCTTCAGGATCGGAAAGCGTCTGGAACACGGTGGGCCAGCGTGTGAAGGAACTGACCGATGTCATGGGTGGATACGGCAAGTTCTATGTCGAGATGGAAGCCCTGAAGGAATTTGAAGGTCTCCAGACCGACCTTGTGTCAGAAGACATCGCCATGGCGCTCACCATGATCCTCTTCGGCCTCATGACCAAGATGGACGAGTACGAACAGAAGGGATGGAGAACCGCCGCCAACCTGATCATCTACCTGAATCCAAGCGGATTCAAATATCCCTCTGGCCAGGTGGAATATCAGGAAATTCTCGGGCGCATTTACATGCGCTTCATGCTGAACACCAACGTGCCGGTCCACTGGAAGATCGGTCTCATGTTCAACTCGCTTTTCTACAACAAGAAGCCATTCGTCCTGGCTGCGATCGTCGCGTTCGTCGTGATTGGTCTGATTCTGAAATGGAACGCGTTCATCGGTCTTCCGATGCCGGTCATCTGGACGCTTGTCGGTGTCTTCCTGGCCGAAACCATCAATGGTACGGCGTATGTCCGGAACATCGAGAAACACGGACTTCTGAAAGGAATCCTGCTGACCAGCTGGCTGATTATCCGCAACAGCCCACTGTTCACCATGGCGATTCCGTCGCATGTGCGCGGAATCCTGGACGGCATGTTCGGAACGGCGGCGTTCGCAATGACGTCAAAGGCCGGCGACTTGATCGGAACGGAGACCGGCGAGGTCTCCTTCGCAACCCTTTATTCCCGAAGCGCCGTTCAGTGGCAGATCCGGCTGGGCGCCGTGTTGACCACGGGTCTTCTCCTGGGAATGCCGCTTCACCCGGTTCTGATCGTGGCGTGGGGTCTCTATCTCATGTGGACGTTGAACAACCTGGCAGGCGCGTTCGTTACCACGGCGGCGCCCCCGCTCTGGACGCCGCTCCAGCGATGGGGCGGACTCGCGTGGGTCAGCGTTGTCGCCATCGTGTTCCTGTTTGGCCCGTGGCTTTTCGCGCTGGCCTTCGGCACGACGATTCCGGTCTGGCTCATGATTCTGTTCAGCTGGGGAAATCTGGCCGCGGCGTTCGCCGTCTCGCGGGTCTTCAGAAGCGTCGCGTGGGCCTACGCGCGCGCCATGGCCGATGTGGTCGAGATTTTCTTCCGCCCTGTGAATGATTTCCTCGTGTCCCTCCGCGCCGGGAGAATCTCGATGCCATCCAACCGCCTCTTCTTCGGGCTATTCGTAGGCGCTGGCGCCGCCTTTGCGGTATTTTCGTCCGTCGTTCCGTTCCTGATTGTCTGCATAATCCTTTTCACGCTCTCGCAGTTCGTTAACGGCCTGCCCATTCGCTCTTTTGAAGCAAAGGGCGCCGATCCGATCCGCGAATGGTGGAGAAGCGTTCCCGGCACCGGCGTGAGGCGCCTTTGGAATGGGTTCGTCGAACTGGCGCCCTTCCTGCCCACCGTGAAGACGGCAAAGATTTCCGTGATCGAGAAGTCGAAGGCCTTCGATGGAAGCCTTCTGGCTCTCCTGAACGATGTGAACGTGAAGGTCCGTCACGCCGCGGCCCGTGCCCTGGGTTTGGTTGTCGTTCCGGAAGCTAACCGGGCCGCCGTCGGCGCCGCGCTCATCAAGGCGGCGACGCAGGATCCGAACACCGGCGTGGCGAGCCGCGCTTTCGACTCGCTTTCGAAAGTCGTGACGGGCGCGGCTCTTCTTCCTTTCCTTCAGACGGGGGTCAACATCGCCAACCCGGCGTTGGCCGTGACGCATGCGGCGGTCCGCGTTCGGGCCGCCAAGGCGCTGGTCTCCCTCTACCAGAACACGGCAACCCGGGATGCGGCTCTCCCAGAAATGCAGAAAGCGCTGGGCAGCGATGACCGCGTAGTCATCGCGATCATTAACGCGGCCATGGACAAGGTGCCAGCCGCTGACAGAATCAGCCTCCTGGAAGAGAGGATGCCGGTCACGAACGATCCGGCGATCATGCGGAAAACATCCGGATTCCGGGGAAGGGCCGCCCTTGAACTTCTGAAGACGGCGCGGAGCGGCCGGGATATGGCCGAGCGCGTTGACTCTCTTACCACCCTTCTTCTTGACCGCGAGCCGACGATCGCCATTCTTGGACGGGAAGCGTTGCCCCGTTCGCTGCCGACCGCGGCCGC
>JAYTIE010000260.1:0-19980 GCA_043732015.1 Elusimicrobiota bacterium | reverse complement strand
AAACGGACGCGCGACAAGCACTCGAGGCGGTTCAGCTCCTCCGGGAGAAACTCCTGGATGAAATGGACAGCCGCAAATGGGCGGTCACCTTCAGCATCGGCCTCGCGACGTACACCCTTCCTCCGGATTCCGTCGACGACATGCTTCATCAGGCGGACACGAACATGTACGCGGCGAAACGGGACGGCAAAAACATGATTTTCCATCACGCTTCCGATTCGTACGCTCCCCTGACGCCAACCGCTGCCCGATGATCCGAACCCGTTCCGGCACCGCCGTCGTGGGCCTGTTCCTGATGTCCAGCCTCATTTCCACAGCACTTCCGGCCCGAACAGCGGGGGGAGATCCCAATCAGAAACTGACCGATGCGCAGCGGCTTTTCGACAAGGACGACAAGCCGGTTCCGGCGGAAGTGCTGATCCGGGACGCCATCGACGCGTTCACGGCCGCGAAGGATCATGCGGGTCTGGCGGACGCTTACCGGACCTACGGATTGTTCTTCCGGTGTGCGTCCGTCGAAAAGTGGCGTGCGCACTACGAAAAGAAGAAATTTCTCGAACCGAACACGGCTTTCTGGGACCGGTACGACCGGTCCATCGATTATCTGAACAAAGCCGAAATCGAGTTCTCCGATCTGAACCGGAATGACGAACTGGCCAATCTCGAGAAGGAAAAGGCACGAACCTACTATTTCGCCGGCGATATTCCGAACGCCTGCGCCGCCTACGACGAAAGCGTCGCCTTCTATGCCAAGCACCGGCTCGCCCACCCCAAAGACGAGAAGGTTCTGCCTCCGGGTTACGGCTCCTACGAGGCCTACATCCGAAGCCTGAAGAAAGCCGCGAAGTGCCCGCAGTAATGTCATCCAAGCCCAAAGGAGCTCTCCCTTGTTGATTGCCAAAGGCATCCACGAACTCGAACTTGACCCCCGCATGGCCAACCGGCACGGACTCATCGCCGGTGCGACCGGAACCGGAAAAACCGTCACCCTACATGTCATGGCCGAACGCTTCAGCGAGGCCGGGGTCCCGGTTTTTTTGACCGACATCAAAGGTGACCTGGCGGGCCTGAGTCAACGCGGAATCAGAAATTCAAAAATTGATGAACGTGTCTCAACTCTCAAACTTAAAGAATTCACATTGAAAGAGTATCCAGTAGTCTTTTGGGATGTTTTCGGTCAGCTCGGGCACCCGCTCCGCTCCACGGTTTCCGAAATGGGCCCCGTACTGCTGGCCCGCCTTCTCAACCTGAACGACACGCAATCCGCCGTCCTGTCGCTGGCCTTCCGGGTCGCGGACGACCAGAAGCTTCTGCTGCTGGACCTGAAGGACCTCCGGTCGCTGGTCCAATTCGTGTCGGAACATGCGTCCGAACTCCAGGCTCAGTACGGCAACGTATCGGCGGCCAGCGTCGGCGCCATTCAGAGAGGACTTCTGGAACTCGAAACAGAGGGCGCGACCTCGTTCTTCGGCGAACCGGCCATCAGCCTGGACGATTTCATCCAGACTGGACCCGACGGACGGGGTGTCGTGAACATCCTCGCCGCTGAAAAACTGTTCCAAAGTCCGAAGCTGTATGCGACCTTCCTCCTCTGGCTCCTCTCCGAACTTTTCGAGAACCTCCCTGAAGTGGGCGATCCCGACAAGCCCAAGATGGTCTTCTTCTTCGACGAGGCTCACCTTCTCTTCAAAGACATGCCGAACGCCCTCCAGGACAAAATTGAACAGGTCGTCCGCCTGATCCGCTCGAAGGGAGTGGGCGTGTACTTCGTGACGCAGAATCCGCTGGACATCCCGGCCCCCGTGCTGGGCCAGCTGGGCAACCGCGTGCAGCACGCGCTCCGGGCCTTCACACCGCAGGACCAGAAGGCCGTGCGCGCCGCGGCAGACACGTTTCGCGCAAATCCGGGTGTCGACACCTTCAAGACGATCACCGAACTGGAAGTGGGAGAGGCTCTCGTCTCCTTCCTCGACGAGAAAGGCACGCCCGCCCCCGTCGAAAGAGCGTTCATCTGCCCTCCGCAGAGCCTGATCGGCGCCATCCCGCCCCCGGCCCGGCAGGCTGTGATCCAATCCTCCACCCTCTACGGCCATTACGAAAAAGCGGTGGACCGTGAATCGGCCTACGAGACGCTCCAGGCGCGCACGGCGCAGGCGTCCGCGACCGCTCCGGTGACAGCGCCCATCAGAACAGGGGGACGCGTCACCGCGGCCCCGCCGTCGGAGCTCGAGAAAATGGCCACGTCGGCCCTTCGAGCCGCCTCCAGCCAGCTGGGGCGGTCCATCGTCCGGGGAATTCTCGGATCCATCATGGGCGGCACACGCCGGCGTTACTGAGCCCCAACGCCAGCCGGTTTCACAAAAAAAAAGGCCGCTTCCGTGGGAGGAAGCGGCCTTTTCTTTTGTCCTTCGGGGGAAGGCAATCGATCAGTGGATAATGATCTCCACGCGGCGGTTCCGCGCGCGGCCAATCGCGGTCTCGTTGTCGGCCACGGCTTTGCGGGCGCCGAACCCGGTCCGCTCGACGCGGTCCTTTCTGGTTCCACCTGAAATCATGTAATCGGCCACCGTCTGCGCGCGCTGCAGGGAGAGTTTCTCGTTGATGCGCATGGAGCCCGTGTTGTCCGTGTGGCCTTCGACTGAAATCTTTCCATCCTTCTTGTCGTTCGCCACTTCGATGATGCGGTCCAGAAATGGTTTAACCGCGGGTTTCAGCTCCGCCTTGCCGGTGTCGAACATCAGCTCCGGAAGCGTCGCGACAATGCCGCTCGGTGTCTTCTGCACATCCCACGACCACCGCGCGTCCTTGATCCAGACCTCGGCTTTCTTGATGTCCTTGTCGGGTTCGACAATTCCAAAGATCAGGAGGTGCACCGCGCGCTGGAGATCGAGGTTCGGCTCTTTTTCATAGAGAAGCGAAACCGGGATTTCGATCATCGTGTAGCTGGTCGGAAATGTCTTGTACCCCAGTTCCGAGAGCATGATCTTCGCGCCGTTGGTTTCGGCGGGCAAGTTCGCGGTCCGGATGCCGATCTGGAACTGGTTGGTGGGGATGTTCTTCGAGCCTTTCATCTCGAAACGGAGAACGGTCTTGTCTTCAAAGCTGATGGTCTTCTCCCGGGCGGAGATGTACCAGCCGCAATAGGCACCGTCTTCAGCCTTCACATCAAAGGTGAAGTGAAGCCCTTCCGGCGAAAAGGTCATTTTTGACCGGGCGTTGCCCTTGAAAGGAGAGTTGCCCTCATGATCGAAATAGCTGATCCCGGTCTGGGAATTCAGCCCCCGGTCGAACATTCGGAAGGGAGCGACATCGGCGCCATAGGTTGTGTGCGACAGGATGAGGAGGGGAAGGGCCGCGGCCCCGCGAAACCATCGGTTCATGCCCCAATGTATGCGGGGAACGGCTCTGTTTCCAGAGCCGTTCTTAAATCGGTTAGATCTCGAGAACCTTCACCATGCTGGTCTGCCCCAGGCGGGAATCCGGGTCGTCTCCGACCAGAACGATCCGGTCGCCGGGCCGCACGAGCCGCTTGCGAAGCAGGAGTCCGCGCACGGCGCCCGGCAGGTCGTGCCGGTGAACAAGGGGGGCGGGAAGGGTCTGAATGCCCCAGGTGAGGACGAGCCGGCGCCGCAGGGCGTCGTTCTTGGCGAGCGCAATGATGGGCATCTGCGGACGGAACCGGGCGACCCTGAGGGCCGCCTTGCCCGTGCGCGTGGGAACCATCACGAACCGGGCGCCCACGCGGTTGGCGATCTTGCAGGCCGCTTTCGAAATGATGTCCGGAACCTGGAGGACGATCTCCGCGGTGTCCAGGTGTGCCAGATAGTCCGTCTTCTCCGTGGCCTCGATGACCAGCGCCAGCGCGCGCGCGCTTTCGATGGGGAATTTTCCGGCCGCGGTTTCGCCTGACAGCATGACGGCGTCCGCGCCTTCCAGAATGGCGTTGGCCACGTCGGTGGCTTCGGCGCGGGTGGGGCGCGGGTTGGTGATCATCGATTCGAGAACCTGCGTCGCCACGATGACGGGCTTACCGGCCAGTCGCGCCGCGGCAACGATACGTTTCTGAAGGCCCGGGATGTCGAAAAAAGAGACTTCGACACCCAGGTCTCCGCGGGCCACCATCAGTCCGTCCGCCTCCTTGATGATTTCATCCAGGTTCTTCAACGCGGTCTGCCGCTCGATCTTCGCGATCACGAATGGCGCCTGTTGGGAGGGCGCCGTGCGCGCGCAGAATTTCCGGAAGGAACGGATGTCTTCCGCATTGCCGACAAAGGAAATTCCGACAAAGTCGACGCCCTGGCGGAGACCGAACGCCAGGTGGCGGCGGTCCTCGCGCGTGAACGCCTGCAGGCGAAGGGATGAGTTCGGCATGTTAACGCCGTTTCCTGTGCGCACCGTTCCGCCGTTCGTTACACGGCAACGGACATCCTTGCGGGTGACGGAATGGACCACGAGCCGGATGAGGCCGTCGGCGATGAAAACGGCGTCACCCACCTTCAGGTCTTTCACGAGACGCGGATAGGAAATGGGAATCCGCTTGCCCGGAGAATTGTCGGGCTCGGGGATGAGGACGACGAGTTCGTCGCGTTTTATTTCAAGCGCGGAGTTGAGCATGCGGCCGACGCGCAACTTGGGTCCGGGAAGGTCCTGAAGGATTCCCACCTGAACGCCGGCATCGCGGGCGGCGTCGCGGATCAGCCGTATGCGGCGCGCGTGTTCCGGGTGAGTTCCGTGGGCAAAGTTCAGTCGAACCACGTTCACGCCTTCGGCTACAAGTTTCTTCAGGGCGGCGGGCGTGTCCGTGGACGGTCCAACGGTGGCAACAATTTTGGTGTGAAAGCTGGAAAGTTTCATGGGAGAAATAATACCAGACTATCCAGCACAATTACTCAGTTGAAAGCCATCGCGGCATCGAATTCTTTCTTGAAGTGGCCCGACCATTCTCCGAAAGCTCCGCGAATGTTCTTGATCAAAACCGGATTTTCATAAGCGGCGTATTCGTCGCCCTTGTAGAACGTGGTCACCGCGAACACGAGTTCATGTGTGACGCCGTCGTAACAGGACGCTTCCAGCTTCGTTCCCGAAACGGCACGCCCCAGCTTGATCCGCTCGTGCCGGTCTTTGAAGAGCCGGGTGGTGGGTTGAAGCTGCGAGAGACTGATCTCGATCCGCAGGGTCAGCTCGTCCGGCTTCTGAACCGGAAGATAGTCCTTCTCGATCGAGCGCTGCACGCGCCGGAGAAACGAGGAGCCCACTTCATCGAGGTAGCGACGGTCCCGCTTCTTCACCTCGGACGACATGTTCAGGTACATTTCCACCGGCGGCAGCTCCACCTTCGCATAGTCGCGCGGCGATTTTGTGGGATGCCGGTAGATCCAGGTGTCGGGCGCGTACTCCATCTTCTGAATGGGGCCGGCGGCCGCTTCGGGTTCGGCGATGATCTCGGCCAGCGGCGAGGCCTTCGGAACAACGGGGTTGCTCAGCACACAGGCGTTCAGACACAGAAGAGCCGCCAGCGCGAACGCTGGACGCAGGAAACGGAACATGGGAAAAGCCTCGGTGCGGAGGTAGGAGGACGGCCTGGAAGGGAGAGACAGTCTGAATCCGCCCGATCAACTTAGCGCTTTCTCGACGGAAAAGAAACCTCCGGCGGGACGGCTAACCGAGACGCCCCAGGGCGATCCCGATGGAAAAGCGGTTGTTGGACCGGTCGTAATCGATGAGGCTCTCGCCGTAGCCGGTGAAATACTGGAGGAGCCCGGTGAGGTTCCGTGTCAGCGGGAAGGAGTATTCCAATTTCAGGGCGCCGCGGTTTCTGACGCGAAGGTTGTCTCTCACCATCACCGACAGGACGTGGTTGCGGCGGAAATATTCCACGGTGAACTCGCCGTGTCCCATGTATTTCTCGATATCGCGGTTGTCATCGTCGCTTCTTTTCTCGGGAATCCGGATCCAGGGTTTCAGGGTGAACGCGAAGTTGTTCCAGTCGTACAGCGCCTGAGCGAACACCCGGTTCCAGCTGCGCGAATCGGGGAAATTGACTCCGTTGGACTGATGGACGACGCCCACGTCCACGCGGCGGAGGGTGGCGCCTCCCAGCGGGGTCTCGGCGTCCCAGGTCACGAACATCTCGGGTTCATGATTCGTATCGCGGAACGGGGCCGACTGCCGGCGGTTGTAGACCTCCCACATCGAGAGCTGCGTGTAGGCGAAGAAAAGATGCACGTTCGACCGGAACATGTTGTTCAGCAGCAGGACCTTCACGCTGAGCTGGAACTTGGCCTCGGTGTTCGCCGCTTTGTAGGCCGACGAGGGATGTGGGGACGTGTTGTAGGTGGCGGGGAGGAAATAATTCAGGCGGTGAGGGATGAGTGGCAGCCCCTCAGAACGCCACAGTCGTTCCTGCTCGGCCTGCCGCTCCCACGGGCTCGGATCGTCGTCGGCCATCGCGGGCGAATACGACGTCGCCGCGATGGCCATATAGGTTAAAATAAGGAGCGTGGTCTTTCTCATTCGTCCCGGAGAATACAAAAGGAAGAAATGAACCCAGCGAACATGGCGACTCAGCGCGGGCGCATCCGCGGCGACCGCCGGCGATCGCGAAGCGGTTTCAAAGGACTCTCATTCACGACCGTGATGCAGGTCCTCATAGCCTTCCTCCTCGTCGCCGTGGTTTCGTACGTGATCGCGACCATCCGGAATCAGGCCCACGTCAACGACCGGCTGCGCGCCGAGGTCGACACACGCCTCTCCAGCCGCAACATGGCCGAAGATCTGGAAACACAATTCCTCCTTGCGCACGTCACGATGCTGGACTTTCTGACCAGCGGGCGCAGCGAAGAGCTGAGGAAGTGCCGGATGTCCCTGTCCGCGGCGGACCGGGACATCGATCAGCTTCAACGGGAGCCCATGGGACCGAACCTCGAAAATGGGTTGAAGAATCTGAGAACGGAAGTGGCCCATTACAGCGCCGTCTCCAAGAACCTCCAGCTCTATGCCCTTCCATCTCCAGGACTCGACCAGAGCGAAGTCGCCGACATTTCCGATTCGCTTCGCGGCCGCATGAGACGCGTCGAATTGCTGAGCGACATGGTCCGCCGCGGATTCCAGGCGCGGTTCGAAGGGTCGCGCACGAAATACCGCGCCATCCTCGACAAGCAACCCCGCAAGATGGTTGCCGCGGGCGCGGTGGTGTCGCTGATGCTCATCATTCTTCTGGCCCGGCAGGTATCCGTGCACCGGTCACTCCGCACGCTCTCCTACGCGATCCGGCTGTTTGAACGGGGGAACTTCGCCGTTCGGCTTCCCATCGTCAACGGGGACGAGCTGGGGCAGGTCAACAAGTCCTTCAATCACATGGCCAGGACCGTGACAGCGCGGAGGGAACAGCTCCTGCGCGAAAACATGACCGACGCGCTGACCGGTTTGTACAACCAGCGCCAATTCCGTGTTCTGCTTCACGATGAATTCGAGCGCGCCATGCGGGACGACCAGCCGTTTTCGCTTCTCATGATCGATGTCGACCATTTCAAGAATGTCAACGACGCGCACGGACACGAAGCGGGGAACGCCGTGCTGAGAGCCGTCGCGATGGCGTTGAGCGAGAACATCCGGGACGTCGATATTCTTATCCGTTATGGCGGGGACGAATTCGTGGCCATTCTCCCGGGCGCAGGTGTCAACGAGGGATGGGAACTGGCCGCGCGGCTGGTGCTCCTGGCGGGAAAAGTAGAGCATCCTGGCGGCGCCATCACCAATGTCACGCTGTCGATCGGGGGGGCGACCTTCCCGTTGCACGCTCAGACCGAGGACGACCTCATCCTCAAAGCGGACAATGCCCTCTATCTCGCCAAGGACGGAGGCCGCGCCCGCGCGAATTGGACAGAATCCACCCCGCCCGCGATCAAGAACTAAGGCTTCGGAGCGGGCTTCTTTTTCACGGGCGCTTGTTTTGCTTTCTTGGCCGGCGCGGGCGGCGTCGGCGCAGGCATGCCAGGCAGGGAGAGCGCCACATCAAACCGGTGTTTGAAGTAAGCGCTCCATTCGTCGAACGCGGTTTCGGTGTTGTTCAGCAAAGAAGCGTCCTGATAGGCGGTGTACTCATCACCTTTGTAGAGCGTTGAGACCGCGAAGATCAGTTCATTCGTGACCGAGTCGTAACAGTTCGCTTCAAATTTGGAGCCTTTGATGCTGGGATTCAGAACGGTGGTTTCGTTTCCGTCTTTCACCATTTGCACCACGGGTTTGATGTCCACGACGGCTACATCGATTCGCATCGTGTCCGCCCCGGTCTTGTCGGTCAGGAAATAGTCGTTCCCCAGCAGTTTCACGAGCTTCAATTTGAGCTTGCCCGCCTCGACGTCGAAGGTTTCCCGGTCGCGTCCCAGAACCTTGGTCGCAGGTTTGTCGTAAACGGTCACCGGAGCCAGGATGAACTTCGAAAAATCCGTAGGCTTGCGCGTCGGATGCCGGTAAACCCAGGTCGTGTGCGGAAAATCAGTCACCTCCTCGCGCTTCATGGTCGAGATGTCGGCGGAGAAGCGCGAATTCCGGTCCGGTGTTCCGTGGAGCACGCATCCCGCGATGGCGACGAGCGAAATTGAAACGAGGAGACGGGACATTTTCTGAAATTTCATCGGATCCTCCGGAGACGTTTGAGCCGTGGGGACAAAGTTAGCATGTGTGTGAGCCGCGCGTCTTCCCAACGTCTGCGCCGTCAACTACACTGGGGGAACCATGACCGGGAACGAACACCAGAAACAAGACGCCGATGGCGCGGGGCGCCGTGTCGCCATCGCCGTCGGTCTCATCATCATCGCCGTCGTCGCCGGGTTTATTCTCTCACGCGGCCGGATCGGGCCCACGCAACCCGAGAACCGCATTGTCACGATGTCGACAGGCGCCCGGCTGACCATTCCAAAGGGTTATGAAGGCCGCTACATGGGTTTCATGAACAAGGAGAAGACCGTGGAAGGCGCATACTTCTGCCCGGCCGGAACGCCGCGGATGGAAGGACCGCCGCCTCCCGGCCTCACGTACGGCAACATTGTCAATTTCACGGTTGAGGCTGTGGACCCGGCGTTCCCGCTGTCGATGATGCAGGGCCAGCTCGAAAAGGATTTCAGGAATCGCGTTCTGCTCGCCGCACCGTCGCCGGTCGAGGTGAACGGCTGGAGCGGGTTCAAGGTCCACAGCGAGAAGGAATTCGAAACCGTTCTGCTCGGCCCCGCCCGCATCTACACATTTGTTTCTTCCGCGGATGACGCCGCCAGCGACAGTCTCATCCGCAGCCTGGCTCAGGTCATCACGCCCGAAGAGGAGGCGCACTGGTCCAAAGCCAGTCTCGCGTTGAAAGGAAATATCATCCGCGAGCCGCGGAAGGAGTAGCGACATGTCGGTTCTGCTTTTCATCATCGGCGTTTATCTGTTTGCTGGCGCTTGCTACATCCGCTGGTTCCGTGTGAAGCATCCGGGACGGCTGAGACGACTGAAGGAACTCCAGGCGCGCTTCGGCACGGAGAAAGGCGACCGCATGCATTTCTTTCTCTATGTCGTTCTGCAGACGGCGGTGGGACTGTTCCTCATTCTGCGGGGCGCCGTTCGGTTCGGGTGGATCTGATGGCCGGCTCCGTGAAACACGCTTCCGCCAACGATGCCTGGACCGCGGTCCAGCGCGGCGACGGCCAGCTGGTGGATGTCCGCGAGCCCGGAGAATTCTCAACCGTCCGGACACCCAACACCCTCAACTTTCCACTTTCATCGCTGGAAGACCGCGTTTCGGAAATTCCTGCGGGCGCGCCGGTCTATCTTCTATGCGCGGTGGGGGCCAGAGCCCTCGCCGCCGCCGCGATCCTGGCTGAGAACGGCCGGTCTGCCATTGTCGTGGACGGCGGAATGATTGAATGGCGTCGCAGGGGCCTCCCCGCTGAACACGGGACTCGCCGCGTCTGGGACATGGACCGCCAGGTCCGCCTCGTCGCCGGCACGCTGGTGCTCACAGGCGTTATGCTCGGATGGCTCGTCCATCCAAAGTTCTATATCCTCGCCGGATTCGTGGGCGCGGGACTTTCTTTCTCGGGACTCACGGGCTTTTGCGGGATGGCCCGTGTGCTGGCCCGACTGCCGTGGAACCGGAAATAAAAATGAAAAAAACTTACACCGCCGCGCTGATCCTTTTCTCGCTTGTGTCGCTGACAACAGGCTGCAAGAAAGCGATATCACCCGGAGACAACGCGCCCGGTCTTTCATCGGCTGAGCTGGCGAAAATGAATTCGGATGATGCGCAGCGACTTCTCGGGAAAGAAGCTTTCACCGCGACGACGGAAACACTTTTCAACCGCATCGACCGGGGCGATCTCAGAAGCGTCCAGCTCCTTCTGAAAGCCGGCGTTTCGCCGGACTCGACCTCACCGGAAGGATTCCCGGCGCTCGTCCAGGCCGTGAATGTGGATTCGGCGCCCATCATTTCCGCGCTCATCAATGGCGGCGCGGACGTCAACGCGACCGCGCCCGGCGGATTCACCGCCATCCACGCGGCCGCGCATGACGGAAAAATTGAATGCGTGCTGGCGCTGCTGGACACGTCCACGCTGGTCGTCCGCGAGCAGGTGCCGGGTGAAAATCCGGCCGCCGCAAAGACCGCCGTGGATCCCGCGCTCGTGGATGCCGACGGCAACACGGCGCTCCTGGCCGCCATTCGTTCCGATCATCCCGCCGTCGCATTGAAACTTCTCTCCGCCGGATGGAACGCCAGAGCCGCCGGTGGTGATGGCGACGCCGCACTCACCCTGGCCGTCAGAAAGGGGAACGAACCGCTCATGCAGGCCTTGATCGACAAGGGGGCCCTCGTCAACGCGCCGAATTCCGAAGGCCGGACCGCCCTCGCAGTCGCCGCCGCGGAAGGCCCTCCCTCTGCGCTGACGTTTCTGCTGGCGCACGGGGCCAAACCGGAGATCACCGACAAGCACGGAGACAACGCGGCCTCGATCGCGAAGAAATCCAACCGTCCGGACAACACAGCGACCCTCGAAAGCGCCCACCCCTGATTCACCCCTAGAAACCAGCCCGATTTTTCCGCCCGTCGCCGCTCATTTGTTACGCCTCTTTTACGCCATCTTAAGTCGGCGTTAAGGCGCGTCCCGGCATATTCAAGGCACGAATGAGATTGAAAGCGACCTCTCACGCTTTTGTCGGTCTCGCGATGGCCCTCCTGGTCAGCGCGGAGCCGGTTCTCGCCACCACGGCGGAAAGCCGCTTCTGGGAAGCGCGGAAGATCGCGACCGCGCCGAAACCCACGCTCGCGATGCTTCCGGCTGCCCTGCCCTCCTTCGCCGCGCCGGCGCCTGCTGGAATCGACGCCGCGTTGCGCACCTGCCCCGGACGCGCCACAAAGAACTCTGCCGCCACTGATCTGGCGCCGCTCATTCTTATCGAAGATGTCCATCTCAATTCCGAAGCGCAGAAAAACATCGGTGAGACGATACGCCGCCTCACCGCCACGGGGAAAGTCGGTTTCGTCGCGTTGGAAGGCGCCTCCGGAAACATCGATCTCTCGATTCGGAACCGCGGCGTCGAGGCCACGACCCTTCGTAACGCGGCGGATTTCCTTCTGGAAAAGGGGCGCATTTCTGGCGCCGTTCACGCGCTGCTCACGACCGCGGGCCCGGAGCCGCGCGTCACCGGTGTCGAAGTGCCGGCCCTCTACGCCGCCAACACCCGCGCACTCGTGGAAGCACGCGCCCACCTGCAGTCCGCTGAGAAATCGCTGGTCGATCTCAAGGTTTCTCTGGACCGGCGTGAAAAATCCGGGCTGAACCCCGAGCTGCGGGCCCTGGTCGACGAACTGAGCAACAGCGGTGAAATCAAGGGCCTGACCGCGGCGCGTGTCCGGCTTCTCTGCGAGATGTCGCAGCGCGCAGGTCAAAAGCCGGGCCCCATGCTGATCCGCTTCAACCAGGCCGCTGACCTCGAAAAGAAATTTAACTCAGATGGCGTGGACGGGGACCGCCGCGCGCTGATGGAACTTCTCCTCCCGAAGATGACGGACGCGGAGCGATCTCTCCTGATGGAGCGCGCCGTTTCATTCCGGTCCGGGAGAATCAGCCAGTCCTTACTGTTCCGCGAAATCACCGCCATCGCTGCGCGCCACGGTCTTGAAATCGATCATTGGCCCGCGCTCGCCGCGCACATTCGGTACCTGGACGTTGTCGACGGCATTGATGCGAACGCGCTGACCGCGGAATCGCGGGACCTCGAAAATAATCTCCTCGCGGCCGCGGCCCGCACCGACTCCGAACGAGACCTTCTTCTTGCGCGGCGCTGGCTTGTTCATGCGAACGGGCTTGTCCGGTTGGCGCTCACGTCTGACGACTGGCGTGAATACGTGGCGACGGACCGGAAGCGCGTCGCCGCTGCGATCGGAACCGCCGACCTTCCGAACCTCGAGGCGTTCGAATATTTTTACCGCCTCGCGTCCCTGCGGGACCAGGCGCTGGCGTCCCGGATCGAAAAGCTATTTGAAACAGAAAAGGGGACGGGAGTCCTGGTGGCTGGGGCGTTCCATGCTGACGGCCTCCAGCGCGCCGTGCGCGCCAGCGGCCGCCGGATGATCCGCTTCACGCCTCGCCTGACGAAAGTGGAGGACAACCGCGACGCTTACTTCTCCGCCTTCACGCGCGAGAAGACCCCGCTCGACGCGCTGTTCTCCGGCGAGCGCCTGTTCCTCGCGTCGCCCCCCGCGCAGCTGTCGCTGTTGCCCGAAATGATTCTTCTCGCTGAAGAAGCGCAGGATCCGTCGACACCTCTTCAGAATCCTGGTCGACGCCTCGCAACGTTGCGCGGGGAACCCTGGACCGTGCCGGTGGCGACACGTGACGTCGGATTGAATCAATCGGAAGCGGAAACGTTCGGAAACCGGCTCTCCGCGTCTTTCCGTGACGGCCGGTGGGTGGACCTGAAATTTGAGTACGTGCATCTTTCGGTTGTGGAGTCGATACGGATACGTGTCCGAGCCCTGATCATGCGGGCGCTCCGGCGAACAGGTCTCGCCGAACCGCGAAAGATTCTGGAAACGGTTTCCAATGGCGCTGCAGTCGCGAATGGAAATCCCAGACGGGAAGGGAATCCCTACCCGGAGATCGAGTACTCCGTTTCACTGATCCCGGCCCACAAACCCGGCAACAAGGATCTGACCATCGACGAAATTTACGGCCCCTTGTTCGAGAAAGTCCAGAACTGGGCGGACGGACGGGATCTGACGGAGCCGGCGCTCTCACTCTTTCGAATTATCGACATGCCCGCGCGGAAAATAACTTTTCTCAGCGTCCAAAAAAGCCCGGACAACCCCGTTTCCGTTTACCGGGAAGAAGCCGCCGCATTTCGCCGGCTGTTTCCCGGTTACGTGGTGGAGATCAGAACGCTCCAGGGATTGGGCGCCGCAAAGGGCCTCATCCGCTATTACAACGTCATCAAGGCGGAGCGGGACTTCCTGGTCCTTACGAACAGGGACATAGAGAAGCCCTTCATTTCTCTCGGGCAGTCCATCGAAGACGCTGCGTCTCTCAAAGCCCGGCGCGCGCGGCTCAGCTTTGACTTTGGTCCCTTTCAATTCACCGTCTTGGCACGGGTTCCATCCACCCCGCTTCCGACGGAATCCGAAGTGCTGCTGGACCGTTTGAAAATCGCTACGGCCACCCTGGAAGATAAAATTATTTCGGTCCCGGACGAGGAATTCCTGTTCACGTTCCGGCCATTCGAGTTCCTTCGGGCGCACCGGAGCAACCCGCTACAGCAGGCCGCCCGGATTCTCGGAGTCGCCTGCATCTGGATTGGCATGGTCGCCACGCCCATAGCTGTTTCGTGGATGCTTCCGGACGATACCGTCCGGGTGGTCACCCTCGTCGTCGGCTTCCTCCCGATTCTGGTCGCAACGTGGCTGTCGAGAAATCCCGCCGACCGTCTGGCCCGGTGGCAGAAACTGTTGTTGGCACCCGCCTATTTACCGAACATTTTGATTCATGGTCTCTACAACGCGGTCGTGTGGTTCGCGCCGCTGGTCACCGATGAAAAAACGCCGGACGACGCGGCGCTCCGCGCATGGGCCGGCGGCAACCGGAACACGAAAGTGAAGGAGACGCAGCCGGAGATTGAGACACGGTTCGGCGTCCGCTACTGGCAGGTTTATGGCGTTCTGAAAGAATTCGGAATCACCACCTCGGGCCAGCAACCGTCCGCCAAAAGACTGGACCTTGAGGCATGGGCGTTCGAACGCCGAGGGAAGAAGATCACGGAATCAGCCAAGAAGATCGCGGAACGGACGCAGATCGGACAGAACCAGGTGACAACGATTCTGGGACTGTTTGAAGTCAAAGCGGCGCGGGAGAAAACACCGAACCGCATCAAGCTCGATGCCTGGATGTCCCAGCACAAAGGAAAAATCGTCATGGAATCCTGGGCCAGCATCAAGGCCCGCTTCCACGTGAGGGGAAAGCAGGTCGATGAATCGACTGCCGAACACAATGTGACCCTCGTCAATCCACAGACCGACCGGATCAGGAAGTTCCGTGCGTGGGCGAAGGCACGGGAGAATCAGACCGTTCCTCACACCCTGACGGATCTGGGCACGCTGTTCAAGGTTTCCCGACCGGTGATCTCCGCGATTCTGGACGAATTTCACATCACCACCACGCTGAAATCGGCGGCACGACTGAAGATGGAAGCCTGGGCCGCCGAACGACGGGACAAATTGGTTCCGGAATCCATGGCGGACCTCGAAATAACATTCGAGCTGACGACCTCTATTGTCGCCGACGTTCTGGCCGAATACAACATCACGCCCACCGCGGGGGTGAGAAACAACCCAGAGGCGCGCACGGCCGGCGATTCACTTCGGGGTTGGGCCGAACAACACCGCGGCGAAACGCTCACCATCACCGCAAAGGATCTCGCGAGCGTCCACAACGTTGGCCGCTCCGTCGCCACCCGGGTTGCCCGCGAACACAACATCAAGCTGAAGCGATACGTTCACAATGTCGGCACGGTTCCCGTGGCGCCCGTCGAACCCGTCGTTGTTGCTCCGTTGAGCGCTGAGCAAGCCGCGAAGCAGGCGGCGAGCATCGACCGCCTTCGAAAATGGGCCGCCGAGCGTGAAGGGGAAATCCTTGTACAGAAGGTTTCCGACGTCGCAATGGTCTACGGCCTCGACCTAGAGACGGTTAAGGGCGTTCTCGTGGAATTCAGAATTACCGAGCCTGCCATAAAAGTAAAAACGGTTCAGGAATCGGTCACCGAAACGGATCTCGACGAGGAGCCCAAAGGGAAAAAGAAGAAAGCAGCCAAAGCGCCCAAGCCGGCCAAAGCGCCGGCACAGATAAAAGCTCCAAAGACACCAAAACCGGCCGGGCCCCGACAGGGCATCGGCGACTATCTCCATCAATTCCAGGACAAAACGATTTCCGAATCGCCCGCGCAGCTCGCGGCGACGTTTGATCTTCCCGAGCGCCTCGTACTCGCGACGATGGCCAGCCTCAACATCAAGTACAAGCAGGAACCGCCCGCGGGGCTCGTGACGCCCGCCACGCGGAAGGCCGCCGGCACCGGCGCAAGCGAAGCGTGGCTTCGCCTCGCATTCGCGCCCGACCATGAATTTCTTCAGACGTTCCGACCGCTTCAGTTTCTGCGCGCGCACAATGGCACGGGCTTCCAGCAGGTCGTTCGGGCGATCGGCATCACGTTGATCTGGCTCTCGATGTTGGCGGTCCCCGCCGTGGTGGCCGGATTCATTCCGGACGCGGGTGTTCGCGTGTTCATCCTGGCCGCCGGCTACGGCATGATTTCGATGACGACACTGCTGGCGAACATCAATTCCGCGATCAAAATCCCAATCGAGATAAAAATCGCACTCGCGCCGGTTTACCTGCCGAACGTCCTGGTTCATGCTCTCTACAACGCCGTCGTGTGGTTCGCGCCGCTCACGGTTCCATCGGCCTGGGTTCCGGCCCAGGCGCGCGCGACGGACGAAGAGGTCGACCGCCTGGTGACCGAGATCAACGCCGTCTCGGTGGCCGGTGGGGGAATACGCGCCGCGGCTGACCGCCTGATCCTTATGAACTCGCTATTGGACGCGCTCGGCGTTCTTCCGCGCCGCGGTGAAGGAACCGTGATCAATTTTCTCGATGGCGCCAACCGGCTCATTGGCCTCGACCGCGACACGCTGGGAATCGACGGGCGGAGGACCTCCTGGATGGACGCGTCGTTCGCGCTCTCCATGCTCTTCAAAATCAACGACGAGCGCCCGCGACTGGAAGGTTACAAGGCGATTCAGGCCGACATTGAGCACACGCTTATCATCCAGGCGGCGCTGAATGGAATGACGGAGCCTTTTGTTTTCTACCTTCATCACGTTCACTACTTCTTCGCGTGGTACAAGGGATACGCGCAAAACGCGCAGATCAGCGGTCAGGAGCTTTCGTTTATTCTTCAGGACCATATTAAGCGACTGAAACCGCCCGTCATCGTCACCACGGAGTGGACCGATCTCCATTACGGAAATTTTTACGAACAATTCCTGGCGCGGCTAGGCTATCGAAAGTTCCTTCGGCAACTGCTTCCGGGGAGCCATCTCGACAACCCGGTCGAACCGGCAACCGACGATTCGCGTATGTACAGCGTCTCGCCGGATTACAACATTCCGACGGGCGGCGAGACCGAGGTGTATCTGCATGAATCAGTCATTCCAAAAACGCCGAGACGCGCCGAAACGGAACAGGAGCGCATCGATCGTGAGCTCACCGGGCTGAAGGGTGTGTTCTACTACCCGGCCGGCGGCGCGGACTGGAAACCGTTCCGTTACCTGCTCCCGCGAATGCCCGCAGTAACGAAGGTTATTTCCATCGACCGAGAGTACGGGAATTACCATCCGGAACAACCGCACTACAAGGAAAACCGCGCGAGGTACCTCCTTCAACAGGAAGGATTCCAGGTGGAGCCAATCGGGAGACTCACACCGGACCACGTTTTCGTTCGGAACGCGACCGGTCAACAGTGGTCTGCGACCTACATTCAGGGCGATGTGCTCAGCAGGGACGTGCGCGACAACCTGCCGCTCAACGACGCCAACGGACGGAGCAAGGTCGCATTCCTTCACGTGGAACGACCGGGCGAGTTCGCCGCTCTGACGAGTGGAGAATACGGCCCGGTGTTTCACGCGAGAACGATTTCGGTCGTGATGCCTGGGGGAATTCTCGGAGGCTACCTCCGGCCCGCCGACGAGCCGCTGGAATTCATGCAGGACCACTATGAATTGCTGGGGCTCGAACGTCTCGGGAAGGATTCAAACGGCCACATTTTCCTCAAGAAGAATGCGGTCATCGACGAGACGGTGATGGCGGATATCATTCGAATAGACCGCAGATTGCTGGAGCTGTACAAGCGCGTCGAGTATCCCGCCGTCGCATTCTGGACGATCTCCACGCAATCCGATCTCGAAGAAACGCTCGTGAAGCTGAAGGCGGTGTCTCCGGCGGTTCACGATGCGGTCGTGGCGCGGTTCGTCGTCGCGTTCCGGAAGATGAACGACCTCACGCCCGGCACCTGGAAGTTCAGCGGCGAGCGGCTGGTGGGCCCGCTCGAAAAAGCGGGGGACAAACCGACCACGGCTTCAGTCCGGTTCGTTCTTCCGGCGCTCTTCATAACGATCGCGCTGCAATCGGCGGAACTCGCGCCGTTACTGCTCGCGCTGTCGCTTGGCGCCGCGGTGATCGAACTCGCGCTCACGATGCCGGGGAACCCGCTCCGGAAGCTCCACGACTGGATTTTCGCGGCGCACCAGGGATCCCGGTCCACCACCGTTCCCGAACTGGATCGCCGCGCCCGCGTCCTCGTCGGTGCAGCCCTGACGCTTTCTCAAACAGGCTCCAAAATTTCCGATTCCCTGATCGACGACACCCTTAGCCACGCCGCGCGCGCCGAGGGTGTTCTCAGCGCCGGCCGGGCCGCGGCCGCCGACCCGGCAGACTGGACCACCTCGCTGTCGGATCGCGGGTTTACCGCGGCCCTGGACCGCGCCCTGGCACGCGCCCGCGCGAGCGGAATGGATCCGCGCACCGTGCGCGCGGTGGTCGACCGCCTCAGCGGGTGGGGAGTCCCCGTGAATGAAGGGACAATCGGGACCGCCACGATCGTGGTCCCTGTTCGAGAACCGAAAGATCTCCGCCGCGTTGCCGAATTCGAGAAGCGTTTCCCGGGCGCCCCGATCCTGATCTGGGCCAGTGCTGAAATGGCCGCCGTTCTCGACTCACAGAACGTTTCGAAGTGGCCGGTCCAGGTCTTCGGCGAAGACCTCTTCTCGAACGGGCGCCTGTTGCTCCGAAACGTCCAGGAGAATCTGCCGAAAGACCTTCGCGCGGGGCCGCAGAACATCCTGTTCGCGCTTCCGGCGGATGTCACGATGGACGACACGGGCCTCGCGATCAGCTCGGAATGGCGAAACCTCCGGGTTCTGTTCGTCGATGAAATACTCGGAACGATGCGGATCATGACCGCCGCCCAGCGCAACGTGCTCGACCGGATCGTCGACCACCTTGTCGCCGCCACACAGGCCTGATCCCGCTTTGCTAGCGTGGGACGCATGAATCATGCGCGCGTTCTTCTCATCCCCATCCTCCTCACTTTCAGCTCCTGTAGAAAGCCGGAATCATCCTCCGCGTCAGCGCCTGCCGTTCCTCCGGGATCTGTTTCCAATTCGGGCTTCGCAAAACGGGCCCTGGTCGAAACCATAAAAGAGATGGCGCTCCCGGCTGATGAACCCGCCGGAATCGTCACGTTTTCAGGCGACCACCGGTCCATCGCGCGCGTCATGTTCGTGGGGAAAACCCGCCCGATCCCGGCGGAACACAAGACCGCGATTCTTCTCGCGGAGAAAAAGACCGGGACGGTTCCTTTGGCGGATGACGTCAAGAACGAGCTTCTCTTCCGGGAGGGAGCGGACGACTACTGGATGCCGGTGGGGACCAAAACCGAGCCGGAATTCCAGAGCCTGAAACCGGGGCAGGTCATCGATCTGTATGCCAGCTTCGTGGCCGCGGTGAAACCAAAGGCCGGCAAGACCGAATTCGTTTTCGTGGCCCAGGAATACGGCGATGTCTCCAAAGATCCGGTGCAGTAGGATTCGCCATAATTTCTATCATGAGAACGATGAAATTCCGGCGTCCCAGCATCCTGACAATCTCTCTGGTCGCAGTGCTGACCGGCTGCGCCTCTCCGCGCGCCTCCGCAGCCACGCCGGCCAAAAGCTCTCCTTCGGAAAAACTCTCTGAAGCGCGGACGATCTACCAGCAGAGGGGAGACCCGCACAAAGCCGAAGCCCTGATTTTTGAAGCCATGGCCGCGTTCGCCGCCGATCACGATCAGAAAGGCGTGGCCGACGCCAACCAGCGGTACGCGTACTTCCTTCAGTCCGAAGCGGTAGAAAAAGAGAAGGCGTCCTACGAAAAGGACGGTTTCCTCGACAAATCCATCACCTGGAAGAACCGCCTGCCCAAGGCCATCGAGTATTTCGACAAGGCGGCACCGACGTACGCGAAGATCAAGCGCTACGACCGGCTGACCGACAACAATCTGGGCCGGGGGATCGTGTTCATCATCCTCCAGAACAAAGACGAAGCGTGCGCCAGTTTCGACCAGGCGGCCAGCTTCCACGAAGAATCGCTCCGGACGAACCCGGAGGCGAAAGTTTCCGTTCCGAAAGAGTTCAAGTCGTGGGAAGCGTATCAGTCGAGCCTGAAGAAGTGGGCGGCCTGCGGCGGTTAAGACCCTATTCCTCCCCGGAAGTATTTCGCACAGACGGAAGAAATCCTGATACCCTGACCCAATGACCCTAACCTCTGCTCAGAAAAATCTCCTTAAAGCCGTTCTTCAGGCCTACGAAAAAGGCCAGTTGAACAAGTTCGACCGGGAAACCTTCCGGCGCGATCACAAGCAGTA
>JAYTIE010000259.1:0-2912 GCA_043732015.1 Elusimicrobiota bacterium | reverse complement strand
CGGTCATGGCGGCTTCCATGGCGATCTGCGCGGTTTCCCTGTCGCGGATTTCTCCAACCATGATGATGTCGGGGTCCTGGCGAAGGAAAGCGCGAAGCGCGTCGGCGAACGTGAAGCCGATGTCCGGGTTGATGTTGGTCTGAATGATGCCGGACAGGTTGTACTCGACCGGGTTCTCCGCGGTCAGGATCTTGGTGTCGGGCGTATTGATGGAGTTCAGGGCGGCGTAAAGCGTGGTGGATTTTCCGGAACCGGTCGGACCGCAGACGAGAACGAGGCCGTACGGCTTGGCCAGCGTGTCCTTGAATTTCTGCAGCAACTCCGGATGGAACCCCAGCTTGTTCATGTCCACGCGGACGCTGGCGCGGTCCAGCACGCGCATGACGCAGGACTCTCCGAAAACGGTCGGGACGATGTTCACGCGGAATTCCACGGGGTTTCCCTTGGCGGACACCTGGATGCGTCCGTCCTGGGGTTTCCGCCGTTCCGTGATGTCCATCTGGTTCGTCATGATCTTGATCTTCGCGATCACGGCGTTCCGGTACGACATCGGTATCTGGAAGCTGGCCTCCCGCAGAATGCCATCCACGCGGTAACGAACGATAAATTTGGATTCGAACGGCTCGATGTGAATGTCCGAGGCCTTCGACTGCAGCGCGCCGACGATGACGGCGTTCACGATGCGTTCAACTTCGGGCGCGGAAGCATCGACTTCGGTGACGTCCACCGACTCTTCCATCTTCTCGAGCGAAATCGTTCCATCGGCCTCGGGCATCTGCTCGCCGATGCCCTTCACCATATCCTCGGCGCTGACCGAGGAGCTGACGCCGTAGACCTTGTTCAGTTCACGGAGAATGTCTTCGGGAAGTGCCAAGTAGCTCTGGACGTCGAAACCGGTGCGGAGTTGGATGTCCTCCGAAATGAAAAAATCGCGGGGATCGGCCATCGCGACGAGAAGAACCTTGTCTTCCTTCGCGAACGGCAGCGCCAGGTGGCGGCGCGCATTCTGTTCGGTAACGACCTTGACCACTTCCGGGTCCACGTCCATCTCGGCCAGGTCGACGGCGCGAACGCGCCATTCCTTGGAAAGAATCTGAAGAACGTCCACGCGGTCGGCGAGACCGAGGTCAACCACCACCTGCTGAATGGGCTTCTGGGTGTTCTTGGCTTCGGTGGCCGCCTTTTCGAGCTGCTCAACGGTCAGAAGCTTGTGCTCCAGGAAGATTTCCCGAATCGTTTTCCGGCTGAGGATGTTGGGGTTACCGGCCATAGTGAATTGCTAGCAGTATAAGGGTGAGGTCGTCAGTTTCAATATTCATCGGAATTTAGCCTCGTTTAAGCGGCGAGCCGCTTTTCGTCCCACACATGGAATTGGTTTCTCCCGCCGTTCTTGGAACTGTAAAGCGCTTGATCGGCGCGGCGGAGCAGGGTGGCGGCGTCCATCGCATGATCGGGTACGCTGGCCACGCCAATGCTGAACGCCACCTGTCCGGCGACCGCCACGGGCAGTCCCTTCCGCATTTCTTCTCCATTCATATATAGGAGGAGCCGTTCGGCGGCCTGCGAAGCGTCCTTCATCGTACAGTCGGGAAGAACAACAGCGAATTCGTCGCCGCCCAGCCGCGCCACGCAGTCGACGGCGCGGAAGAAGTCCTGAAGGCGGTATCCGATGTGCTGGAGAACGTCATCGCCGACAGAGTGGCCATGGACGTCGTTGATCTGCTTAAAGCGGTCAAGGTCCAGCAGGAACAGGGAGAAGTGTCCCTTGTAGCGGAAGGAGCGCTCGAACTCATGCTCGAGAAATTCATTGAAGTACCGGCGGTTGTAGCAGCGTGTCAGCGGATCGTGCGTCGCGAGGAACTGAGCCCGCTTGTAGAGTTCGTGCACGCGGAGAAGGGAACGCACGCGGGCCAGAAGCTCGATCAGATCAAAGGGTTTGGGGAGGAAATCGTCGGCGCCGGCGTTAAGACTGTTCACCTTGTCGTTCCGGCTCGCGTAAACGCCGGTCAGGATGATGACCGGCACAAACCCGCCGGTCTCCTGGTCCTTCCGCCGGATATCCTTCAGGACCTCAAAACCGCTGCGGTTGGGAACGTGGAGGTCGAGCAGCACCAGGTCGATTTCCCCCTTGCCCACCAGATCCTGAGCCACCAGGCCGTCGCCTGCCACGGTGATTTCGTAGCCCTCGGCGGTCAGAACGTGCTTCAACATGCCGGAAATTGGCAGGTCGTCCTCGACGACAAGGATTCGGGCGGGTGCCTTGCCTTTTGTTCCAGAGAGGGTATTTTCGTTCATATAAGTCGTGCCGTTTTGCTGGTCCGCCCCGGCGAGCGGCGACCCAACGACCGGCCCCTAAGTGTGGGGCGCGCCGGGAGGGATGTCTACGGGAAAGTCTCATTAATTCCGGAGGGGACGGCGGGATCGCAGCGTGAACTGGGAGGAAAAATGGATCTCCCCCTGTCCCGCTCAACAATCAGATCAATGTCGGGACGGTACCGGAATTAATATTGATTTTTGAACGGTACTGACAGAATGGCGGTTTCCATGTAACAATTACTCACCATGGCCTCCCGAACCTTCTTGTCGCTCAAAACGAAACTCACTTTTTTCGCGATTCTACTGGTCGTTTTTGTGGCCACCAGCCTCAGCTATTACATTCGTGAGGGGCAGAAGAATGCCATCGAGGAATCGCAGCGAATCGGTCAGATGGACTCCGTGAAGGCGCTGGCCCAGGTTGCCCGCGAGGCCATCCTGGTGGACGACGAGACCAACGTGGTCAACTACGTCAATTTGCTTAAAAAGTCCCTGACCGTGTCCTACGCCATGGTCATCGCGCCCGACGGAATGGTCCGGGTTCACACCGACGCGACCAAGATCCTGAGCGTGCTGAACGATCCCTACACCCAGAAAGC
>JAYTIE010000258.1:0-2916 GCA_043732015.1 Elusimicrobiota bacterium | reverse complement strand
TATTTTTCCGCCTATCTCGCGCGATTCGATCGCCTTTATTACTTCAGTCATCTCGACGAGAGGCTATCGGACTATGTTCAGGACCCGGACATTCTTCGTCGCGTCACCCTGTTGCCGCGTCGGTGGAATCTTCCTAAGCATGTCTACGCACTGGTTCTCCCATTCGCCTATCCGGCGGAGTTCGCCGCCTGCGGCGCGTTCCGGGTTTTTCAGGCGATCGGGGCGCTTCCACTGTGGCGCGCCGGGCGGCGACCGAGTCTCGTGACTTACGGCTATCGTTACGCCCAGATGTCGCGGATTGATGGACGGCCGTGGTGGAACGTCCTCTGGTACGGAATTCTCGAGCGCCTCGCTTTCCGTTGGGCCACGGTAATCCTCACGACCACGCCCGCGGTCCATGAGTATTGCGCGTTGCACCGGAAAGACCGGCCGGTCGTTTACATTCCGAACGGCGTCAACGTTGCTCAGTTCACGCCTCGCTCCAGCGATGACCGGAACGCCGACGTGAAGACTGTTCTCTTCGTCGGACGGCTCGAGAAGGTTAAGAATCTGGACAACCTGATCAAGGCAGTAGCCCTTGTCAACGGATCGGTTCGAGCTCGGCTGATTCTCGCCGGCGATGGCAGCGAATCAGCGCGGTTGAAGGACGTTGCGCGGAGGGAAGGTGTGGACGTTCAGTTCCGCGGCGTTGTGTCGCACGAGATTCTGCCGGGCCTCCTGCGCGGCGCGGATGCGTTTGCTCTGGTGTCGCTTCTGGAAGGAAGTCCCAAGGTCCTGCTCGAAGCCATGGCGGCTGCCCTTCCATGCGTGGTTTCGGACAGCGCTGAAACGCGCGTCCTTATATCTGAAGGCGAAACCGGCCTTCTTTGCCGGCCGGAAGACGTGAGTGGAATCGCCCGCGCTCTCGAGCGGGTTCTGACGGATTCCGAACTGTCCGCTTCGATGGGCGCGCGCGCCCGGGCCTTGATCGAGAGGCAATTTGATCTCACCCGCATTCTTTCTGGGGAAGCGGAACTCCTGCATCGGATGGCCGACGGAAAATATCCGATGGCCCCGTCGCGCGTTGCGACGCCGGTCACGCGCTGGCTGGATCGATCCTGCCGTCGCCGTTTCCTGGATCGGACGCTTTTCCAGTTGAACTATCTGATGACCGGCGATGTGCTGGAGATCGGCGGCGGAAAGACGTGCGAGCGCGGCCTGTTCGACCGCCCGCGTTGGCGGGTCCGCTCGTGGACAACCGTCAACATTGACGCGGGGGCTCAACCGGACGTGGTGGCGGACGCGGAGCACCTCCCGCAGTCGAACGCGTCGGCGGACACAATCGTTTCCTTCGAAGTTCTCGAGTACATCCCGTCGCCCGAAAAGGCGCTTCGCGAAATGTCCCGCGTTCTTCGCGAGGGAGGCCGGGTGGTTGTGTCGGTGCCTTTTACGCACCGGCTCGACAATCCCGCCGACAAATGGAGATTTACGGAAGGTGAGCTGCGCCGTCTTTTCCGGACGGCGGGTCTGAAAGTGGAGCGCGTTGTTCCTCAGGGCGGCCGTCTGGGCGGATGGGCTCATCTATTGAAGACCAGCGTTCGGCGGACCGAAAATCGCTGGCTGCGTCATGCGTTCGCCATCGCCGCATTTCCGTTCGTCGAGGCGCTGTGTCTCGCGGACGACCTGTATGGGAAATTGCCCGGCGGAAAGGGCTCGCCGACGGGATTCGTTGTGGTGGCCGGGAAAGCCGTGGTTGCGAAGAGCCCTCCGGCGTTCAGCGCGCCGGTTCTCGAGAAGATGCGCGGCTATTACACCCGTTACTATCACGACACGCTTGGCCTTCCCGATTGGAAAGCGCGCGTAGAGACGCGGTGCCAGGAAGAAGGCAACGAAGAGGGAATGTTCGCCCGCGCGACGAAAGACATGACGCTCGCGCCCGGCATGAAGTTCCTGAACGTGGGGTGCGGAACCGGCGGGATGAATTTTCTCGTTGCCGATCGCGGCTTAGAGGCGCATGGCGTCGAGATTGCCGAAGACGCGCTCGAGATCTGCCGGGACAAGGCGGTGGAGCGACGGCTTCCCGTGGATTGGTTCCAGAAGGGCGTGGGCGAAAAGCTCCCTTATCCCAGCGACACGTTCGATCTCGTGTATTCGCACTCGGTGCTCGAGCACGTGCAGGATGTGCGGCGCGTGGTCCATGAGATGGTTCGCGTCACGCGTCCGGGCGGACGCGTCTACATCAACGCGCCGACCTATCTCGCGTTCTATGAAGGTCACTACAAGGTTTTCTGGCTCCCGAAGTTTCCGAAGCCGTTGGCGAAGATTTACCTGCGCCTGCTCGGCCGCAACCCGGACTTCATCGATTCGTTGAATTACACGACGGCGGGTTCGCTTCGCAGCGATCTGGCGGGTCTCCCTGTCAGCGTCGATCAGGCGGTCTGGCCGCTTCACTTGAATCAGCCGACCACCACGCTGTTGAAGCGCGCGTTTTACACGCTGCTCGGCATCAAGCCGGCGGAGCTTTGGGTGACCAAGCGGGAGGCCTCTGGCGCTCCTGCGGTTGAGCCCCGGGAGGTTGCCCACCGATGACGCTCGCGTTGTCCCGTACCCGATATCCGCGGCTCGAAGTGGCCTGGTTTTGTCTTATCGGCCTCTATCTCTTCGGGTTGATCCTCGGAGATCGCGCGTTCTCCTACTGGCACGCGCCCATCGGATCCATGCCGCTGTACGTTACCGAGTTCGTTCTGGTGATGTTGATCGGGGGAATGATGTTCGGTATCGTCACGCGCCCAACCACAAAGCTCTCGATGGTTGAGCGCGCCGCCTGGCTCGTCTTTTTTCTCGCGGCGTTCCAGTCCGCTGTTCGTGGCTTTCTCCATCAACCGCTCGCGGACGTGCTTCGCGACAGCGCGATCGCCTATTACGGCGCCTTCTTCT
>JAYTIE010000257.1:0-7690 GCA_043732015.1 Elusimicrobiota bacterium | reverse complement strand
CCGCGAGCGGTGACCAGATGCAGGCCTCCGCGACGATCGGCGAAAAGCGCAGCCTCGGCGGTCACGTTGAAATTCGAGATATGCGCCTCGAAGATCTGCTGCTGCCGCCCGATACCGGGAAACCCGACACCCGGCCCACCGGCACCTACGACGTTTCAGCGGATTTGTCTGGATCACTGGACGAGCCGCTGGCTGCCATTCATGCCGTCATCCGCCAAGGACTCTGGCGCGGGGAGCATTTTTCACTGACGTCGGCGTTGAACGTTTCGAGTTCTTCGGTGCGGATCACAAACGCGGATGTCGCGTTTCCGAATGGCGGACAGATTAAGATGAACAGTCTCATCAACCTTGAGAACAGTCGCCCCATGGCGCTCGCCGGCGTCGCCTCCGAGGTTGGAATCCAGACCGTTTTAAATCTCCTCGCGTGGCCCGTGACCTGGGCCGGGACCGTTGACGGCACGTTCTCGGTTCAAAGCGACACCACCGGCGTGCTGGCCGATATCCATTTTGACGGGGAACACGACGGCTTCGGCCCTTTCCGGGAAGGGGGAGATCTCAGCGGCCACGTCATCGGAAACGGTCATGAATGGTCGCTCCTCGACTTGAAGGTCCAGGCGGGAGACGGTTATCTCCTGGTGAATGACCGAAGCCGGATCTATGTCGACCGCAACGGAATCGGGACATTCAGCGTCCTCGCCGACGTACGAAATCTCCAGGCTGGTCCGCTGACGCTGTTCGGCGGCTTGGAGACAGCCGGGCGCTGGCGCCCCATGCAGAACGCGGAGGAATCCGGCCACCGGATTGACCTCGACGTGTTTGCGCGGGAGCTTTACATCAATCAATACCCGCTCGATGGAAACGTCACACACATGAGCATCGCGGACCGAAAAATCGATTTCTCGGCCGTCCCCGGATCCGGGCAGCAGATCAACGGCACCCTGTCCTACGACAAGTATCCCGATCTCATCGCGGACAAGATTCGACTGACCGACAATGCGATTGAAAAGGTCCTTCTCAACGGCAACGTCGGAATCCGGAGGTGGGACTACCGGCTTCAGACGCGGGCGCTGGACGCCGCCGTTGTGAGGGGCCTGTTTGATTTCGGCCCGACTCTGTCCGGATCAATGGACATCGATGTGACGGCAGCGGGATCACCGGCGAAACCCGATATCCGCGGATCCGTGCTCTGGACCAAGGGACGGCTCGGTCCGCTTCCACTGGACCGCGCCAACGCGAAGATTGCCTACACCGGCGACAGCTTGACGATCAACGACGTCTCCATCGAACGCCGTCACGGCTACACTGCGCAGGGCAACGCGCGCTTTGGTCTCGGCGACGACGGCGAGAAGATTCCGATGGAAGTGAGCCTGCGGATCGACAAGGGAGACATGGAGCTGCTCGAAGACATGTTTCCGGACGAAGTGTCCCGCGCGAAGGGAAACTTCGAAGCACGGCTGCGCATCGGCGGTAGCGCGGGAAACACGGCAATCTCCGGATTCCTGAATGCCCACAAGATCGCCGTGGATTCGATCTACACGCCGGGCCTCACCAAGGGGGAGGTCCGTCTTCGCGTCGAGAAGAATCAGCTCATCGTGGACCGCGCCGTCGCCAGACTGGGTCACGGCGACGTGACCGCCGGAGGAAAAATCGAGTTCGCGAATGGCGCCCCTTCTTCCTACGATCTCACCCTCAAATCCGTTGGGCGCACGGGCGCGAACGTGCGGGCGCCCCAGCTCGACATCGCTCCTGGTCCGGTCATCGAACATTTCAGCCTTCTCAAGAAGAAACTGACGGGGGTTTCACGCGGAGAGCCCATCATTGACCTGGCGATGAACGGCCCTGCAGATTCTCCGACCGTCTCTGGCACCGTTGAGCTGGAGAACGCGGTCTTCACCTATCCGCCCGCCAGCCACCGCGGCCTTGTCAGCACGGGCTGGGTGCGCGATTTCATACGCAAGCTGAACTGGAACGTGAACCTCGTCGCCGGGCGACGCACCTGGTATCAGAACGAACTGGTGGACGCCAACGTAACGGGCGTCCTGAAATTTACGGGGCCGACCGGCAACATCGCCGTCAATGGACGAATCCTCACCCAACAGGGATCAATCGTCTATTCCGGCAACGAGTTCCAGATCAAGGACGCCGCGGTCGACGTCGAGACCCGCCGCGCCGCACTGACCGCGACAGGGGAACAACAGACGGATGTCTATCTGAAGGCGACCGCGGAGCGTGAGGTTTACTACACGGATGCGCTTGCGAATTCAAACCAGGACATCATCGTCATGGTCGTGGACCGCTCCCTGATCGGTGAAATCCAGCCGCGTTTCTATTCCAAGAACAACCCGGGGCTCTCCTCGCAGCGCGCCCTGCAGCTGGCGCTGGGCTTGCCGTTCGGAGACAACATTGATTCCAACTCCCTGCTGCCGGACCAGCGCGCCCGCATCTCGGAGCACGCCGATAACGACAAGCTGCTGCGCCTCGGGATGATCCAACTCCTGGACTCGAGCCTGGCCTCTCCCCTGGCCCGGGCACTCGCCCGAAATACGGGTCTCGTCGATTTCATCCGGGTGAGCTATCAGGAGCAGGATCCGCATCAGCAGGAAGGAATCACCCTGGACGCGCCGGCCAACGACCCAACCCAGAACGACTTCCTGAGATACGCGAAGGGCACCAAGGTAAAGTTTGGACGGGGCCTCGGATCCCGCCTTTTTGCGGACTACAGTTTTCGCGTCGAGGAATTCCAAAGTCAGTTGAACCTCCGTCATGAAGTCGAACTGGCTTACCGTCTCCATGGAAATCTCTTCCTCCGCGGCATCAGTGAGCTGGACGCCCAGCGCGAGCTCGGCCGGCCGCCGGACCGCCGCGCGCTGCTGGAGAATCAGTGGCGTTTTGGCCTTCCGCGCAAACGCCAGACCGCGAAGCCCGTCAGCGCCCGGCCCACCGCGACGCCCAGAACTGAATAAGCAACGCAAATCGCTGATAATCTGCTGATTGAGCCCGGTTCCAAAGCGGGTTCACAACGTCATATGTGTTATACTCGTGGCCGTCGCAGCGGTTTTTCGCGCCGTTTTTTCGATCGAACCACCGCATAAATTTTCCGTTTACCGAAAACACCCAACAACACTCGTAAATTGACCTCCGATCTCAAGCCTCTCCATCGCAGAACCCGACCCTGTGTCGCGCTTGTCACCGCCCTGGCGGCGTTCCTTTGCGCCGCAACGCTGAGGGCGGCGGACCCAAAAGAGACCGTAGAAGCGTCTTCGCCCACCGCCGTGTCCCAGCCGGCGGAACCCGTCGTCACATCGTCCGCCGCAGAAACCACGACCATCAAATCTGAGGTCGCAACGTCCTCGGCGACTGACACCGCAACCGGACCAGAAGTTGTCTCGCAGCTCGACTTCGTCGGCAACGTCCTGAACAAATCGCGTTCGCTCGCCAAGAAGATCAAAACCAAGAAGAAGCAGCCCCTGGACCGGCGGAAGCTCAACGCTGACGTCAAAATCCTTTTCGAGACCCACGACTTTGATGACGTCACGGTCGCCGTGACCCCGCTGGGGGGGAAGGATTCTGACGGACGAGAAAAGGTCCGCGTCGTTTTCACCCTGAGCGAACGCGCCATCATAAAGCGGATCGATTACAAAGGAAACAAGCAGATCCGCAGCTCGAGCTTTTCCGACAAGGTCCAGTCGAAGGAAGGGGATTCATTCGACCGCTACAAGGCCGAGCTCGATGAGCACACGATCCTCGACCATTACCGCGACGAAGGATACGCCGGCGCGAAGGTGGAGCACTACACCACTGTCGACCAGAAGAAACGCGAACTGATTTTGACCTTCTTCACCATCGAGGGTGAGCGGATCATCGTGAAGAGCATCGACATTGAGGGAAGCAAGAAATACTCCGAGAAGTCGCTGAAGCGCAAGCTGAAGACCCGCCGCAAGAAGACCTACAAGGAAGAAGCTCTCAAGGAAGACGAGAAGCGGCTGACCGAGTTCTACCGCAACCACGGTTTCCTTGACGTCGACGTGTCCTCTCCGACCGTCGAAATCGACCAGGAAAGAAACCTGGCGACCATCAAATTCCAGATCGTCGAAGGCGCCATCTACAAGGTCGGAACGATCAACTTCAAGGGCTCGACCATTTTCACGGAGAAAGAACTCCGCAAAGCCCTGCTGATCAAGCCTGGAAAGCTTTACCAGCAGAGCAAGCTCGACGAAAGCATTGCGAACATCAATGCGCTGTATGCCGACAAGGGTTACCTTCGCACCGAAGTCGCGCCGCGGCCCGACAGGAACTCGGGTGGCGGAATCGTCAATTTCGTGATCGAAATCGCGGAGAGCTCCGTCGTTTATGTCGACGGCGTTTACGTTGATGGAAACACATACACGAAGGGCTACGTGATCAAACGCGAAGTCCTGCTGAAGCCCGGAGACGTGTTCTCCGCCAGCCGCATGCGCCGCTCTGTCGAACGGATCTACAACCTCGGCTTCCTGGACGACGTGAACGTGGACGTCCAGCAGCCCCGCGACCCCGATCTGGCGGACATCATCTTCTCCGTGAAGGAAGGAAAGCCCGGCGTGTTTTCCGCGGGCGCAGGTTTCTCGAGCGTCGACAAGTTCGTGGGTTCGCTCCAGGTGCAGCACACGAACCTATTCGGCCGCGCCCAGCGCGTCAACGTCCTTTACGAATTCGGCGCGCGGCGCCAGAACTTTGACATTGGCTGGACCGATCCCTGGTTCCTCGGATACAACATGTCCGGCGGCGTCGACCTGTTCAACACGCTGCGCCACCGGGACTTTCCGGGCGCCTCGAATTCGTTTGAAGAGCAGCGGCGCGGTACATCCTTCCGGATCGGCCCGCGTATCTCGGACGACGTCAGCCTCCAGTTCGCCTACACGCTGCAGACCACTAAAATTTTCGGTGTCGAACAGAAGATCAAGAAGGATCTCTTCCCGACGTTCGGCATTCCGCAAGAAGAAGCGTTGGCCACGGACTCCGTTTCCCAGGTCAAATCGAGCATGCTGTCGGAAATTTCCGTAGACACCCGGGACAACAAATTCGACGCGTCGCGCGGCGGACGTCACTCGGCGTCCGTCGAACTGGCCGGCGGCCCCTACGGCGGCGACATCAACTACTACAAGCCACAGCTGGATTCGGCCTATTACATCCCGACCTTCTGGAAATTCGTGCTCTCCGTCAGCGGCAAGGTCGCCTGGGCCAATAAATTTGCTCCGTCCAAAGACGTTCCATCTTCCGAACGTTTTTTCCTCGGAGGTCCGGACACGATCCGCGGTTACGACACAAACTCCATCGTGCCTCGCGTGCGGCAGAACACGGAAACCGGAACGACGGAAATCAACCAGATCCCGGGACGTATCCTGACGCTGTTCAACGCGGAATATAAATTCCCGATCGTTCAGGAACACAACCGCACCATTTTCCAGGGAGCCTTCTTCCTCGACGTCGGCGGAACCTGGCTCAAGACCAGCGACATCGACTTCCGCACCGGCGCGACGGATAACCGCATGAAGGCGGGCGCCGGCTTCGGCTTCCGCTTCAAGACGCCCGTGTTCCCGATTCGTCTCGATTTCGGAATTCCACTCACTCCGCGCAAAACCGACGGTACGCGGCAGGGAGATTCTCACTCGCTTCAGCCGTACTTCACGATCGGTAACATATTCTGATCAAGGGAGACTTCATGACACGCACGCGATTCGCCGCTGCCTTCGCACTCGCCCTTCTCTGGATTTCATCCGCTTCGGCGCTCGAGATCCCGCTCGGAAGCTCCGTACAGGCCTCCGGCGGAAACCACGGGACCGCCGTTGGATTCGTCGACATGGACCGCATATTCCAGATCTACCCGCAGACGAACAACGCGAAGGAAGATTACGCCAAACAGCTCCAGAAGAAGCGGGATCAGCTGGCCGACAAGGAAACCAAGGTCAACAACATCAAGAACCGGATCTCCGTTCTGGAAGCGACGATGAAGGACCTGGGCGCCGCCGCGGCCGCACAACCGGCAAACCCCGACGGCACCACGACGGCGCCGGCCGCCGACGCGCCGACCCCGCAGAATTTGACGGACATGAAGCGTCAGCTTGAAACCGAAATGGCCGAGCTCGATGACATGCGCAAGCAGTCGGAGAAGGATCTCGCAACCTTTCAGGGGCAGCAGAGCCAGATCATCCTGGGCAAAATTTATGAATCGCTCCGGGACCTCGCCCAGGAGGAACAAATCACCGTGGTCGTCGACAAGGCCAGCATCCTCTACGGCGACACCGCCATCGACCTGACGGACAAACTGCAGGCGAAAGTCCGGGGATATTGATGTGAATACGACGGTCTCAGAGATAGCCAGACATCTGAGCGGAGAGCTAAAGGGGAACGGCGGATCTCCGGTCCGCGGCGCCGCCGGTCTCGCGGAAGCCACCGACGTGGAAGTGACGTTCCTGAAGGATGCCGCCAATCCCGTCACGCTGAAACTTTTTGAAACCACCCGCGCCGCTGCCGTCATCGTCCCGAAGGGATTCCCGGGCGCGGGAAAAACCGTCATCGAATGCGCCAACCCACAGGCCGCGTTCGCGCAGGTGCTCACGATGATCGCCAAGGAAGCCGAAGTCCGCCCGGAAGGGATTCACGCCTCCGCCGTTATCCACCCGACCGCGAAGATCGGCGCCGGCGCCCGCATCGGCGCGCACTGCATCGTGGAAGCCGGCGCGGTGATCGGCGAGAACGTCTGCCTCATGGGACAGAACTACGTCGGAGCGCGTACGAAAGTGGGCGACAACACTTTTCTTTACCCGCAGGTCGTGCTGAGAGAGGACGTCTCGATCGGGAAACGCTGCCTCATCCATGCCGGCGCGGTCATCGGCTCCGATGGCTACGGATTTTTCTTCGCCAATGGTCAGCACAACAAGATTCCGCAGGTCGGAACCGTCATTGTTCACGACGACGTCGAGATCGGATCCTGCACCACCATTGACCGCGCCACCACGGGTGCGACCGTCATCGGCCGCGGCGTGAAGATCGACAATCTCGTTCAGGTCGCCCACAACGTTCAGGTGGGACCCTTGTCGCTGCTCGTGGCCCAGGTGGGAATCGGCGGTTCAACCAAGATTGGCACCGGCGTCATTCTCGGCGGACAGGTTGGCGTTGCCGATCACGTCACCATCGGCGACGGCGTGAAAGCCGGCGCCCAGACGGGAATCAACCGCAGCATTGAGCCGGGCGCCGAAATATTCGGATCGCCCGCCGAACCGGTTCCCGACCGGCTTCGCCAGATTTCATTGCTCAGGAAACTGCCCGAGCTCTTCAAGGACGTTCGAAAACTGAAGGAGAGAATGGAAACCAATGGCTGATAACCAGCGAACCCTCGCCAAACCCGTCGCCGTCAAAGGCGTCGGCCTGCATACCGGCCGCAAATGCCGGGCGACATTCCAGCCCGCGCCGGAGAACACTGGCATCAAATTTGTGCGGATCGACCTTCCGGGGAAGCCTTCGTTCGAGGCGCACGTCAAAAATGTCGTCGACGTCGTGCGCGGGACAACGCTGGGCCTGGGCGACGCGCGCGTTTACACCATCGAACACATGCTCTCCGCGCTCAATGGTCTCGAAATTGACAACGCCATCATCGAAATGGATGACAACGAACCGCCCGTGATGGACGGCAGCGCCCGCGAGTTCGTGGAAG
>JAYTIE010000256.1:0-2948 GCA_043732015.1 Elusimicrobiota bacterium | reverse complement strand
GATCGGCCTATTTTACGGGCACAGCGCCATGCCCATCATCAGCCGCTGGAAAATGGTGGACAACCTGCGGCGGTCCCTGTCTTCGCCCGCGATGTTTCTCACCCTTGTCGCGGCCTATTGCCTGGATGGCTCGCCCTGGAAGGCCTGGTCGCTGTTCGCCGCCGCGGTATTGACCGTACCGTCCCTGCTTTCAATTCTTCCGGGACTCCTTCCTCGACGGCGGCAACTCTCCATGCGTCATCATCTCCGCTCCGTCGGCGGCGACATACGCCTGGCGGCCTGGCAAATCGTCCTCAACATCTCTTTCCTCCCCCACCAGGCCTGGACAATGGCGGACGCGATCCTTCGCACGCTTTATCGTCTGACGATCAGTCATCGTTCGCTTCTGGAATGGAACAGCGCCGCCAACTCCGCGCAAAATTCGGACCTCCGGATTGCGTCTTTCTATAGAAAGATGCCGGGCGCGACCGTGTTGACGGCCGCCGGAATTGCCGCCATTTTTTCCGCGGGCGGGACCGGAAGGGCCGAAGTCGTGCTCCCGCTGGCGCTCCTCTGGGTCTTCTCTCCGTGGATCGCCTGGAAGATCAGTCTTCCCCCGCAGACGTCCGAGATTCACCCGCTGACCCAGGATGAGCGGCAGTACCTGCGACTTGTTGCACGGAAAACCTGGCGGTTTTTCGAGACGTTCGTGACCGAAGACGATCATTTTCTTCCTCCGGACAATTTTCAGGAGATTCCCGCGCCGGTCGTGGCGCACCGGACATCTCCCACCAACATTGGCCTCTATCTGATGGCGGTGACGGCAGCACGGGATTTCGGTTGGTGTGGTCTTATCGAAACCGTGGAGCGACTTGAGGCCACCTTGGACACGGTGTCCTCGATGGGCCGATACGAAGGGCATCTCTTCAACTGGTACGACACCAAGGATCTCCGTCCCCTGGATCCACTCTACGTATCCACCGTGGACAGCGGAAATCTCGCTGGACATCTCTGGGCCGTCGGTAATGCCTGCCGTGAATTCGCGCACGCACCGTTCTGGTCACCGGAACCCCGGAATGGTTTCGAGGACGTGTTCCTCGTGATGAAGGAAGCGGTTGCCACTGTTTCCGCCAACCGGCGACCGGAAACCGTGACACGGTTCCAGCTGGACGACGCGATGGCGTCTCTCGACCGCAGTATCCAGGCCGCGACCGTTTCACCCGAGGAATGGGCGGCCGGGCTGAGGTCCATCCAGCGCCGCGCGACCACGCTCCTCGACGTGACGCGGGTGCTGGCAGGTCCCAAGCTGCCGGGGGCAGAGCCGGATCTCGTGAACTGGGCGACCCGGATGGCCGGCCAGGCTGACAGCCATCTCAGGGACATCGAGAGTCTGATGTCCTGGGCGACGAAGGCTCGAGAAAAAGGAATCGCATTCGAATATCCCACGTCGTTGGCGGAGATTCATGAGGTCTGCACGGATGTGCTCGGCCGGCTACCGGAACACGAGAATCTCCTGCGTGAGGATCTGGAAAAGGCGCGGGAGGCGGCGGGGGCGCTCCTCCACCGTGCCGCGGCCCTGGCCCAGCAGTGCGACCAGATCGTGAAGGAGATGAATTTCTCTTTCCTCCTCGACCCGGAAAAGAAAATTTTTTCCATTGGCTTCCAGGTGACCGAACGGAAACTGGACGCGAGTTATTACGACCTTCTCGCGTCCGAGGCGCGCCTGGCGAGCTTTGTGGCCATCGCGAAGGGTGATGTTCCGGCGTCCCACTGGTTCCGTCTCGGCCGCTCCCTGACGACGGTGGAGCGCGGGCTGGCGCTTATTTCCTGGTCAGGTTCGATGTTCGAATACCTGATGCCTTCGCTGGTGATACAGGCGCCGTCCAGCAGTCTTATTGAGAGAACCTGCCGGCAGATTGTCCGGCGGCAGATCGCTTACGGCGCTGAGAACGACGTTCCCTGGGGCGTTTCCGAATCTGCCTACAACGTGCAGGATCTGGAATTTACCTACCAATATTCGAACTTCGGTGTCCCCGGGTTGGGATTGAAGCGCGGTCTCGCGGATGCGCTGTTGATCGCACCCTATGCGACGGGGTTGGCCGCGATGGTGGATCCTTCCGCCGCCGTGAAGAATTTCCACGCCCTGGCGGCTTTGGGCGCGGAAGGACCCTACGGTTTCTATGAGTCGCTAGACTTTACCGTCGAGAGACTTCCGAAGGACAAGACCGTCGCGGTGGTGAAGGCTTACATGGCGCATCACCAGGGCATGAGCCTCGTTTCTCTCGCGAACGTGCTTCAGGGCGGCGTCATGCGCCGCCGCTTTCACGAGGAACCCAAGGTAAAGGCAACCGAGCTTCTCCTACAAGAACGGACGCCGCGCATCATCGGTGTCGCCCGCGCGAGAATGGACGCCGCGGATCATCGGGTGAAAGATCCCGTCGACACGGTGGTTCGCCGGTTTGTCTCTCCCCACGGCGTGCCCCCGCGCACACAGCTTCTGTCCAATGGGCGTTACAGCGTTATGCTGACCGCCGCCGGGTCCGGCTACTCCCGGTGGCGCGACAAATCCGTGACGCGGTGGCGGGAAGATGGCACGCGGGACGCATTCGGAACCTTCATTTTCCTCCGGGACGTCCAGAAAGGAACGGTCTGGTCCGCTGGGTACCAGCCGGCCGGCGTTGAGCCCGATTTTTATGAAGTTGATTTCTCCGAAGACCGGGTCGACATCACCCGCCGCGATGGAACCATAGAAACAAAGCTCGAGGTGGTCGTTTCGCCAGAGGACGACGCGGAAATCCGACGCGTAACGATTCGCAACCGCGGAATCTCCACGCGCGAGATAGACGTCACCTCCTACGCCGAAATTGTTCTCGCGTCCGCGGCGGCAGACCAGGCCCATCCGGCCTTCTCGAATCTTTTTGTGTCGACGGAATTCGTCCCCGAGGTGAACGGCCTTCTCTGCTCACGGC
>JAYTIE010000255.1:0-7775 GCA_043732015.1 Elusimicrobiota bacterium | reverse complement strand
TCCTGCCGGACCTGGCGCGGCTCGAGTGGGCCTATCACGAATCGTTTTACGCCGACGAGAAACCGCCGTTCGATTTCTCATCCCTCGAGAACCAGCCGCTCAACCGGTGGGTCACCGCAAAAGTCGAAATCGATCCATCGGTGCGCCTTCTGGCTCTGGACTGGCCCGTGGACGACATCTGGCGCGCCGACGGAAAATGGACGCGCCGCCGCCTGAAAGCCGTGAAGTCGCAGCGTTGCCCGGTTTTGATTTACCGCCGCCCGGACGCGCTGGTTCGCGTCAAACGTCTCGACCCCGCCGCATTCGCGCTTTTGTCCGCGCTGAATGAGGGCAAGAAATTTGGCGACGCCCTGAAAGCCGCCCTCCGGAAAAGCGCCACGGCGCCCGACCAGGTCATGACCTGGTTCCGCGAGTGGGCCGAAGCCGGCGTCATCCGGAAAGTTTCATTTCGCTGACCCCATGAATCCCGCGCGCGCTTTTTGGGCGCGTGCGCGCCGCGGCTCGCTTCTCTCGAGCGCTCTTCTCGCCATCACGCTTTTTCCCCGCCCCGCCGCCAGCGAACAGCAGGTGCTTGTCATCGGAGGAGGAACCATCGACCTCAACATCGACGGCGGTCCCGCTAACCTCTCGAACCCCGACCTGGCCAAATGGATACAGGACGCCGGTCACGCCGTTGCCGGCTACTTCAATGGGTTTCCGGTCGTCCGGATGAAACTCCACGTGAGATTGCAGGACGGCTCCGGCGTTCACGGCGGCAAAGCCAACGGGTGGGGACGCCTGCCCGCGATCGATATTGAGGTGGGGCGCCATGGCGGGCCCCGTTCCCTCAGTGACGACTGGGTTCTCACGCATGAGATGATTCACCTGGGGTTCCCGTCGATCGCCGGCCCGCACGACTGGCTGGGCGAAGGCCTGGCGACCTACGTGGAGCCCATCGCCCGGACCCGGAACGGCACCATGTCCGTCAATCAGTTCTGGCTCGAGCTCGTGCGCGACATGCCGCAGGGCATTCCGGACCCCTACGACCGCGGGTTTAACCTCACCCCAAGCTGGGAAGCAACCTACTGGGGCGGCGCCCTGTTCTGGTTCCTGGCCGACATTGAGATCCGGGTCGGCACGGGCGGGAAGAAAGGGCTCGAGGACGCACTTCGCGCCATCAATCAGGAAGGGGGCACCATTCAGGAGGAGTGGTCCGTCAAAAAAATGATTGAAGTGGGTGACCGGGCCACCGGCGTACCGGTTCTGCGCCGCCTCTACAACACGTGGGCCACGCAGCGGGGCGAAATCGACTTCCCGGTCCTCCTGCGACGTCTCGGGGTCTCCCGGAGCGGCGACCGCATCACTTTCGACGACACGGCGTCCCTGGTCAGGGTCCGGAAAGCCCTGACCAAACGGTACGCCCCCCCGGAGCAAACCCGGAAATAGATGAAAGTATCGGTTGCGCGGTGGATGAGGATATGAGAGTGTCTTCTCAGCCGTTCCTATTGAATATTGCATCGCCCGACTGTCCGCTCTGGAGAAACCGCAAATCAATTCGCGCTTGCGGTTTTTTTTATTTCTGGAGGCCTCGATTTTGAGTTTTTCGCTGCACCCGTTTTTTAGCCGCTCGACGACACCCCCCGTCACCCCCCTTTCGTTGCCCAATCTCCGCAGCACTGCCTCAAAAGCCCTATTTCTGCGTCGGCTCACCGCCACGACAGCGAAGAGCCGCCTCAAAATTTCCTTAGGAGGAAATGTATTATGACGAAGTTATTTGTTGGATCCCTGCCGTTCGAAACCTCGGAAGAAGAGCTGCACGGAATGTTCTCGGCGCACGGCGCCGTGGGCAGCGCCCGCCTCATCTCCGATCGCGAAACCGGCCGCTCACGCGGATTCGGATTCGTTGAAATGCCCAATGACGCCGAAGCCCAGACCGCGATCACGGCCCTCAACGGAAGCACCGTTGGAAGCCGTCAGATCGTTGTGAACGTTGCGCGCCCGATGGAAGAGCGCGGCGGTGGAGCTGGCGGCGGAAGCCGTGGCGGAAACGGTGGCGGCGGCGGAGCCGGCGGTTACAAGAAGCGCTGGTAATCCTCCCACTCATCTGACCCGAACGGGGCCTTTCGCGAAAGCGGGAGGCCCCGTTCTTTTTTAGGTAGGGACTTAAGCGTCGAGGACGTTAAGCCGGGCGGAACCCAGCAGGCGCGCGGCTTCTGGAAACAGAGACTCCTCTTCTTTCCTCAAATGGGTACGAAGGCCGATCGAAAACAGCGCGAAGCTCTGCGCCCAGCCGTTCGACAATTCTCCCCCCTGGATCTGCTCCAGCATCCGGACCAAGTATTCGTCCACCTTCCGGTGTTCGTTGTCCAGGTGGTTCATGAAGGCGGCGTTCACGGTGGGGCTGGCGTCCATGACGGTGCGGTACGCTGGGTACAGGGTCCGGTCTTCGAGCGCGGAATGGGCGTCCAGCTTCAACTTGAACTCATTGGCGAGGGCGAGAACCCGGGCAGGATCCTGCGCGTCAATGGAAGCCCGGACCTGCGCTTCCAACGCCTGCCCCAGGGCGCGAAACGCGGCGTGATCCGCCAGCAGGCGCGCAATGAGCGGCACGGCGTCAGTTCCCGGGGCAGGAAACGGCTTTCGCCTTTCCCTTCACCGTGTCATAGACCATGCACCGGTCCCCATGATCCACGGTGTCTTCTTCCCGGAAGGTAATTGTGGTGGGCGTGACGTGAATCATTTCGAACGTCGTGTACATCGACAGGGAGGGATCGGGCTTTTGCTGTTTTCCCGTCTTCGCGTTGAAGATGCCGATGAAGAAAGCCGAGGACGTCTGACCGCGGAAGACCAGGCGGTCGTTGTCGGCCCATTCCACCGAATCGGCGTCGATGTCGCCCGGTAGCCAGGAGCGGGGCGTCAGCGGAACGATCCGATAGCCGAAGATCGAGACGGTGTTCGGGTTGTCGACCACGAGGGTCGTTTCGTCGGGGGAGAAATGGAAAAGCGTCGGCATCCTGGCCGCATCCGGGACCACATATCCGGCGATCTGGAAATTCACCTGAATGGTTTTCCCACCGGCGGCGGGCGTGAGGAACGCGGTGAGCGGCAGGAGATCGCTTCCGCCCGAATTCCCCGGCGTTACCTGAATATGGAACGTGCCTTTCGGGGAATCGAAGGAAACCGGACCGCCGGCCACCACGATTGAAGCCAGCGACAAACCGGCGGCGAAAAGAACGGCTGTGGCGGGAGGGAATAATTTCACGTCCGGATCATATCCCAATCGCCGGGAAAGAAAAACGGGAGAGCGATTTCCCCTCGGAAATTCGCTCTCCCGTTTCCTGCGGAACCGCGCTGATTACTGGGCGGAACCGGCGGGCGCGTCAACCGGAGTGACGGCGGCGGGCTTCTTGTCGGCCTTCCGTTCGGTCTTCTTTTCGTCTTTCTTGCCGCCTTTCTTGTGGTGCTTGTGGTGTTTCGGACCGGCAGTGGCGCTGGGGGCGGACGATCCCGTGGTGGAACCATCGGCGAGGACGAACGTCGGAACCGCAAGCGCGAGGATGAGCAGAGCAATCTTCTTCATAAGGCCTCCTGAATACCGCCCTTCCTGTCAGTGAATTGGATGGGATCGGCTCCTGCCTTGAATACGAACCGGAGGCCGGATTCCTTCGACAGGAATGTCAGGGGCAAACGGCGGGAAAAGACAGCCTGATCAGGCCGCCCGGTGTTCCGGGTCGAGCCAGGACTCAGGGAGAAGGCGGGGACTCCCGTCAAAACCCGTCTGTTCCAGGGTTGGACCGTGAAAGCGGTCCAGGTCGGGCATGATGATCTCAAGGCTGGGGGCCAGGAAGCGTCTCGGGCACCGTTTCGCCACCGGATCTGCGGGGATGAGGTTCAGCTTCTTGATTTTCTTCATGTCCTCATGTTAACGACGCAACATTAAGGCCGCCTTAAGATGGACGGAAATCTCCCGGAACCCGGCGGTACGTGGCGGTGGCGATTCCGTCTGCTTCCGAGGCCCCGGGGACTCCATTTTTCTTGACCCCGGGTTTCCCCGGGTCGGCCCGGGGAGCAGCACCGCTTTTCTGCGGAACTTCCTTAAAGATCAATGCGATTCACGCGACCCCGACCCGGGGGGTTCCTTTCCGACGAAAAAAGCGATTTCAACGCCTCCAAAAATATCCTTTTCTTCACCGAAAATTAAGGCACAATGCGCCTCGCTCATCGACGCAAACTGGCCCACCTCTCTGGGTCTGAATCTGGAGTCGCATGTCCCCCTTCCGTCTGAATATGTCCTTACGCGCCCGCCCATTGGCGGTCGCCCTGGTATTTTTGAGCCCCCTCGCCTGGGCGGACAAAGGCAACGGCGTCAGCGCCGGCCTCATCCTCGCCCAGGACACCAGCGGCCGGGCCGCCGCGCTCGGCGGCGCCGTCGAATCCGTCTCCGACGACGTCTCGGCTTTCGGGTACAACCCGGCTTCCCTCGCTTCTCTCAATTCCAACCATGTGATCGTCGGCTTCCAGCGTGGCCTCGTGGACGACAGCTTCAGCCAGATCCAGTTTGGAGCGCCGCTTCGCAACGCGGGCCTCGGCGTCTCGCTTTCGCTCTATCAGGGCGGCCAGATGGACTTCATCGAAGGCGGCGTGAAGCAGAAGACGGTCGTGTCCCAGCGGGACGTGGCGGGATCCGTCGGATATGCGCATTTCCTGGGGCGATTCGCCGTGGGCGGCGCGGTGAAGTACCTTTCCTCCCAGTTGGCGGAAACGCAGTCGGCCTCGACGGTCGGCCTCGACCTCGGCAGCACGGTGGACGTGACCCAGCGCTTCCGGCTCGGTGCCGCCGCCCAGAACCTTGGTGCCAGCCTCAAGTACGGCGATGAAAAGAGCAAGGTGACTCAAACCATCCGCGCGGGATTCTCTTATTTGCTCGTTCCCGCCAGAAACCAGACCACGCTCCTTGTCGATTTCCCTTATCTCATCAACGAGTCGCGTATGGGAGCGACCCTCGGCGTCGAGACCATCGTGGGCCCCATTGCGCTCCGTGGCGGTTACCGCACAGGCGTGGACCTGGGCGGTCTCTCCCTTGGTGCAGGCTTTGCGCTCAACCGCCTCTCGATCGACTATGCCTTCGGCCTCGTCCAGGAACTCCAGTCCAGCCACCGGGTCAGTCTCTCGTACCGCTTTGGCGGCATTCCCCGCGACAATTCCATGATCACCATCCGCGCTCCCTACCACGCGCCGCCCACGGCGGGCAGCCCGCGCAGGACGCACGAATCGACCGTCGACCGCGACCTGCACGATCCAAGAAAGGATCCCGTTGCGGTCCGTGCGCCGGCGCCCGTGCCTGTCAAGCCCTCCGAACCCGTGCCCGTGTTCCAGGGCATCGGACGCGCCAACTGCGGCGACGAGAAAGGCGATTCCAGCACAATTTTCTATGGCAAAGGTCGCGCCGACTGCGGCGAAGCCCTGCCTCCGATCTCGCCGGACTTCCTTCGTGAAACCAAGCCGATGAACGGCGGGGAGGAAACGAAGTGAGCGCCGTGAATTTTCTACGAAAGGTGACTCCTGAAATGGCCAACAAGACGATTATCAAACGACTCGTGGCCCTTATTTTCGCCGCAACAGCCATTCCGGCGATCGCGAATGCCCACCCGCTAACGTCTGTATCCATCAATGCTCCGACGTCGGTCACGATCACGCTCCCGACCACAAGCGTCACCCCGTCACTTACGGCGACCTATGTTGCAAGTCCCCATAACAACAACGCCACTTACGTCTGGTCCTTGGTAACCGGTCCGGCAACCCCGACGTTCAGCACCAATTCCTACATCTCTAGTTCGACCACCCCTCCAGCGCCGACCATCACGTTCGCCAGCACCGGCACCTATACCGTCCGGGTAAGGGCCACCGATAGCGTGACGGGATCTTCTTTCACCGCCACGATGGTCATAACCGTCAATTCCAGACCCCTCGCAAACGCCGGCCCGGACTTGTTCGTGATGAGCCCGCCCTTGAGCGTGACGATCAATGGAAGTGCGACGGACGATGGATTGCCTTCCGGTTCGCTCTCTTACACATGGAGCAAGGTTTCTGGCCCTGCCGGTATACCGACGTTCACCCCGCAGGCCGCTTCCACGCTCGTCGGATTTCCTTCGATTGGAACGTGGGGCCTTCTCCTCACGGTCAGCGATGGTGTGTCCACTGGAACGGATGATGTAACCGTGGTGGTTGCCTCGAATAGCGCGCCCACCGTCTTGGCCGGCCCCACGAAGTCCGTGACCATGACCGGCGCGAGTCCGATCTCTGTCTTTATGGCTTCGTCCTCCGTCACGGATGATGGGTATCCGCCGCCGTCCAGCCTGACAATCAAGTGGACCAAACAGTCCGGTCCGGCCGGTGGCGTGACCTTCTCGAACGACGCGGTGGCAAAGACGACGGCGACGTTTTCCGCCGCCGGGGTGTATGTCCTTCAATTGAAAGGCGATGACGGCTCGTTGTCCGCGGTGGCCACCGCGACCATTACCGTCAATTCCGATCCGGCGCTCAACAATGCCCCGACGGTGAACGCCGGCGCGGACGGCGACATCACAAACCCCACGACGACCTATTTCCTCGCTGGCTCGTACACCGATGACGGACTTCCTATTCCGGCGTTGCCGTTCACCAGCACGTGGTCCAAAGTCTCTGGGCCCGGAACAGTCAACTTCACCAATTCGTCCACAGCTCAAACGATGTCTTCCTACTCCTCTCCCGGAATCTACGTCCTGAAACTTTCCGTTAGCGATGGGGCGAAGACGGGCGTCGATTTCACCACGGTTACGGTTCACTCCAACCCGGCTTCGAATCTGAAGCCCAACGTAAACGCCGGTCCCGACAAAGCGGTCACGCTGCCCTCGAATTCGGTCACGATGGCGGGCCACGCCGATGACGATGGGCTTCCCAATCCGCCGGCGCAGTTCACCGTCACGTGGTCTAAGTACAGCGGGCCGGGCACGGTTACTTTCGACGACGTTCATCTGGAAATTACCCGTGCCGTTTTCAACAACCCGGGCATTTATGTCCTGCAGCTTTTGGCGAATGACACCGACAAACAGGCTGTAGATTTTGCCACCGTCACGGTCAACTCCGACCCGCTGGTCAACACAGCCCCGGTGGTGAATGCCGGGCCCGACCTCCAAATCACAAATCCTGTCATCTCCGTCCTCATCGCCTCCGCCACGGTCTCCGACAACGGCTTTCCCATTCCACCAAGCACGATCACCGTGAATTGGTCGCAGATCGGAGGGCCCGGCACGGCCTCGTTCAGCCGATCGAGCTTTACGGCGGCGAACGTGAACGGGAACGTCGTCTCCGCCACGACCACGGTCTCCTTCTCTCTGCCCGGCATCTACACCCTTCAGCTTGTGGCCACCGACGGCCCAGGGTCCGGCGCTCTCACCTCGACGGATACCGTCCAGGTCATCGTGCACTCTAACCCGACGCTCAACAACGCCCCGGTTATCAGCGCCGGCGTAGACGGCGACATCACCAACCCGGTCAACCAGTTCTTCCTGAACGGCTCGGCCTCCGACGATGGGCTCCCGGTTCCCCCGGGCGCCTTCACGCTCAAGTGGTCCAAGGTCTCCGGCCCCGGCGCCGTCACGTTCGTCAACGACGCGGTTGCCACCACCTCGGCCACCTTCTCCGCCCCCGGCGTCTATGTCGTCCAGCTCTTCGCCAACGACGGACCCGATATCGGCTCCAAGACGTCTGTCGACTTCGCCACCGTCACCGTGCATTCCAACCCCGCCAACAACCAG
>JAYTIE010000254.1:0-7791 GCA_043732015.1 Elusimicrobiota bacterium | reverse complement strand
GCGATTGCATAAAGAAGAAGCGGAAGGTCGGCCGGAACGGCCATGCTCACCGAAAAAGTGTTTTCCACCCCCGCCATGCGAACCACGTCCGTCCAGGCCGTCTCAACGGCGCGCGAGTAACCAGCGATTTCCTGGGAATGAAACGAAAGCGTCAGCTGCTTCAAGGAATAAAGCAGCGCCTCGGGAACGTTGAGAGAAATCTGGACCGCCACCATCCGCTTTGGATTCATTCCGTCCATAAGGAAGAGTGCCACGCGCCCCTTAATTCGTCATTAAGTATTCGTAAACAATCTGTAACAGGACAAAAGGAACCTTCGTTAAAACAAATTGGTTTAATCCTGGCATGAAACTCCCATTCCGTCGTCCCCTTCTTGAAATCGCCGCGTTGATGCTGCTGGTTTTTCCCACCCTCTCCCATTCAGCCGAATCCCAGCACGTCAAAGCTTCCCTTTTACCCGAAACGTCCACGATCGCCCCGGGACAAACCCTGTGGGTCGCCCTGAAAATGGAGATGCAGCCGGGCTGGCACATCTACTGGAAGAATCCCGGAGACTCCGGGACGCCCGTCAAAATCGATTGGACTTTGCCGGCTGGTTTCACGGCGGGCGAAATCCAGTGGCCGAATCCCGCCGTGATCTCGGTTCCTCCGGTTTACACCTATGGATATGAGAAGGAAGCCCTTCTTCTCGTGCCGATCACCGCGCCGGCGACGCTGAAACCGGGAAACTCCATTGATCTTGGCGCCCGCATACGCTGGCTGGAATGCCAGGTTGAATGCATTCCCGCAGAAGCGAAGCTGACGCTCCGGCTTCCTGCTTCCAACAGTCCGGCGACACCGGACAGCGCCGCCAGCCGGCTTTTCACGAAGGCACGCGAGAACCTTCCCTTGGACAACGCGGGCTGGACCTTCTCCGCCTCTCAGAACCGTGAGTCCGTCCGTCTGACCGCGACGCCGCCTGCCTTCCTGAAAGGAAGCATTCCCTCCGCCCACTTTTTTCCGGGAGATCTGGATCTCTTCAAATACGACGCGCCGCAAACCTGGACCCCCTCCAATGGCGCGTACGTCATCGACCTCGCGCGATCGGACCTCTCGACGGAACCCGTCAAGGCGCTTCGGGGCGTGCTGGTGAGTGAGGCCGGCTGGCGCGGCGCAGGATCCGAAAAGGGCCTTTCCGTAGATGTCGCCGTGGCGGGCGAGACGAAAACCGCGGCCGAAAGCCGGCCGCTGATCGGCGTTCTGTTCCTGGCCTTCGTTGGCGGACTCATCCTGAACCTGATGCCCTGCGTGTTCCCGGTTCTCTCCATCAAGGTTCTTGGTCTCGTTCAGCAGGCGGGAATGACCTCCAGCATCCGGCTGAAACACGGCCTCGCTTACACGGCGGGCGTCCTCGTGACATTCTGGACGCTCTCGGGAGCCCTTCTGCTTCTGCGCGCGGGCGGAAAACAATTGGGTTGGGGCTTTCAGCTTCAGTCTCCGGCCATCGTGATCGGTTTGGCCAGCCTCCTGTTCCTCCTCGCGCTAAACCTCTTCGGCGTTTTCGAAATCGGCGCTTCGCTGACGCAGCTCGCCGGCGCGCAGAAGAAGGAAGGCTACGGTGGATCTTTTGGCAGCGGACTGCTGGCCACGCTCGTCGCGACGCCCTGCACCGCGCCGTTCATGGGATCGGCGCTCGGTTTCGCGCTCACCCAACCCGCCATCGCCTCGCTCGCCGTATTCACCTCGCTCGCGCTGGGAATGGCGGCGCCGTACGTTCTGCTGACGTCGTCTCCGGCGTTGCTGCGCTGGGTTCCGCGGCCGGGCGCGTGGATGGAATCGATGAAACAGGGCCTCAGCTTCATCATGGCGGCCAGCGTCGTGTGGCTCCTCTGGGTTTTGGGCCGTCAGGCGGGCGCGGACGCGGTCGTCGCGGCCTGCGCGGGTTTCGTTTTTATCGCCATCGGCGCATGGATCTACGGCCGCTGGTCCACGATTGATAAGGCAAAAAGCGTCCAGATCGTTGCGCTGGCCCTCGCGCTGGGTTTCGTCGGCGGCGGGATCGTGGTGGCGCTGAAAGGCAGCCACGGATCTCCGGCGGAGAATGCGTCGGCCTCCGGGCCGTTCGCGTCCGAACCTTATTCTCTTGAACGCGTCAGTGAACTTCGAGCCGCGGGCCGCCCCGTGTTCGTCGACTTCACCGCCGCCTGGTGTCTGACCTGCCAGGTCAACGAGCGCGTGGCGCTGAACACGCCGCAGGTCGCAGCAAAGATCAAGGAGAAGAACGTCGCCGTTCTTCGCGGAGACTGGACGTCCCGTGATCCGAAGATCACCGAGGCGCTTCAGGCCATCGGACGGAGCGGGGTCCCGGCTTATGTGCTGTACCCGGCGAACTCCGCGGCCGCGCCGGTGGTGCTTCCGGAAATTCTCACCCCCGCCATCGTCGTTTCGGCGCTCGACGCCCTCAATTGATACAAATCGAACACAAGGAGCTCCTCATGAAGAAGTGGATCTTCACTCTCGCGGCCGCTGTTGCCGCCGCCTCATCCATCTATGCCGCGGACCCGGCGATCGGGGCGAAAGCCCCCGAATTCAGCCTCTCGGATTCGAAAGGCAATCAGGTTCATCTTTCGGATTACAAAGGCAAAATCGTGGTTCTCGAATGGACCAACTTCGGTTGCCCGTTTGTGAAAAAGCACTATGACAGTGGCAACATGCAGGAAATCCAGCGCCGCGCCGAGGAAAAGGGCGCCGTCTGGCTTTCCATCTGCAGCTCGGCGAAAGGCAAAGAAGGCTTTCTGACCGCTGACGAGTGGGAGAAGGCGCTCGCGGAGAAGAAGTCCAACGCCACAGCGCTCCTCATTGACGCCGATGGCCGCGTGGGCAAGGACTACGGCGCCAAGACGACGCCGCACATGTTCGTCGTCGACGCCAGCGGCGTGCTTGTGTACAAGGGCGCGATCGACAACAAGCCGTCGACCGACAAGGAAGACGTGAAGGGCGCGAGCAATTACGTGCTTAACGCGGTAACCGAAGTCGCCTCCGGACAGTCCGTCGCCGAACCGGCCACGCAGTCGTACGGATGCTCCGTTAAATATTAATCAGTCTGGGAGAGGTCCCCGGTTCTGCTTCGGCGGAGCCGGGGATTTTTTATTTACAGGTGGGGCGAGAAAAGGCGCGCAGCGCCATCACGAAGCCGGATTGCTAGAGAACGAGAGTCCACATCTGCGAGTTTGACCTCCCGGGCGTTCTTGATCCGTTTGTCCACCCAGACTTCAAGGTGGCGCGTCAGTTCCTCGTCGTAACACTCGACGTCAAACTCGAAATTCAGGCGAAGGCTGCGCGTGTCCCAGTTTGACGAGCCGAACAGGGTCCATCCCCCATCCACCAGCGTGAGCTTCGAGTGATCGAAAGGCGCGGGCGTCATCCATATCCGGCAGCCGCGCTCCAGCACCTGCCATAACGTGGCCGTAGAGGCCCACTGCACCAGAGCCAGATCGGTCGTTTCCGGAAGCACGATGTCGACGCGAACGCCGCTCATGGCCGCCAGGTTGAGCGCCGTTATCAGCGACTGATCCGGAATGAAATAGGGCGTGACGATGCGAATGGAATCCCGCGCATGCGCGAGCGCGCCCAGCAGCGTCCACCGGATCATGTCGTGATCTTCATCGGGACCGTCGGCAATGCCCCGCGCCGCGACCGGGCCGCGCGCCTCGATCACCGGGAACCAGGTTTCCCCCGTCAGAGATTCTGACGAGACGAAATGCCAGTCGTCCATGAAGGCCTGCTGGATCTGCGCCACCACGGGACCTTCCACACGGAAATGGATGTCCTGCGTCGGGAACCGTGATTGGGCCGCCAGAACGTGGTCCTGATGGATGTTCATACCGCCGGAAAAGCCAACGCGACCGTCCACGACCATGATCTTCCGGTGGTTTCGCAGGTTGAAATAGGCAATGCGCCAGGGCACCAGCGTCGCATTGAACACCGATACGGGAACGCCCGCCTTGCGAAGGGCTCCGAAGACTGACGAAGGCCCGAATCCCGCTCCGACATCGTCCAGGAGAACTCTTACCTGAACGCCCCGGTGCACCGCGGCGGCCAGCGCCGTTACGAATTGCCGTCCCACGTCATCGTTGTTGAAAATATAGGTCCCGAGCGAGATGCTCGTGGTCGCGGCGTCGATGGCCTTCAGCATTTCCGGATACGCCTCGTCGCCGTTGACCAGCGGCCGAACGATGTTTCCTTCCAGCAGAGGCTTCCCGACAACGCCGTCCACGAGATTCGACAAGGCGGACAAATGCCGCATGCGCGGCGAGACCCGCGAAGCGTCGCCGGAACGGGACATGAGACGCCGGGGCCTTCGTGACGGAAGGAGACGGAAGCGGTGGATCCTCCCGCCCTTTCTCTCGATGCGGTTGATTCCCACGAAGTAGTAGAGAAATGCGCCCACGAACGGAACAACCCAGGAGACGCCGACCCACCACAAAGCCGCCCGCGGATCCCGGCGCCGAAGAATGGCGTGCGCAGAAGCCAGCGTGGCCAGCGTCGCGTGGCAAAAGGTAGTCAGGAACGTGAGATTGATAAACGTGGCGGTCACGGAATAACTATAGAAAATGATCGACTTGCGGCAGGGAGGGATGAGACTGGACGCTGGACCTGGGGGTTCTTATGATTGAGCCGTGAAACGCGCCTTCCTTCCAATCTTCCTGCTCATGCCATCATTGGCTCTGGGCGCCCCCCGGCCTCCCAAGCTCGTGCTTTTTGTCGTCGTGGACCAGTTTCGAGCGGACTATCTCGACCGCCTGTCCAGAAAGGGCCCTCTCGCCCTCCGCCTCGCAAAGGCAACCATCTATACGAATGTTCACCACGATCATGTGCCGACCACGACCTCGCCTGGTCATGCGGCGATCGCAACGGGCCGCCCGCCCGCCATCAACGGAATCGCCGGGAACGATATTTTCGACCGGGAGACGCGGGCGCTCTCCTCGGCGGTTGAAGACAAGTCCCGAACCGCCGGTCCATTTCGGCTGAAGGCAATGACGCTGGCGGATGCCGTGAAGACCGGAAATCCCGCTTCCCGGGTGATATCCGTTTCCCTGAAAGACCGAAGCGCCATCCTCCTGGGCGGCCGACGCCCCGACGCCGTCGTCTGGTTCGACAAGACCCGGCAACGCTTCGTCACTTCCAGCTATTACGGCACGATGCGGAAATGGGCCGAGGACGAAAACGAGGACGTTCCCGCCCTCCTGAAAAGCGTCACACCGCCCTTCGATGAAAATGATTTTATTTCCAGTCCCGAGGCCGACAACGCCGTTGTCGCGCTCTCCACGCGTGCCATCGCGGCGGAAAAGCTCGGAGAGGACGATGCCTGCGATCTCCTGCTCGTGAGTCTGTCGGCCACCGACAACATCGGACACCGTTGGGGACCGGACAGCCCGCAGATGTCAAAGCAGTTAAAAGCGCTGGAGAAAAATATCCACGCGCTCATTTCTTCAGCGGAAGCGGCGGCGGGAAAGCAGTTGATCGTTGTCATCACATCGGATCACGGCGTGCTGAACGTCCCGGAAAGCCCCGAGGGACGGAAGGTGGGAGCGCGGCGCATCGCCGTATCGGACCTCATTGATTCGCTGGAAGCCGCGATCCAGGCGATCTACCCGGCAAAAGGAAAGAAATGGATTACCGGAGTTCAGGGGCCGGACATCTATCTGAATCAATCCCTCGCCCTGTCACAAAAATTTTCCTGGCCGCAGTTTGTCCAGGATGCGGCGGAGGCGCTGCGACAGGTTCCGGATGTTGCAGCGGTCTACGTCCCGGGGGCGAAATCAAATGATCCGTACGCCGCAGTGTTCAAGCGAAGCTGGCTGGAGGGTGTCTCAGGCGATCTGCAATTCAGAACTCCACCCAACACGTTGATTGCGCGATGGCCGACCGGCACATCTCACGGCTCGCCCTATGACTACGACGCGGTCGTTCCCGCGATTCTCATGGGCACCGCCGGAAAGCCCGGCCGCATCGCGCGACCGGTCAGTGTTGAGGCCCTATCACCTACAATCGCAATCCTTCTCGGCGTCGCGCTTCCTCCGGGCGAATCCGGCCTACTGTCCGAAACTCTTCCCGCCGCATCCCACTGACCATCTCGCCTCAAAAGCAAAACGGGCCGCCCAGCATGGCTGAGCGACCCGTTCTGAGATAATTAGTTGCTGATTAGCAACCGCACGGAGACTTAGGACCCATTGGATTCACCTCCTGATTAATTTTCGCAAACCTGCTCTGCTTACTTTACCGTCGCAAAATACTCTTTCGCACCCACCGGATCGGCCTTCATCGTCTTCGCGCCGGGCTTCCAGCTGGACGGGCAGACGTCGCCGGTCTTTTCATTGTGCTGGAACGCCGCGAGGACGCGGAGCGTCTCTTCGGGGCTGCGGCCGACCGAGAGGTCATGCACCACTTCGTAGGAAACCTTGCCCTTCGGATTGATGATGAAGAGGCCGCGAAGCGCCACGCCCCCGTCGTTCAGGACGCCGTAGCTGCGGGCAATGTCCTTGTTAAGGTCGGAAAGAAGAGGATAGTTGATGCCGCCCAGGCCGCCTTCCTTGCGGGAGGTGTTGATCCAGGCGAGATGCGTGTATTCGCTGTCGACCGAGCAACCGATGAGTTCAGCGTTCAGGGCTTTGAAGTCGGCCGCGCGCTCCGAGAAATCAATGATTTCGGTGGGACAGACAAACGTGAAGTCCAGCGGGTAGAAGAACAGCACGGTCCATTTCCCGGCCTTTTTGTTCTCCTCTAGCGAGATTTCCTTGAACTGGGTTCCGACGACGGCTTTGCCCTTGAACTCAGGGGCAGCTTTTTGAACAAGACTCATTAGCATCATCTCCTTCTCGATTGTTTTAAGAAACAGGTTGGAATTTCGAAGCGAACTGAACCGAGCGTATCCTACTTCCGCTTGTCCTCGATCGTCACCTTTTCAATGATAACAGGGACAACAGGCCGATCGTTCCCATCCGTTTCGATGTGGGCGATTTTATCCACCACGTCATGCCCCTCGACGACTTCGCCGAAAATCGTGTGGCGCTTGTTCAACCAGGGCGTCTTCGCGACGGTGATGAAGAACTGGCTGCCGTTGGTGTTCGGGCCGGCGTTGGCCATCGCGAGAATGCCCGGCTTGTCGAACACGCGCGCGGAACCGAATTCGTCTTCGAAATTGTACCCAGGCCCGCCGGTTCCGGTGCCCAGCGGATCGCCGCCCTGCAACATGAAGCCCTTGATGACCCGGTGAAAAACGAGACCGTCATAGAACGGGCGCTTCACTTTGGCGCGCGTCTTGGGGTCGGTGAATTCCTTGTCCCCGGTCGCAAGCCCGACGAAATTGGCGACGGTCTTGGGGGCGTCGTCCGGGAAAAGCTGAATGACGATTTTTCCTTCAGTGGTCTGAAACGTGGCGAAAAGGCCCTTTTGAGTGGTCATGGACGGGGAAGACTCCTTGATGGTGTCGGCGGCGAACGCCGGAATGGTGAAGCAGGCAGCAAGTGCGGCAAGAACGAGAACCTTAAGTTTCATGATGATTTGTTATTCCTCCGAGCGTCCCGGCGTCAACAGACGGCCGAGAATGAGTCCGACCGCGACGGCAATGCCGATCGATTGAAGGGGATTCTTCTGGACATAACTTTTCAGCGAATCGGTGGCATCTCCCAGTCCGTACTGGTCGGCTTTTTTCTTGAGCGCCTCGCCCTGTTCGTGCATCAGGTTTTTGGCGTTCTCTATGCCTTCATTCAAGAGCTCCCGTCCCTTGCCGGCTACGTCGTCCACAAGCTTGC
>JAYTIE010000253.1:0-2963 GCA_043732015.1 Elusimicrobiota bacterium | reverse complement strand
GGAAGCGCCTGCCGGGCCGCCCGATCACCGAAGTCCCGGCGGTTCGCGGGCCTCCCATCCGGCCTTCGCCGGCGGACATCAACGTGGCGGCCGATGAGATCGCTGCCCGCCTGCCGTTCGGCGCGGCGGCGTCGGTCCGGGGCCTTGAGCCCGCGACGGTGAAGGCCGCCCTCGTCCTGGCCGCCCACGCGATGATCGAGGTCCAGGAGCCCGAGTGGTCCGATTCGCTCGGCACGGCCCGCTTCGACGACATATGGCCGGTCGCCGACTGGATCGATCTGGCCGAGCGATACCTGCATGCGTATTTGCAGGGGCGTTTGTCGCCTGCGGATCGGAACAGCGTTGTCGAAGCGATTCGGGCCGTCGCCAGAGCGAAAGGGTGGCCGTTGCGGTCTTCCCGGTCGCTTCGCTTGTTCGCGGGCGCGACGGCCGATCAAACCCTTTCGTTCGACCGAGCGCCGAACCGGCGCTTCGGACTTACGGTGCTGGACGCGGCCCGGAACCTACCGGAGAACGAGCGGTGGGCGGCGGTCGAGGGCTGGCTGGACAGCGTTCCCTGGCCCATTGCCCGGCTGAGCGGCGAAGGGACGGCGTCCTTCCTCGCACGTCTGGGGGCGCGGGAGCCAGCCCTGGCGGACGCCGCGACACCGGTCGAGCGGTGGCGTTATCCGGTCACCAACCGGTCTGGCGTGTTATCCGTCGACCTGCTCGGCCGCGTCGTGCGCATCGTCTATCGAAACGGCTTGAGGGACTTCGTGGGACCGGACGGCCGGCGGTTGACGCCGCTATTCGTGCACAGAGAGATGGTCCTGGCCGCCATCCGCGTTCTTTCCGACATAGGCGGTCTTTCCACGGCCGTGCGGACGCAGGACGGCGCGGTTCTCGGCACAGTGGAAACGGACCGGATCCGAGTGACCGGTGAGACGCTCTGGCTGCCGGATCCGGAATCCGGTAACGGATATTCCGTGTACCGAATGGACACCGGCGCCCGTATTGCAAACGGCATTCAGGGTGGACTCCTTCTGGGCAACGGCATTCTGGCGCGACGCACGTTCGGAGACCTGTGGAAAATTTCCCGTGCTGACGACGGCGAGGTTCTGGTTCCCGCCTTCGACGGCTTGAATTCCCACGGGATACCCTTTGAGATTCGGGTGGAAGGCGCCCCCGGTTCGCAGGTGGTGCTGCTCCTGAGAGGCGGAATGGAAGGGGACTACGGCTACCGGTACGCGACCGTGGTCCGGGTCTCCGATGGCGCCGTTCTCGAAAAGAACGTGCGCACGACGCAGCTCGGCGTCAAAGGTCCGGTGATTGGCGTTGAGGATCCGGGCACGCACCGCTGGACCGTGCGCGCCATCTCCAGCGGGCGTGAGCTGATTCGGGACCTGATCTCGTTCGACGCCCGGGTCGAGGCCGGGAGCGACTTTCTGATCGTGCACCGGCGCGTCAATTTTTCGGACACGCTGACCTGCATCAGGATTTCGGATAGCGCGGTGATTTTCGAAAACGAACTTCAGGAAAATGTTCACGTGCTCCCCGAGTACGTCGCCGTTCGGACGGGCGGGAAGCAGCCGCACTGGCGAATCATTCCCAGCGCGAAGGAAACGCCGCCGGTGGATCTGCCGGAAGGGGAGGCCCGGTTCGAAGGGTCTTTCGTGGCCTTTGCTTCGGGCGCCCCAGAAAATCACCGGTTCACCATTTACCGCAGCCGGGACGGCCGGGCCGTCAATCCCGACCGCGAAGCCGGATCCTTTTATTCCGGTGGCGATCTGCTCGCCCTGGAATTCCCGGACGCCGATGGGGAAACCGAAATTCACAACCTCCGAACGGGCCGCCATCTGGCGACGCTCCCGCCAAAAGCGTGGGTGTCGTTCTCCGGGCCGGTGGTCGTCGAGCGCGCCGCGCCCTTCGGCCCGGCGACGGTTCGCCGAGCGTCGGACTGGGTGCCGCTCTTGGCGGTGCCCGCCGGGGGGCATCTCGCTGTTGTGGCGAGCGACAGACTGGTCGCGGTTTACAGAACGAACAGCAAATTCGCCACGCTCTACCGCTTCTCCGACATGGCCCCACTCGGGGTCTTCCCCGCGGCCGAGTCCCGCCTCAGCGTGTCCGTCTCGCCGTTTGCGTCCACGCCCCTGGTTGCGGGGTCTACGACTGAAAAACTCTGGCCTTTCGTGGGGCCCGACGGCGAGATCGAAGGACTGGCGATTCTCGAGGGTGGCGAACTGATCTTTTCCTCGCCCAAGGAAACGGCCGGAAATGAGGCCGGCGCGCCGACCCTGCGGCCGCTTGCCACGTGGTCTCTGTGGTCCGCGCCGTGGGCGGGAAACATGACGCGCCAGCGAGCGATCGAGCGCGCGCCGTGGCTGGAATCTTTCTTCACGCTGGTTCCGTTCTTCCTGACGGCGTACATTCTGGTCGGCGGCCTGATGACGCTGCTTGGCGCGTACGACCATGCGGTGGTCGCGCTGATCGCGGAGCTGCTCGCGAACGGAGCGTTCGCGGTTCTCCATCCGGACAAGCGCGGAATACTTTTCATGGCCGGCCTCTGGTTCCACGCGCCGTTTATCGTGGGGGCTATCGTATTCCCGGTCGCGCTTGCGCTGTCGCCGGTTCTGGCGGGCGGAATTCTGGTCGCGGCGCTCGCGTGGGCAATCTATTCGCATCGTCAGCACAACAACCAGGTTCAGGTGGACCGTGGCGATGCGATGGCGGAGGTGGTGCTGCGCCAGGCGCTGGATCTGCCGCCGGTCGCGTCGATGGGGCTTGAGAACGGCGGACACCCGGTCGCGATGGTCGACCTGACCGTGGCGGAACGTCGCGCCCTGATGTCGGGCGTTGAAAACCGCGCGCGAGAACTTTCTGACACTGAGCGGCCGTCCGTTGATACCGCGCAGCGCCGCCTTCGGAGTCTCTTCTCGGAAGCGCGCCAGGGTGGCGTGTTCGCGAACGCGGGCAACAAGGAGTTC
>JAYTIE010000252.1:0-7820 GCA_043732015.1 Elusimicrobiota bacterium | reverse complement strand
AATCGAAGTTTCCCTGGAGTCATCAGGTCAGGAAACGTTTCCTGACCTGATGACTCCAGGGAAACTTCGATTTTACGGGGAGGAGTGTCTGGCATATTCTCTCCTGACGAATAAACATCCGCTTTCGAGCCGGTGCCTTTGAGTGGTCGCTCTATGGATACGGAAATCGAAGGATTCAATCTATAAACTCTTCTACCAATTACGGCCCGAAAGCAGCCGTTGTTTGCCGGACGGTGGGCGCCGCAGCCGGCGCGAAACCGCAGCACAGATATCCCCTCCCCCCAAAGGCAGCGCGTGGAGTATGATTCGCGGATGGCGTTTTGCAGCCCCCATCGCCAATGGAATCCAAAAGGAGTCATCGTTTGAAATCCGGATCGCCGGTCTTCGTCCGCAGCGCTGATGGAATCGTCGGGGCGCGCTTCGATATCATGGCCAGTCCCTTTGAAATCCTGATCGACGGCGCCGAGGGAGAGTCTCTCCGTGCCGCCGCGAGCGCAGCCGCCGACGAGGCGGACCGCATCGCATCCAAGTTCAACGGGAATATCCCCCGCGACGGGACCTCCATCGCGGTCGACGACGAAACCGCCGATCTCCTGGACATCGCCGCGCAGGCCTTCGACACGAGCGGCGGCCTTTTCGACATCACCACAGGCGTCCTGCGCCGCGCCTGGACTTCCGACGGAGCGGACCGCGCTCCCGCGGCCAAGAAGCTTCGGACGCTGCTCTCTCTCGTCGGCTGGAACCGCGTGAGCTGGAAACGTCCCGCGCTCACCCTGCCGGATGGGATGGAAATTGATTTCGGCGGCATCGTGAGGAAATACGCGGTCGACCGGTCCCTGGCCGCTGCGCGCGCGCAGGCGGACGTGGGTGTGCTCGTTAACTATGGCGGGAACATGGCAATGTCTCCCCGCCCCAACAACGTTCCCTGGTCCGTCGGCATCGAAGCGGTCGACCGCTGGACCTCCGCGGCAGGCGTGATTGGCATGTCGCAGGGCGCGATCGCCACAACCGGGGACGCCCGGCGGCTCGGCACCACCGAGCGACGCCGTCACGGCCGCATTCTGAATCCACAAACCGGCTTGCCGGTGGAAGGAAGCCCGCGGTCGGTCACGGTGGCGGCGGCCACTTGCGTCGAAGCCGGCGTCCTCGCCATGGTGGCCACACTGAAGGGTCTGGGCGCGGAATCATTTCTGAACGGGCAGGGTGTCAAGTTCTGGTGCGATCGCGGCTGACAGCCGCAACGACGCCCCGATTGGAGCTGCCTATTTTTTCGCCGGGCGGCAGCGGCTCGTGTCCTCGGGCCTCTCTCCCTGTTCGGAGGGGCAATACCACGTCTCTCCGTTCGTCAGTTTCATTTCGACGTAAAAGATTCTCGCGACCTGATCATGCTCCGCGTCCAGTCCGAACATTTCCGGAAAATCCTTCTCGTCCCGAAACGCATTCCCGATTGGATTGGCCTGTCTCGTCTTCTCCACGTTTAATTTTTTTCGCCATCCCTTCTCTCCGGGATCGCGGATAATATCCCAACTCACGAAAATATAATCCGAGTTCGAGGACTTCACCTTCTTGCCTTGAAAATCCTCGCACGGCGTCTTATCGATAGAACCTTCGCCGCAGCCGTCGGGCTGGGTCAGCTTCACGGTCTTGATGGAAACCCCGTTTGGCAACGGATCCAATCCCGCCGGCGGGTATTGTTGCATCCATTCAACGTCGGCCACCTGAGCGATATTCGACTGGCTGGCCACGACTTCGTGTTTCACCGGGTCGTAAAGCAACAGCGCCAATGTTTTGTAAGCGGGCCGGTCGTCTCTCAGCAAAGGGATCAGGATGTTTTTGTCCTCCTCCACGAAGGCCCTGACGTCGCAGGGTGACCGCGGCCCGCTGGACGGGAGAAACGAAAAGAAGCCCTCTTCTCCCTCAAGCGCCGGAACCGGATCCCGCGCGCCATCGAGAATCCAGATGGAGTAATCGTCATTGCTCCATTCTCCGGTTTCGGATTTCAGGACGACCTCGAAAGAATTCTCTCCGGCCCGGCAGGAGGCCCGTTCCATCGTATTTGGAATTGCCGCAAAAATGCGGCGCTGATCCACGGGGCGTCCAGGAAAGACGCGACGCGACAGGAAGCTGGCGGCATGAACAGTAGCGGGGTCGGAAGAGTTGATGTAGGCGTCGATAACCTTTGCTTCCTCTTCCGTCCAAGGAGAAAGTTTCGCTAGATCGCCGGCCACCCACATTTGCCGGTCACCAAACGATGGCAGATGCTTGAGAAGTGCTTTGACGGCCTGGTGCGAAGGGACCTGAAGCTGCACGAGCGCTCCCGCGGCATCGAACGGATCCATTCCCGTTCCGGGCGGATTTTCCAGTTGCGCGATGAAAAATTCCGCGGTCTCGGCCGTGGCCCCAATGCTTCGCAGCGCGTCCCCCGCCCGGCCAATCGCATCCGGGCCGGCGCTCTTCAACCGAGAGATGAAAAGAGGAGTCGCGGGTCGCGCGGCGTCGCCCATCGCTTTCATGGCATTCCCGATGGCATCAAGCTGATTCCTGTTGAGCGGAGTCGATTTTTGAAGGAATCGGGTCAGTTCCTGAGTATGTTCTTGTTTTTCCTCGGGACTCGCCTTCCCGGCCTCATACTGAGCGGCGCTGGAGACATCGTTGTTATCGCTCAGAAGCCTTTGGCACCAGCTGGGCCGTGCGTGGCAAGCCGTTAAAAGAGCGAGGAGGCATACAAGACCTGCGGTGAATTTCAGAAACTTTCGCGGACCCATCGTATCTCCCTCGCAATTTGTTGAATTCAAGCGACATTAACGGTTACAGGCGGGGACATCAATCCGCACGTCGAGCTCCGACGAACGAATGCAGATCGTGGCCGTATCCTCAGCATGGCGACAAAAACTGTCATCAGTCCTGAGGCCGTGGGACAAGCAGAACCCCCCGGAAAACTGAAGCGATACCGCGAGCTGACCCAGCTTCTGCTGAAATATGGCGGACGGGAGGTTGTCGACCGGCTGCGCCTGACTTCGTATGTGGGCGACAAGGACGAGGATATGACCGTCCTCGGCACCGAGCTGGCCGCAGATCTGGAGCGTCTGGGCCCCGCCTACGTCAAGCTCGGCCAGATTCTTTCCAGCCGCTCCGACCTTTTGCCGGAACCGATTCTGGACCAGCTGGCGCGGCTTGAAGACAATGTTGAGCCGATGACGTTCGAAATGGTCCGCGCGGTGGTGGAAGAGGAAACCGGCCGTCCGCTGGCCGACGTGTTCGCGTCCTTTGAGGAAACCCCGATTGGGTCGGCTTCTCTGGCACAGGTCCATGCGGCCCTGCTCAAGGATGGGCGACTGGTCGCCGTGAAGGTTCAGCGGGTCGGCGTCGCCGACGTTATCGCGCTGGACATCGACATCCTGAGGGAGTTCGCATCCTTTTTTGAAAAGCGCACGGACGCCGGACGGCGCTACCGAGTGTCGGCGATCGTCGAGGAATTCAACACGACGATCACCCGCGAAATCGATTACGAGATCGAAGCCGCGAGCATGAAGGTTTTTCATCACAATCTCGAGGAGTTCCACCGGATCACCGTGCCTCAGCCGGTCGAAGAGCTCTGTACGCCGCGCCTGCTGGTGATGAATTTCGTTTCGGGCAAGAAGGTCAGCGCGATCGGACCGTTGATCCAGATGAACATGGACGGGCGGGCCATGGCGGATGAACTTCTGAAAGCCTATCTGAAGCAGGTCTTCGTCGATGGCTTCTTCCACGCGGACCCTCACCCCGGCAACGTGTTCCTCGTGGACTCCGAGCACCTCGCCCTGCTCGATTTCGGCCTCGTCGGCCGGTTTGCGCCGCGGCTGCGGCGGAAACTTCTCCAGATGCTCCCGGCCATCTATGAACTGGACACCGAGGAGATGGTGGAGCTGACGCTGGAAATCGGCGAAACGGAAGAACCGTTCGACCGCGCTGAGCTTAAGCGGCGTTACGGCGAGATCGGTCAGAACAGCCAGGCCGCCAGCATCCAACAGATTCAGGTGAGCCGCGTTCTGTTCGACGTCGTCAGGGCCGCGTCGGACTGCGGGGTTATTCTTCCTCCTGAAATGAGCACGTTGGGCCGCACGTTGCTCCACCTGGACCGGGTGGGCCGCTACATCGCCCCCGATTTCGATGTGAACGCGGCGATCCAGAGTCATGTTTCCGAAATTGCCCAGCGCGAGATGATCGGGGACGCTTCTCCGAACACGTTTCTCAAGACGCTGCTCGAAGCCAAGGAACTTGCGGTGGGCCTGCCGCGGCGCGTGAACCGCGTGCTCGATGCGCTGCTGCACCGGCAACTGGGCATGCGCATCGACGTGGTGCCAGAGGCGCACCTGCTCGAAAATCTGGAGAAGATCGCCAATCGCATCACGATGGGCCTGATTCTGGCATCGCTTATCATCGGCGCCTCCCAACTGATGCAGGTTCGAACCCAGTTTGTGCTGTTCGGGTATCCGGGTTTCGCGATGATCTGCTTCGCCGGCGCCCTCCTGGGCGGCCTGGCGCTAGTTTTCGGCATTATCCGGGCGGACCGCAAAACCCGGGGAGAAGTGCCCTCAAAACGGGTGTGAGCTGCGCCGCACAAACTTTGTTCAATGGGGACCTGGCCTATTGAAAACAGATATTTCTGGGAGATCCAGTGACTGAATCAACCACGGCCAAAAACGGCCAACCAACCAGGATCTTTCAACGGACCCTCCCGGACATGGCCGCGCTGGCCGAGGCCATCATCCTCTCGTCGTCAGACGCCATCATCACGAAATCTCTGGATGGCATCATCATGAGCTGGAACCCGGCGGCCCAGCACATCTTCGGATACTCGGCCGATGAAGTCATCGGACGGCACATAACGATTCTCTTCCCTTCTGATCATGTCGACGAAGAAACCCGGATCCTCGCCAAAATCCGCAACGGCGAACAAATCGACCATTACGAAACGGTCCGCAAGAGAAAGGACGGAAGCCTTGTTCCGATCTCGCTCACCATTTCTCCCATCAAGGATGGCAACGGCGCCATCATCGGGGCGTCGAAAATCGTGCGGGATATTACCGCTCAAAAGGAACAGGAGAAGAAGCTAATCGCGCAGACAAACGAGCTCGAGCAATTCGCCTATGTCGCATCGCACGACCTCAAGGAACCGCTCCGCAAGATCTCCCTTTTTTCGCAGATGCTGATCGCCGAATGCAAAGGCGTGAGCGGGCCGAAGGCCGGCGAATATTCCGCGGCGATCACCGACGCCGTCGATCGCATGCAGGCCCTGATCACCTCCCTGCTTTCTTTTTCGAAATCGGATCTCGATGAGCTTCGGTTCGAGGAAATGGACCTGGGCCTGGTAGTGGAAGGCGTCATCAGCGACCTGCAGGTCGCGATCCAGGAAACGCAGGCCGTCATTGAATTGAGCGACCTTCCCACATTGAACGCCAACCGGTTCCAGATGCACCAGCTTTTCCAGAACCTGATTTCCAATGCGCTGAAATTTCGGGGCCCGGAGAACCCGTTGATCACCATCACGGGAAAGACCGACGGTGATTTCTACGTCATCGCAGTCAAAGACAACGGAATCGGTTTCCGGCAGGAATACGCGGCGCGGATCTTCCGGGTCTTTCAACGGTTGAACACGAAGCGGGACTTTCCGGGGACCGGCATCGGCCTCGCGATCTGCAAGAAGATTGTGAACCGCCACAATGGCCGCATCTGGGCCGAATCCACGGAAGGCGAGGGCTCCACATTTTTCGTCGCCTTACCCCGGACCCTGGCGTGAAGAATTTGAGACGTTAAACGCTCGCCGGGTTGGTAACCTCAGCGCATGACGCTCGACGGCCGACCGGCAAAATTTTTCCTCGCCTCATTCCTTGTTGTGGCAGCGGCCGTCTTCTCGCTTTACGGGCGATCGGTCCCCTATCCCTTCGTCTATGACGATCTTTGGCGGATCGTCAGGAACGACTCGATACGCACGCTCGACCATCCCGGCCGCTTCTTCTCCGACCCTCGAACCCAATCCTCGAACGCGGAGCTTCAGCGGGACAATTACCGCCCCATTGAAATGCTGAGCCTCGCGGTGGATCATTCGCTGTTCGGAATGAAACCCGCCTGGTACCGGATCGAAAACCTGCTCTGGCACACGCTGAACGGCGCCCTTGTTTCCCTTCTGGCCGTCGAGCTCTTTGCGTTGTCGACGGGCGCTGCGCTTCTGTCGGGACTTCTCTTTGCCGTTCATCCCGTTCAGGTGGAATCGGTCGTGTGGGTGGTGGAGCGCACAAACGTGCTGGGACAATTCTTCCTTCTTCTGTCCCTGCTTTTCTGGGTTCGCTTCCAGCGCGGCGCGCGCCTGGCGTACGCCGCCGGAACGCATGTGTGTCTCGGCCTCAGCCTGCTGACAAGGGAGGCCGCCGTGGTTGTGCCGCTCGCGCTCCTGGCCATCGACGCGCTGAACAATCAGCGGAAGCGGTGGCTTCACTACGGAATCTCAGCGGCCATCGTCGGTATCTTTCTCGCGGTTCGCTGGTCCCTGATCGGCCAGATGTCGATCGCGGAGTTGAAAGGCGGGGACTGGAGCGCGAATCTCAGCAACGTCGCGCAGATCTGGCCGCTCTACTGGCGGCTCCTGTTTTTCCCGACCCATCTGCGCGTGACCTATTCCGACATTCAGCTCTCGACCGGCGTTTCGAGCGGACCGGTGCTTCTGGGAATTTTCGCGCTGACGGCGTATGCGATCGGACTGGCGCTGGCGTGGCGGCGCGCGCCACGGCTCGCGCTGGCGCTCGTGATGGTGGGAATCTTCTGGCTGCCGGGTTCCAATCTCATCCCGCTGACCACCCTGTTCGCCGAACGCCTTCTGTATCCGGTCGTGGCCGGGTTCGCATGGGCCGGCGGACTTCTGTACGACCGGCTGGCGTCGCAGGAACTTCGGCGGGTTTACGCGACCGGCGTCCTCATCCTGCTCTCTTTCGTGACCTGGATCCAGATTCCCGTCTGGCAGTCCGAACGCGCGCTCTGGAAAAACGCGACGCAACAGGCGCCGACCGCGTGGTTCGCCTGGGCCTGCTACGGACAGGATCTTCAGCGGGGCGGTCTTTACGAGGAATCAGAATCCGCGCTTGAGACGGCCCTTAAGAACGGGCCGGCGAAAGCCAGCGCGGGAAGCATCCTTTACCTGCTGGCGAAGACGCGGCTGCGACTGGGAAAATTTCCTGAAGCGGAATCCGCGGCGGCGACGGCGATCCGGCTCCAGCCGGAACTGGCGACGCCCTGGAAAAATCTGAAAGCCTCATGAGCCTCGCGCGCGTGGATTATCGCGCTCTCTCGACAGCGCTCGGGAAACAGCCGGCCAAGGGGTGGGTGTTCTACGACGGCGCGTGCGATCTTTGCCGGCGGCTGGCCGTGATGTTCGCCTATCCGCTCCGGCACGCGGGGTTCGAAATGGCCCCGCTTCAGGCGCGGGGCGTTCAGGAACATCTCGGGTTGTCCGAAGAAACACTTCTCTTCGAGTTGAAAGTCGTGCTGGCGAGCGGCGAGGTGTCCGGCGGCGCGGACGCGGTGATCGTGCTGGCGAAAATTTCTGGTTGGACGTGGCCGCTTTCCCCGTTCTCTCGCATCCCTGGCATGAAATGGGTTCTCCGCTATTTCTACCGGAAGGTGGCGGACAGCCGGTCCTGCAGCCCGAAAAGCGTCCGCCGCTAAGGTGAGACAGCTTCTCCCACTTCATCTATTATCGGGAAAATGAAGTACCACAGAGAAAAGCCGCTTTCCTTCTGGCTGGGGTGGGCGTCGGTGTTCCTCGTTGCTGGCCTGCTCGTGTTCCC
>JAYTIE010000251.1:0-7837 GCA_043732015.1 Elusimicrobiota bacterium | reverse complement strand
AGAAATCGCCACGGACGACGCACCATTTCGGTTTGCAGGCCTTCACGATGTCGCGAAGCATGCAATTGATCGCATTCTCGTAGAAAATCCCGAGCTGGCGGTAGGCGAGGATGTACATCTTGAAAGACTTCAGTTCGAGGCAGAGGTTTGAAGGGCCGTAGGTGATGGTGACGACGCCGAAGTCCGGCTGGCCGGTTTTGGGGCAGATGGCGGTGTATTCCGGTACCGTGATCGTGATTTCATAGCCGGGGAATTGGTTCGGCCAGCACTCGATCGCGGGAAGCTTTGCGTCGATGCCGGCGCGCGCGTGACGGTCGGTGTATCCCAGTTTCGTGGCCATGTTACGATCCCTTCCTTTTCTTGCGCGCCTTTTCCTGCGCCTTGATTTCCTTCCACTGGCGGCTCAGATCATCCATCGACAATTTCTGCCCGCGGCGGTTTCCGAACACGTGCGGATGGCGGCGGATCAGCTTGTCGCGAAGTCCGGCCACCACGTCGTGAATATCAAAATCTTTTCGCTCGGAAGCGAGCTCCGCGTGGAAGAGAACCTGAAGCAGCAAGTCTCCCAGTTCTTCCTCGAGGTTGGACCAGTCCTTGCGGCGAACCGCGTCCGCCACCTCCTGCGATTCCTCTTTGAGGTATTTCAGGAGCGAATCGTGCGTTTGCTTGGCGTCCCACGGACAACCGCCCGGAGCCCGGAGCGTGTGCATTGTATTGATGAGGTCCTTGAACGTGGCGGCCGGTTTCTTCTTCGCCATGGTCAGGATTCGTCCGGAACGCCGAGGGACGACAGATAGGAGGCGGCTCGCGCGTTGGGGTCGACGCGCTTCAGAATCGTGTCCGTCAGCGCCGTCATGAGACAGTTCCGGAGGCGTTCCATCTGGATTGTGCTGCGGATCTGGATGGCGCCCTGGTAAAGCATCGCCTGACGTGTGACGCGGAGCGCGCCGCCGATGATTTTCTTCTTGTCGAGCATCACGTCGTCGCACACCGGTTCCTGGAAGCAAAGGGAGAACTTCTTGGCGGGCGTCGTCTCGCAGCTTTTTTCTTTCGCGTGCAACGAGAGCGTGACGTCTCCCAGATAGCGGCGAACGCCGGTGCGGAGGGCATCATGGATGACCGCATAACATTCGCGCGGCGCGTCGGGCAAGAGTCCGCTGTGGCGCGGCCAGAGAAGGGAAAGGCTGAGGTCGTTGGGCATGTGAAGAACGGTGCCGCCGCCGGTGGGACGTTTCACGATCGGCGGGTTGCCGTGGCCTGTTGCGTAGCTGGCCACTTTCTCGGCGTCCATCAGATAGCCGTAAGTGATAACGGCCTTGTCCCACTGGAAGAACCGGACCACCGGTTTCTTCTGCTTCCCGGCCATCATGGCGTCCAGCGCGCGCTGGTCGATCTCCATGTTGTTCGCGCCGGTCTGCACGCCGGAGTCGGTGATGAGCCATTGGCCCGCGGTGTGCACGCTTCGGGGCTTCGTCATAGGGTGAGATCCGCGTTAAACGCGGGTGGCGGCGGGCGTGGCCGCCCCGCCGAAGTTGATCGGCACGTTGGCGGTCTTCCACCGGAGGAACGGTTCACGCGCGGCTTTCACTTCATCGAGACGGCGCACAGGTGTCGTGTGCGGTGCGTTGATGACGATCGACGGGTCGTCGTGAATTTCCTTCACGATCTTCTCCATCGTGTCGCAGAACGCGGCCAGGGTTTCCGGCGTCTCGGTTTCGGTCGGCTCGATCATGAGCGCTTCCGGAACGATGAGCGGGAAATAGATGGTGGGCGCGTAGTAGCCGTAATCCAGCAGGCGCTTCGCCACGTCCAGCGTTTTCACTCCATGCTCGAGAACCGGCGTTCCGGAGAACACAGCCTCGTGCATGCAGGGTTCGGGTGAGAACGCCTTGAAGAGTCCGGCCAGGCGAACGCGGATGTAATTCGCGTTGATGATGGCGCGGCGGCTCATTTCCTTCAATCCGTCTTCACCCAGCGACAGCATGTAGGTGTAGGCGCGAATCAGGATGCCCGTGTTGCCGAAGAAGCCACGAAGCTGTCCGATGGACTGCGGGAAATGGCTCTTGGAGTCGCGGACGTGATACATGTCGCCGACCTTCACGATGCGTGGCACCGGTAGGAACGGTTCCAGTTCCTTCGTGACGCCGACAGGGCCCGCGCCGGGTCCGCCGCCGCCGTGGGGCGTCGAAAACGTCTTGTGCAGGTTGATGTGGCAGATGTCGAAACCGAGGTCGCCGGGACGAACAAGTCCGGCCAGCGCGTTGAAGTTGGCGCCGTCGAGATAGACCAGCGCGCCCTTCGCATGGGCTTCGCGGGCCAGCGTCTCGATTTCTTCCTCGAACTGGCCCAGTGTGTTGGGCAGCGTGATCATCACGAGCGCGACATCATCGTCCAGCTTGGCGCGAAAATCCGTCATGTCGATGTGGCCGCTGGGCTGGGACTTCACCTGAACGACGGTGAAGCCGGCGGCGGCCGCGCTGGCGGGGTTCGTGCCGTGCGCGGAGTCGGGAACAATGACTTTCGTCTTGTTCATGCGGCCCTTGGAGCGGTGGTAGGCGCGCGCGATGAGGATGCCGGCGAATTCGCCGTGAGCGCCCGCGGCCGGATGCAGCGTGAACGCGTCGAAACCGGACGCTTTCACCAGCCACTTCTCCAGGTTATAGAGAACTTCCAGAAGGCCCTGAACGATAGAGTCGGGCGCAAGCGGATGCGCCTGACGGAAACCGGGCAATCCCGCGATGACTTCGTTCACCTTCGGGTTGTATTTCATCGTGCAGCTGCCCAGCGGGTAGAAATTGGCGTCGATGGAGAAATTGAGGTGCGAAAGACGGGTGAAATGACGGACCACCTGGAACTCGGTGACTTCCGGCAGATGAGGCTTCCGTTTTCTGAGGAGAGCCGCCGGCACCAGTTTTTCGATGGGCTGGGAAACGGGCGACACGGGCACGCGCATCGCGCGCCGGCCGTTTCTGGAATCGTCAATCAGCAAAGGTTCTAGGCGGCTCATTTCATGCTCCCCATCGCCGACACGAGGCGATCGATGTCGGCTTTGGTTTTCTTCTCGGTCACGTTGATGAGCAGGTGACGGTCGAGCTTCGGATAAAAGCTTTTCAGCGGGAGACCGGCCAGGATGCCGAGATCCAGCAGCTTCTTCTGAAGCGCTTCGGCGTCGCCGGGCACTTCGAGAACGAACTCGTTGAAGAACGGCGCGTCGAAGGCCAGCTTACAGCCCGGAACGCGGGCCAGCTGTTCGGCGGCGTAATGCGCGAGCTGGAGATTCAGCTCCGCCACTTCGCGCAGGCCTTCGGGGCCGAGCATCGACGCGTGGATCGTGAACATGGTCGCGCAGAGATTCTGGTTGGTGCAGATATTGGAGTTCGCCTTTTCGCGGCGGATGTGTTGTTCGCGCGCCTGCAGGGTCAGCACATAGGCGGTCTTTCCGTCGCGGTCGACGGTCTGTCCGCAGATGCGGCCCGGGATCTTGCGCATGAATTCGGTTTTGCAGGAGAAGAGCCCGACGTAGGGCCCGCCGAACGAGACCGGCAGCCCGAGCGGCTGGCCGTCACCGACGGCGATGTCCGCGTCCCATTCGCCGGGAGGAGCCACCACGCCGAGCGCCAGCGGATTCGAGCTGGCAAGAACGAGCGCGCCCGCGGCATGCGCTTTCGCGGCCACGGCGGCGCCGTCTTCCAGGCATCCAAAAAAGTTGGGGGTCTGGACGACGACGCCGGCCACCTGGCCCGCGTTCGCCGCCAGCTTCGCATCCAGATCGCCCGCGTCCATTGTCCCCTTCGGGCAGGCCACGGTGACGACCCTGTAGCCGTCGATTTCGGAGAAATAGCTGTCCAGCGTGCGGCGGTGATGTGGGTGAAGCGCGTCCGGCACGAGGAGGACTTTGCGGTCCGTGTGGCGGAAGGCCACGTGCGCGGCTTCTGCCAGCGCGGTGGCGCCGTCATAGAGTGAGGCGTTGGCCAGGTCCATGCCGTAGATCTCTGCCACGATACTCTGGAATTCGAATATGACTTCGAGCGTGCCCTGGCTGGCTTCCGGCTGGTAAGGCGTGTAGGCGGTCGCGAATTCGCCGCGACTCGCCAGCGCGCCGACGGTGGCCGGAATGAAATGATCGTACGCGCCGGCGCCGAGGAAGCTGAGCGGCAGGGCGTTCTTCGCGGCGAGTTCGCTGAGGCGGCGGGTGATGTCCTGCTCGGTCATCTCATTGGCGAGACCGAGCCCCGGGTTCACGTGCCGGGCCGGAATGCGGCGGATCAGATCTTCAAAAGATCCGACGCCGATGGCGTCCAGCAGCTGTTTCTCATCGGAAGGCGCGTTCGGTTGAAACATGGGATCCTCTAGTGGTGGTCGTCGGAAGCGAGAAACTGTTCGTACGCCGCGTGATCCATCAGCGCCTTGTCGTCGGCCGGATTCGATTTCTCAATCTGGAAAAGCCATCCGTTGTCGTAGGGCGACTGGTTCAGGAGGCCGGGGTTTTTGGAAACCTCATTGTTGACCTTCGAGATCTTGCCGGCGACCGGTGAGTAAATGTCGAACGCCGCTTTGACGGATTCAACGACGGCGACGGCTTCGCCCGCTTTCACGTCGCGGCCGGCTTTGGGAAGTTCGACGAACACGACATCGGTGATTTCCTTCTGCGCGTGGTCGGAAATTCCGACGGAGCCATCAACGGACAGCCATTCGTGCGATTTGGTGTAGCGGCATTCTTTCGGGTTTCTCACGGGACCTCCTGGTCAAAAACTACTTCGCGGCCGCCTGCGGACGCTTGTAAAACGGAAGGGGAACGACGGCCGCGGTCATTTCGCGCGCGCCCTGGCGAATGGTGAGCTTGTCGCCGATGGCACCCGAGCCCGCCGGTACATAGGCCATGCCGACGGCTTTGGAAAGCGTCGGTGAAAATGTTCCGCTCGTGACGACGCCGATGTCGGCGCCATTCTTCTGGATGGTCGCGCCGTGACGGACGACGCCGCCCGCTTCAACGACGAATCCCACGAGTTTGCGCGAGAGGCCCTGGTTCTTCTGCTTCTCGAGCGCGGCGCGTCCCACGAAATCGCCCTTGTCCCAGCGAACCACCCAGCCGAGACCGGCTTCCAGCGTCGTGTGTTCCTCGTCCAGTTCGTTGCCGTAAAGGGGATAGGCCACTTCAGTGCGGAGGGTGTCCCGGGCGCCCAGCCCACAGGGGAGCATGCCGTGCTGACGTCCGGCCGCGAAGAGCGCGTCCCAGACCGCGGAGAGATGGGAGGCGGGAGCGAAAAATTCAAAGCCGTCTTCGCCGGTGTAGCCGGTGCGCGCCACGAGCGAGGTGGTTTCGCCGATGTCGAACTCGCCTATGCCGAACCGCGGAAGCTCGACGATGCCGGGAGAAAGATGGCGGACGATGTCGATTGCCGCCGGACCCTGGAGAGCCAGCGCGGCGCCCAGGGTCGCTTCAACAACCGCGACGTGCAGCCCTTTCGTGTGCGCCTGAAGGAAAGCAAGGTCTTCCGCGCGGCGCGACGCGTTCACAATGACCAGGTACTTCTGCTCTTCGGTGTGGTAGATGAAAATGTCGTCGATAACGCCGGCTTTTTCGTTCAGGAGGTGCGCGTAGATGCCCATGCCCACGGTGGCGCGGCGCACGTCGTTGGTGCAGACAGACTGAAGGTATTTCTCCGCGTCCGGTCCCCACACGAAAACCTGTCCCATGTGGGAGATGTCGAAAAGGCCGGCTTTTTCGCGGACGGCCTGGTGCTCGAGCGAAATGGTGGAGTACTGAACGGGGAGTTCCCATCCGTGGAACTCGACGATTTTTCCGCCGAGGGCGACGTGCTTTTCAAAAAAGGGTGTGCGGTTGGCCATGTTGAGGGGTGGGGCGTTTCCTTTATGCGTTGGGACTGTTTCGCCGTGCGTTGGCGGCGGATTCATCGGCGTGATAGGAGCTGCGGACCAGGGGACCGGAAGCCACATCAACGAAGCCGTATTCTAAGGCTTCTGCCTTCAGGGCGTCAAACTCGTGGGGCTCGTAAAAACGGTGAACCGGCAAATGTCGCGGAGACGGCGGGAGATACTGGCCCATGGTCAGCATTCCAACGTTGGCGGCGCGGAGATCCCGGAAGGTTTCGAGCAGTTCCTCGTGCGTTTCGCCGTGGCCCAGCATGATTCCGGATTTCGTGACGAGGCCCGCTTTCGCTGCCTTGCCCAGGACAGTCAACGTGCGGTCATAGGTCGCGCGGTTCCGGACTTTCGGCGTGAGGCGGCGAACGGTCTCGATGTTGTGGTTGAAAACGTGGGGGCGGCTCGCGAAAACGGTCTCGAGGCATTCCTGACGGTCCCGGAAATCGGGCGTCAGGATTTCAACCGTGACATTCGGGAGGTTCTCGTGGAACGCGTTCACGACGGCCGCGAAGGCTCCTGCGCCGTCATCGTCCATGTCATCGCGGGCGGGGGAGGTGATCACGACGTGTTTCAGGCTGAGGCGCCTCGCGGCTTCAACCACCCGCAGGGGTTCGGTCGGGTCCTGCGCGTCCGTTGGTTTTCCGAAGGTTTCTGCGCAGAAACCGCACGCGCGGGTGCAGATGCTGCCCAGAATCTGGAAAGTGAGGGTGCCGCGCTCGTAACAATGCGTGCGGTTGGGGCATTTCGCTTCCTCGCAGACCGTGTTCAGCTTGAATTCCTTGATGGAACCCATGACGGAGCCGAAGGCAGAGCCTTTCGGAACCGACTGCTTGAGGTACGACGGCAGACGGGGACGGAATTTCCGGTCCAGAAAATTGATGGTTTCAATCATATGCAGGGGGGTGAGTACGAAGGAAGTGTAGCAAAGCGCCGGTGGGTTCGGAAGGACGGGAAACTTAGGGACGTCAGGCCCGTTTCGGGTCGCTGTTAAGGACCAGGTTGCCGAGCAGGATGACGATGGCGGCGGCGTTCAACGAGGCCAGGAACGGGAGCGAATAGGCGAGCTGTCTCCCGAGTTCGGGGAAGTAGGAGAAATAGGACGCGAACCCGACCAGGACGGGCACGATGAAAAGCCGGGGGTGGAACAGGGCGAACAGGAGGGTCAGAACGTCGGCCTGAAACAAATACCGCTCGTGCATTCGTGGCAAGAGGAACGGGACGACCGTCGCGAAGAGCGCGGCGAAATTGACGATTCGCCGGGCATCCAATTCGCCAGGCCGGCGCCACGCGTAAAGAACCAGAGTTCCGCAAACAACAGACGTTCCCGCCAACGCCAGGTGGCTGGTGGCCTGAAAGGGCGCCCCTCGGAACCATTGCCAGAAATTGGGGCAGAAAACCGTCAGGGCCGGAGCGCTTTCAACTTGATTGAGATACACGCCGAAGAGATCGACGAGAGGTCGGCCGGTCAACCAGGCCGGGATGATCATGGCTGTGTAAACCGCTGGGATGATCAGAACGTGTTTCCATGGTATCGATCCGCGCAGAAGAAAGAGGACGTAGAGCGGGGCCAGGAAGATGGCCTGGAGCTTGATACAGAGTGCCGCGCTGAAAAAAATCGACGCGCGCAAAGGCTTCTGATCGATCGCTGCCGCCACAAACGCGATCAGGAATGCAGTCGGAATAATGTCGGACTGGCCCCACTTCGCGCTGTTGATGACCACGGTCGGCCAGAACAGAACGGCGGAATAGCCGATCCAGACCAACGGGTGAAACAGCGACCCGCAATGGCGCCACAGAATGTACAGGACCAGAAACGCGGCGACGTAATCGAAAGAAACGGAAATCAGTTTTATTCCGACGACCGAACCGAATTGAGGAAGCAGGGTCGCCGACAGGTAGATGAGGTAATTGTACGCAGGGGTGTAGTTCGAGAAACAGTCCTGGAAGCCGG
>JAYTIE010000250.1:0-7837 GCA_043732015.1 Elusimicrobiota bacterium | reverse complement strand
TGGCGCTGTCCGGCCTCCATGTGTTTCGGTTTTCGGCCCGCGAAACGACCCCAGCGGCCAAGCTGACGCCGCTTCATCCCCAGATAGTTATCGGCCGGGCGGCGGTCCTTGGCAAGCTGGATGAGAGCCTCCGCGAGCGTTTTTACCGCCGTTTTGAAGGTTCGACCCGGGAAATCGTGCCGGAGCCGACAGGCGAGGCCTGGACCGACAACTATGTCCGGATCGATGTCCCGCTCAGCTCGGTGCCCGCCGGTCTCCAGACGGCCCCGGTTTGGTCCCGAAAATACGCCGAACCCGCTCCTGCATCGATTTAAAGGGGGCTGAGTGGACTGTATTTTTTGTAGGATCGTCTCCGGTCAGTTCGGGACTCAATTCGTCTACCAGGACCCCGCCGTTGTTGCCTTTCGGGACTTGCATCCTCAGGCGCCGGTACATGTTTTGATCGTTCCCCGGCAGCACGTCGCCAAGGTTTCCGACGTAAAATCCGACGACCTTAAGATTTTTGCGGATATTCACCGTGCGGCGCAGGTCATCGCGAAGCAGGAAAACGTTTCCGATGGTTTCCGGATGTTAACCAACAACGGAAAAGGCGCCGGGCAGACCGTGGATCATCTCCACTATCATCTGCTGGCCGGAAAGCAGATGAAAGAGTCTCTGGGTTAAGATTTGTTTCAATTCTACCGCCTCCCCGATGTGGGAGCGGGACGTTCGAAAAGGTGGTGTAATACAAGTGGTTCTAGTCAAAGTCCGAGATGGCGAAACGATCGAAGAAGCCCTGCGGCGTTTCAAACGCGAATGCGAAAGAAACGGCATCATGCAGGAGATCAAGCGCCGGGAATATTTTGAATCGCCTTCCATCCGTCGCAAACGCAAAGCGGCAGAAGCGCGCCGCAAGATGAAGCGTCGTTTGATGCGGCAGAAACGGCGTTAATCCCACCGCAGAGAAGTCCCCGTATTATTTGAAGTCCGCAAGCCGGCTCCGGAAACGGAGCCCGGCTTGTGTGCGTTTTTAGGGGTGTAAAGCATGATGGTCGGCAGGGAACAGATCGATCAGGTCCGCGCGGGCGTCGACATCGTCGAGGTCATTCGCGAGTACGTGCCGTCGCTGAAATCAGCGGGGCGTTCCGTGAAAGGGCTCTGCCCGTTTCACAGTGAGAAGTCCGCGTCGTTCCACGTGCAGCCTGAGAAGGGCTTGTACAAATGTTTTGGTTGTGGTGAAGCCGGTGACATCATCAGCTTCATCGTGAAGATGGAGCAGGTCGGATTTTCCGATGCGCTTCAGCTTCTGGCGGACAAAGCCGGTATCCGGCTTCAACGCGACACTAACGTGAAGCAGGAACCCGAAGGTCACCGGGAAAAGCTCTTTCGCATACTCGAGTCCGCCCGTTCCATCTACGAAGACCAGCTCTGGGACGAGAAGATGGGGCAGGACGCTCGCCGGTATCTGGACGAGCGCGGAATCCGGGAAGAAACGACCCGCTGGTTCCGGCTGGGTTTCGCCGCAGGCGGTGCGGGCGCTGCGTTCGAGCAGTTGGTAAAAAAAGGATTTTCGATTGAGCTCTGTCAGCAGGCGGGGTTGGCCACGCGGTCGGCGGCGGGACGCTATTACGACCCGATGTTCGCGCGGCTGGTCTTTCCGATTCTGGACAGTTTTGGTCATGTGATCGGTTTTGGCGGCCGGGTGCTGCCGGCGGGGAAGAAACCGTTGCTGGGCGGGGACGACGTCGACGAAGGCCCGAAGTACCTGAACTCGCCTGACTCACCGGTATTTTCGAAGGGAAAATCGCTTTACGGGTTGTACCAGGCGAAGACGAACATTCTGGCCTCCCGGCGCGTAGTGATTTTAGAAGGCTACATGGACGTGATCGGGATTCATCAGGGCGGAATCCAGAACGCGGTGGCGACCTTGGGAACCGCTTTCACCCGCGATCATGCGAAGATGCTGAGACGCTACGCCGACGAGACGGTCGCTTTCTTCGACCCGGACGACGCCGGAAAGAAAGCCGCGATGCGCTCGATCGAGCCGATGCTTCAGGAAGGATTTTTTCCGCGGGTTCTAATCACGAAAGAGTCGAGCGATCCGGACGAACTGATTCAGGAAAAGGGCTGCGCCTACGTCGAGAAGCTGATCGCTGACGCGCCCGATTTTGTCGATTTTTCAGTCGCCTCGTTGAAGGCGCAGGCGGGAGACGGATTGCAGCAGCGCTCGGCCGTGGCGTCCCAGATCGTTTCTCTGATTGCGCAGTCGCCGAACGAGATCATGAAGTCTGAGTGGCTGGGACGGGTCGCGAAGGAATTGAACCTTCGCGTCGAGTCCCTGGAACGCGAGTTTGACCGGAAGGGGATGTCGGAACCGAAGCGTCCCGCGCCTGTTCCATTTCAAAAGAGACTGATTCCGTCGGCGGAAGACGAGTATTTCCAGGTGGTCATTAACCATCCTGAAATTGCGGCCTGGTCCCTGACGGTGAATGATTTTTTTGCGCCCCGAGAGAGGATGCTGATGGAGCGCCTCCTGGACGGGAAAGCCGCCGGCCGCGTTGCCATCGCGGAGATTTACCAGCAGTTCGAGGGCGACGACCGTGAGTGGGTGCTGTCGCTATCGACGGAAGAGCGGAGTTTCAACGAGCCGGGGCTGCGCGAGTCGCAGTTGGCCCAGAGCATCCGGACGAAACGGCTTCGCGAGCGCATGGACGTGTTGATGGACAAGATCCGCAAGGGCGGAGCGAGCCCGGAAGACATGGCCGAACATTTAGAGTTGCTCCGGCGCGTGAAGGGTTCCGTTCGCGTCTGAGAAAGTATTCAAGTCTGATCAGTCCACAAAGGGTGACGAAATGATTCAAGACCACAACAAGTCCATTATCGATAACGACGTCCTGATGAAGGGCCTCATCAATCAGGGCAAGGAAGCCGGATATATCACGTATGAGGAAATCATGCGCCGGCTCCCGGAAAACACCACGCCGGAAGATCTGGACACGTTTTTCGGCCAGCTCGAAGAAATGGGAATCCAGGTTCTGGAATCCGAAGAAACCGGGCGCGGCAAGCCCGAAGCGCCGGAAGGGGAGAAGCCCGCTGAGCCCGAGCTCGACACGCAGAATTCCATACGTATGTACCTGTCGGAAATGGGTCGCGTTCCGCTGCTCACCCGCGAGGAAGAAGTCAACCTCTCCCGTAACATAAAGGAGCATGAGAAAGAGCTCCGGCTCCTCGTTCTTCAGTCGCCCATCACGCTGCGCGAAATCAGCAACTGGGAAACCCTGCTTGAACAGCAAGAAATGACGCCCAAGGAACTGATGCCGCGCGGTCGCAAAACCTCCGCTGAACTCTCGCGGATGCGCCAGAAGGTCAAGATCGTCGCCGCCGCCATCCAGAAGAGCGAAAAAATCATCAACAGCCTGGAAGCGAAGCTCGTCGATCCGTCGATTCCGCTGAAAGAGAAAGCGAAGCTTCAGCTGAAGCGTGACGCCGAGAGCCGCGAGATCGTCAACCGGATCATCAGCCTCAACCTGAACCAGGACAAGATCAAGCGCCTCACGAACAAGATCAAGACGATCGCCGCGAAGATCCGCGAGTGCGAAGACGAGTTGAACCGCTATGAGAAGCGCCTCAACCTGCCTTACAACGAACTTCAGGGCATCTACAACAAGGTGCTGGCGAAGAAGATCACTGCCGCCGCCTTCAAGAAACTGACCGGTTACACGATGACCGCCATCGAATCCACGATGGAGAACATCAAGAACGTTGAGAGCCGCCGCGTGCGCATCCTCCAGGTTCTCCCGGTGAGCCGCGACAACATCATGGCGCTCGACATCAAGATCCGCGACCTCGAGGAAGCGATCCTGAAGGACAAGCTGAAGCTCATCCGCGCCAACCTTCGTCTCGTCGTCTCGATCGCGAAAAAACACGTGGGCGCGTCCAACCTCGAACTACCCGACCTGATTCAGGAAGGCGGACTTGGGCTCATCAAGGCCGTCGAAAAGTTCGAGTGGCGCCGCGGATTCAAGTTTTCCACCTACGCCACGTGGTGGATCCGGCAATCGATCAACCGCGCCATCGCCGACCAGGCGCGCACGATCCGCATTCCGGTCCACATGAAGGAAATTATTTCCAAGCTGACCAAGGTCGCTCGCCGTTCCCGCCAGGAACTGGGTCGCGATCCGACAATCGAGGAATACTCTAAGGCGCTCCGCCTTTCGAACGACAAGGTTCGCGGCATTCTGCGCATCATGCAGGACCCGGTCTCTCTCTCGACGCCCGTCGGCGAAGACGAGGACTCGTATCTCGAAGAATTCATCGAGGACAAGGCCGGCGCTGAACCGTCGGAAGGCGCGCAGGACTTCCTTCGCCACCGGGAAGTGGAACGCGCACTCTCGACGCTCTCCGAACGTGAAGCGCAGATCATCCGTCTCCGTTTCGGCATTGGCACCGGATACCCGCGCACGCTGGAAGAGCTCGGGCGCATCTTCAATGTGACCCGCGAACGCGTGCGTCAGATCGAAGCGAAAGCCATCCGAAAACTGCGCCATCCGTCGCGCAGCCGCGTGCTGAAAGAGTACCTCGAAGGCTAGGTCAGACTCTGTTCAAAAAAGGCCCTTCCGCCGAACCGGCGGAAGGGCCTTTTTTTGTCTTTTCGCGTCGCCAAATCAACATGAATAATGTTTACCGCTCGTTATCAATCACTTAAGGCGGTTTTAACAGTCTCTGGTTAGCCTTCCTTATATGTTGATGGGTGCTCCAATCCGCCGCCTCCTGGCTGCGCTTCTTGCGACGATTCTCGTCGTTGAACCGGCGGCTGCCTCGATCTCGGAATCCAATCTCTGGAAAGAACGCCGAAGCGCTAAAGCCGAACGATTTAACGTCGCGAGCCTTCCGCTTCCCGCCTTGTCCACGTTCTCCGGCGCGTCCACTTTATCGCCCCGCCGCGCGACTTCCGTCTCCTCCATTCAGGACGCCGTCGGCGCCCTTCCGTGGTCTCTCGGCCGCGCGGACGTTCCCGCATCTGCGTGGACCGGCAAGACCGTTATCCACATCCAGGACATTCATCTCAATCGCGAGGCGCAGGCGAACATCGGACAGGCTCTCCGGGAATTACTCCCTTGGACGGGAGCGGTGGCGCTGGAAGGCGAGTGGGGGCCGCTCAGCCTCGACGGATTTCACGCGTATCCGGACCAGGACCAGGTCCAGCAGGTGGCGGATTCTCTGCGGTTGGAAGGATCCCTTGAAGGGCCGCTTTACACCCTGCTGACCGATCGTCGCGCGCTTCCGAAGCTGATCGGCGTCGATGACAGCGCCCACTATGCCGCGAATGTCGCCGCGTATCAGATCGCGTCATCACAGAAAAAATCCGCTCTCGCGCGCCACCAGGAAAAAGGACGGAGGCTGTCGACGGAGAAGCAGGCCGCGTTCTCCCAATCGCTCTTAACGCTGGACGCCGTGATCGAGCGTTACGGTTCGGGCCAGGCGGCGCTGGGCGATTATCTGCGCGGTGTCAGCGCTTTTGTTCCGCGCGTCGGTCCAGACGTGTCGGCGTTCATCGACGCCTGCGACGCCGAAAAGGCGATCGATCTTGATCGCACGTCGCGGGAGCGGGCGAAACTAATCGAGGATCTTGCTGGCAAGCTCGACAAGGCCGCGACGGAAGAACTAATTTCCATGGCGCTGGCGTTCCGGTCCGGCGCGGAGAGTCCCGCTTCGTTCTATGGATTCCTGGAGGGAACGTGCCGCGCGCATGGTGTACCTTTGGACCGTTACCCGGCGATGTCCGCGTATCTCCGCTACGTGGTTTCCGCCGAGCACATCGACGCCGCCGGCCTACAGCGGACGGCGCTGCAATTGGAGCGGGATGCCGTCCGGCTCACTGTCAGAACGCCGAAGGAAGAAGCGCTCATGGTCGAATCGCGCCTTCACCGGCTCGAGGGAAAACTCCTGAGCTTCGGCCTCTCGCCGGAAGAATGGAAAGACTACCGTTCGTCCACGAAGCGCGATCCCGCGCTCGCGCCCTTCGAAGTGTTTTACGTGGAAGCCGAAGCGCGCGATGCGGCGATGGCTCGGCGCATCTCCGGAATTTTCAGCAGAGAAGGAATGAAGACCATCGTGCTTGTGACCGGGGGCTTTCACGCCCCCGGAATCCGGGAGAACCTGTCGAAACAGGGCGTGCGCGTGATCGACTGGACGCCGAGGATCACCAAGGTGGACCTCGCCGGATCGTCCCGTGCGCTCGACATCTTCACGCAACAGAAAGCGCCGCTCGAATCGCTCTTCCAGGGGCGAAAGCTTTTCCTGGCGCCGCGGCCCAGCCGCGCGCTGCCGCGCGCGGCGGCGGCGATCGTGGCCCTGCGTGAGCGATTCCCGAGTCTGCGCTTTCTCGGAACAGCGCTCAGCATTTTCAACCGCCTTCTTCCCGGCGCCGGCGCCGAGGCCGTTCAGGTCACTCCGACCAGAGAAGGGGCCTATGTCCGGATTGAATCACAATCCGGCGGCGCGCAAATCGAATTGACTCGGAAACCCGGTGGCGCGCTGGTGATCTCTGAGGAGAAAGCGGCGACGAAATCGGAAGCGCCGCTTGAGACGCCCGCTCAGAAATGGGTTCGCGAACACGGGGAAGAGAACATCGAAGGCTGGCGGGACGAGCAGCCGGGGCAGCGCGAGCTTCTTTTCAGCGATCTGCCGCTCGAGTTCACCGAAGGACTTCTCTACGGTGGAATCGAAAACATCGAAGCGATGGCCGTAAAGGGGGGAACGAGAGACACGCTCTCGTTAACGCGCGCCCCGGCCAAGTTCGCCGTTCAAGGTTTCGGGCGCGCGTCGGCGCCCGCGATCATCGTTCTGGACACGGACTACTTCAACCGCCGTTTGCGCGCGGAAACCGCGGGCATGAACGTGACCCTGAAAGGGATTCGCGATTTCATCATCGATCCTTACCCTGCGCTGTTCGGATTGAAAGACCTGGATCAGATCAAGGAGCTATGGCTGTCGCGGCCGTCGTTTGAACGGTACAAACGGATCGCCGACCGTCCGGTGAGGGAGTTAAGCCTGGCGGAGGCGGCAATGAAGCCGTTCTTCCTGGCTCTCTTCTCCAGCGGGCGGGTTCGAGCGCTGGACGTGGGGGATGTCTCGACGGTTCCGTCCTTCACGATCGAAGGCCTTTACGGCGACGCGATTCGCAAGCGCATGGTCGAGGCCGGAAATTACGAGAAGATTCCGGGGTTGCGACCACAAACCTCCATCGTTCCCACCGCCATGCTACCCGGTACGCTTCGCTATGGAAATGCGCTGGGACTGACGGCGAACGAAGCCGCACTTAACATCGCGCCGCGCCGAGAGCTCCTCTACACGCTATTCGACTATGCCATTTTTATTCCGCTGTTCACTCTCACGCTCGGCCAGTTCGATGTGCACTATTTCCTGAACAAGCACGACAACAGGGACCACGGGTCGATTGACGAGAGAAGCCGGATCATCGGCTCCATTCGTTTTTGGTCGACCGTGGCGTTGTTGTTCGGGCTCATAGCCTTTGTCGGAACCGAGCTCCTGCTGGGGGGGCATGTCGACCAGATGGGACTTGTCTTTGGGCCTTTGGTTCATGTCGCGCTGGGGGCGCTGCTCATTTTTCCCGGAATCGCCTATGCGCAGGTCAAGGCTCACCGAATGGCGACGAGGCGGCAGCTTTCAGAGTGGGCAAAATCAGGGCCCATGGACGCGCTGCCATCCAGAATCGCAGTGCTCACCCTTCCCAGGCTGCCCTCACGGCTTCAGTCCCGGTTAGGATTGTCGTGGGATCGCACTCTATCTGAGATCGCCACGGCCGATATTTCGGAGCGCCTTTCGCTTCTTCCCG
>JAYTIE010000249.1:0-2994 GCA_043732015.1 Elusimicrobiota bacterium | reverse complement strand
TATCGCCGTCCTTAATCGTGTAGATGCGCTGCGGCGCGGGGTTGTGGACCGGGACCGAATTGATCGGCGCGCGGAACTTGGGCGGCGTGACGGCCGCTTCGGTGAAGTGGCGGCCGCGGTCCGAGACCGTGCCCAGGGCCAGCTGTCCGTTTTCAGGGGACGCTTTAGCAATCTGGACGTTCGACGACCCATTCGCCTTGGAGAACAGACCGTCGTTGTTCCCCGATCCGCCGAAGCGGAACGAGTAGGAGATGCGCTGCTGCGTCTGGAGATCGCGGTTCATCAGCCCGAACGAGTAGTCAAGCGACTGACGACCCCAACCGAAACCGGTGCCGACGGAGAATTCCCGGGCAGAAGCGCTGTGCCGGTATCCGGCGCGCAACGCCATCGGTCCGACGCGGGTTTCAACTCCAAGACCCGGCCGGGTCTCACCCTCGTTAACCATCCGCGCGACATCAACCATGAGGATGGTGCCGTACTGAGGGAACATGCTGTAGGAGGCGCCGATGCGAAGGACGCGCGGGAGATTGTCCCCTTTCGAGTCGAATTTTAGCTGCGTGCCGAAGTTCTGGATGGCTCCGCCGAGCATGAAGCGCTGGCTGGCCGCGTAATTGATTCCCAGGTCCGCCGCAAAAGCGGTTGCATGGGCGGTCTGAGCCAGCTCGGAAGACAGATACTTCCCGGTAAAACCCAGCGAAACCGGTCCAACGGAACGCGCCACGCCCAGGGAGACGACAAGGTCCCGCTCGGCCGTGACCGTACGCTGGGTAACCCCATCGCTCATGTCAAACGTTCCACCATTGTAGTAGCCGACCGACAACCCGACGCCCATTCCCTTCCAGGGGCTTCCAACAACCAGCTGGCTGAAGGCGTCGTCGATCAATCCCTTCTGGTAAAGGAACGATGCCTGACCAATCCGCAGGGATTTCAACATCGCGGGGTTATAAGCGAAGGCAGAAACGTCATCGACGGAAGCCGTTAACGTTTGCCCAAGGGCCGATGCGCGGGCGCCAGGAGCTTCTAGGAGGGTGAGACCGCCTGAGGTGCCGTTACCACCCGCGTGAGCGAGTGAAAAGGCGGAGAAACACAACAATCCGAACAGAGAGAGGCCATTGCTCTTTTTCATCGAGGAACACTCCACTTTTTTGGTTTTTCGCACCAGGCCGGTTGTCGGGGCATCACGAATTCCTCGATTCGTCGATGCCGGTTTCAGGGAGACGCCCTGCCGGTGCATTTGCGGTGGAACTGGTTATTCGTGAGTGCTGGAAGGTGCCTTTCGGCGTAGGTTGGGTTAAGGGACAACGGAGCAGGTTATCAGCTCGACATCATCACGAACCACGATCCAGCAGCAAACACGAGGCATTTTGATCGAGGTCGATGCGAGCCCACATCTTCTTCAACCGATTTGCGTTTCGTTCAACCGCTAGAGGAGGGTAGCCCATGTCCGTCGGAAGTGTCAATGACAAATTTGTGACAACGAGAATAAAGTTGCATGAATCGAGGCGAGAATTCGCTATTTCCTCGACGGAAACGTGTTTTATTGAAAAATTCGCCGGTCCCGCGGCGTTTACGCGAGACCGGCGAAATATTGAGCGAATCGGCGACAGAAGACCGGGTTCTCCGTCGATGAGCGAATCAGCGGCTACTTAATCACCGCTATCTTCTGACGGCTACGGGAGCCTTCGGATCCTGTAAGGAACGCGACGTACAGGCCGGACGCGACGATGGAACCGTCGTCATTTCGTCCGTCCCAGCGGACAAGATGGTTACCTCCGTCCGACTGCTCGGCGAAGAGCTCCTTCACCTGTTGACCAGCACGGTCGAAGATGACCACCTTGATGCTCCCGGGCCCTTTCAGGACGTAGGGCAAGCGTGCGGTTTCGCCGAGAACGGGATTGAAGACATTTCTTGGCGTTTCTGCGCCGGCCGCCACCGCATTCTGGGCGCCATCTACCGCGTCACCTGCCGCCGCGAGGCGCACGGTTACCGAGATCTCATCCGTGCCGATTTTCTCGCCATCGCTCGCTTCCACCGCCAGGACATAGGCGCCGGCCGACTGGAACGACGCGGAAGTGGCCGCAGCGTCCGGCGACCCGAACGAGACGGGTCCGGGACCGGATTTCATGGACCACGTGTAGGCGATCAGGCCCACCGGGGCGCCGTCGTCCGTGGCAGACGCGGCCAGGCTGGCCTTGCCAGGAAGAACGACCGTCTGGTCCCCCCCTGCGTCGACCGCGGGCGCCGCGTTGACGCGGGCCGCGGGCGCCTGAACGGTGACCTGGACGTCGTCATCGTCGCTCAGATCGCCGTCACTGGCCTTCAGGCGGAACACATAGAGGCCGGTTCGGGTGAAAGACACCGCCGTGGCCCGCGACGCCGGAGAAAGGATCTGCGATCCCGAAGGGCCGCTGACGCGCGTCCAGGTGTAGGCCAGCGCGCCGGGAGAGGCCGGAAGGCCGTCGTCCGACGCGGTGCCGCTCAGCTGCACTTTGCTTCCCAGGGTCACCGTGGCGTTGCTGCCGGCGTCGACCGAGGGTGCGTTGTTGACAGGCGCGGGAACCTTGACGGTCACCTGCACGTCGTCCGCGTCGTTCAGCGAGCCGTCGCTCACGGTCAGACGGAACACGTAGATGCCGGCCGTCGTGAACGAAACGGCGGTGTTCCGGGACGAAGCGGACGTGAACTGGGAGCCCGCCGGGCCGCTCACCTTCGTCCATGCGTAGCTCAGCGCGCCGGGAGAAGCCGGCAATCCGTCGTCGGTCCCGTTGCCGGAGAGCTGGGCCTTGGAACCGAGAACGGCGGTGGCATCGCCGCCAGCGTCGGCGGTCGGCTTCTGATTCACCGGCGGCGCGCCGGGCTGAACGGTCACCTGGACATCGTCGGTATCGCTCAACTGGCCGTCGCTGACGGTCAGGCGGAACACGTACGTGCCCGTGGCGGTGAAGGACACGGACGTGTTGCGGGACGCTCCGGAGGTAAACTGCGAACCGCTGG
>JAYTIE010000248.1:0-7896 GCA_043732015.1 Elusimicrobiota bacterium | reverse complement strand
GGCAGCGAATGCGCCGCGAACATGGCCACCCAGCGGGTGATGTTCCCGTCGCTCGCGCGGTAGAGGGTCCGGATCAGCGCCTGGAGCCATCCTTCTGCGATCAGCGGGTCCACGTGTCGATCGCCGGAAATTCCCGCCGCCTCGAACCCATGATCGCGAATCAGTTCGTTCATGTCGGCCGGACCGGGCATGTCTTCGCGCATCTGGCGGGTGTAGCGCGACGTAAAAAAGAAGTCTCTGGCCTGACCCAAATCAAGGCCGGACACTTCCATGCCCAGCGGAATCTCCAGTTCTGTCAGGTTCCGATTGACCGCGCCCAGCATCGTGTCGAACCAGGCCCGCATCCACTCCCCGGCAATGGCTTCACCGGACAGGTTGCGCACGGCGGGCGCGGCGATGGCGGCGGGGTTGAATCCGTACTGGAGGACGAGCGTGGCGATGACGAAATCGGAGGGCTTTTTGGCGCGGAGCGTCGCGTAACGAGAATCGCTGGACGTCAGGAAAATTTCGCGGGCCGTCGCAGCGTCAAAGGGATAATCGGTCGGGAGGAGAGCGATTTCGGCGTCCCACTTCGCGAGGTCGCCCTGCGTCGCGTCCCAGAGCATTTCGATATACGGCCACGCGTCGCCGTCGCTCACTCTGGTCGGTTTGTCTGATGGCGGTTTTTTTCCGTCTCCGGATTGATCGCCCGTTTTCTTGCCTCCGCCGGTCGAGTCTCCCCCGATGTTATCCCCGCCGGTTGCGCCTCCTCCCGTTGTATCACCACCCCCGTCTCCATCCGCCGGCGGGCCGGTGCTGTCCTTGGTTCCGCCGGCCGGCGGAAGCGGCGCGGGCATGTGGTCCTTCACGATCTGAGCGGGATCTCCGAAGTTGATGCTTTCGGGCGCCGGAGCGTTGTTCATCACCGCGAAGACCCGGTCAACCTTGTTCACCACTCCCATCGCGGCGCGTCCAGGATTGAATCCGCTCGCATCCTTGACCGTATCGTAAACAGCATTGACCATCAGCAGTGTCGCGTCAGCGTCCGTGCCGCGGAAGTCCGTGAGAAGCCTGTTGACCGTGTCCAGCGACAATCCGTTCGCCGTGGACTCTCCGGCGCGGTTGACGGGAGACGGGATATACCGATCAAGCAACGATGGCTGGTAGTTCACGCCCTCCGGAAAAGTCGCGTAATAAAAGCGGTACGTCTTGCCGCCCAGCTCCGCCGATCCCGCACTCGCGACGATGGGCGCGAGCGGAACAGCGACAATTCTGTCTCCTTCCTTGACATCGTTGACGAACGCCACGACGCCCCGGCTCAGGAACAACCGGTCGTTCATCCACCGGACCGCGAGCGCGATAGCTTGACGTTCCGAAATCGTCTCTTTCTTCCAGATCTCGTTGAACAGTTCCGCGAACTCGTCGACGGCCTTGAACGTCTCCTCGTAGTCGAAAGCAACCCGGGCAGGCTGTTTTGCCATCTCTTTCTGCATTCCCGCCCGCGTTGGCGTCGGGAGCGTTCCGCTTTTATACTTTGACTCAAACAGGCTGCGGAGTCCTTCCACCATGATCGCGGACATCACGACCATGCGGGGCATCTCGGCGCCCGGGATCTGCGACTGTGTCGTGCCAATGGCATTCTGCGTCGTCCGAACCACGCCTTCTATTTCCGCCGGGGTTTTTCTCTTTGCCACTTCGTGGAGCGTCTGCATCGTCAACGTGTGGGTGTCCGTATTGAAAATGACCTTTTCCACTCTTTCGCTCTGGCGGAATTCGATGTTGATGCCGTAGGGAAGCGACGCTGAAATCGCCTTGAGCCAGGATTCGAGGACGCCCCGCATGTTGCGGGAAATCCATCCGCTCTTCCCGTTGAATTCAACCGTTGGCGCCGGGGGTATGCCCGCCGTGTGCGCGGCCAGAAAATCGGAGTAGACTTTGTCCACGTCAAACTGCGAAGAAACGGACGCTGACGCGGGCCAGTGACTGGCGACGACGTCCAGCGGGTTCAACATGGCCGGAAGGTCCGACGCCGGGGCGTTCGCGAACACGGGAACCGACACCGGGGCGTTTTCATCGAAAATGGTGTCGACGCGACCCGACGTCATCAATTCCAAAAACTCTCCCGGCTTCGCGCGGTCCAGCACACGCAGGAGAACGGCGGCAACGGGTCGGGTGACGGACGGGAATCGGGTCGCCATCTGAGTCAGTTGCGGCCCCAGGCTCAGCTTCGAGATGTCTCCTTCAGAAATCGGAAGCCGGAGCGCCGTCGTTCGGAATCCCGTCTGGAGGACGTCCCCTATCTGCGGGTTGGTATCGTTGGTGGCAAGACCGGAGTTGTAAAGGATGGGAACATCACGCGCCCCGACGCGAACGGTTCCCGCATGCCGGGCCACCAGGGCCAGCCCAACGCCTTCGAACGATTTGCGTCCGCGGACATACATGGTGGGAACGACGAGGAATCCACGTGCCAGGAAAAAGCTCTCGTTGAGATACCGAATCGTGAGCGAGCGGACCTTCTCGGCCCCCACCGGATCTCCTTTCGCCGCCGCGGCCCATTGCGTCATCAGCGGCATCAACTGAGCGACGACCTCTGCAGCGATCTGCGTTTCAACGCCGCCGAGATCCGGGACATCGGGAAGCGCCCCAGGGGTGGACGAGAGCGCGATCTGGGTGAGAAGCGCAAAAACATGTTCCGCCTCATTCAAATACAGCCCTTTACGCTCGTTCTGAATCAGGGCTCGGACGCTCGGGAGCTGGAACTGGAGCTTCTTGATCACGTCGGTAACGGCCTCACGCGAATGCTGTCGCGCGGTCGCATTGGACATCAAGACTCGAAGCGTGTGGGTGGCGGGCTGATAGCGTAACTGCGTCGAAAAAACGGAGATCCCGTCGGAACGAACGAGTTCGATGTTTGGCGCGAACGGAAGCGACGGAAGGATTTCGGCCATCCATCCGTGAATCACTGTTTCCATTTGCGGCGACATCCACGTCTTGTTGTCGAGCGCGATGGTCACCGTCGGCTGCGGAACGACGACAGTCGATTTGAACGGCGGAACGGTCGAGTAAGCCGCTTCCATGTCCCAGACATTCGCCGCGGCGGGAAGCGCCGGCGCCTTGTCGGCCGGATAAGCGGCGTCTAGCCAGGCTTTGGCCTCGACGGGAATCGAGCCCTTTCCATCAGGATTCCACATCTGCTCCGCGACGAAAGCTGTGAGGTCACGCCGGGCGTCAATCAGTTTCCCCGGAACGGTTTCGGCCTGGGGATATTTCTTCCTGGCCCAATTGGAAAACTTTGTGACGGCGTCCCCTTTCAAAAGGCCCACCATCGTTATGAGCCTCGTCATGACCACGAAGGGGGCCGCCTGCTGCGCGCTGGGGAGAAGGTCGCGATAGAAAGGGAGTACGAGCTCGTTCATCAGCTGGGTCAGCGTGGAATCGCCGGGCGTCAGGCTCGCGGGAGCCAGGGCCGTCTTTTGCAGAACCTCGAGCCACTGAACGAAGTTGGGCGCGAGGACGCCGGACATGGCGGTCAGTTCCACACTCTCCGCTGAGGGGTAGTCGTGTTCCAGAAGCCCCATCGAGGTCCAGAGATCCGCCCAGGCCAGCGGCAGAACCTTGGCGTCATTCGCGCCCATCATTGAGAACCCGGGAGAACCGTAGGAACGGGCGGACTCGACGGTGGTTTCCGCAACGACCGCGAAATAGGCGGCCCGGTCCCCCAGCTTGTTGACGAGGAAATGTCCGACAAGGCCGGCATTTTTCAAAAGGCCGGCCGGATCCGTGATTGCGAAAAAGGGACGGGCTTTCCCGCCAATGCTGACGTCCGAGAAACGCCTTTGGATGCCGAAGACCTGGGGCTGCGAGTAATCCCGGGTGAGGGACTCGACGAGACGGTCCCGCGGGATGAACCAGAGCAGATTGTAGACCTCGAGCAGCAGGCCAAAGCGCTGGGCAAAATCCGGCAACTGCTTGTACGGGGTGCTTTTCGCGACGGCGTTCAAGGCGAGCGCTAACTCTGCTGCCAGTTTCCCGGTTGGAGTCCCCGGTGCACTGGCCATTCCGGGGAGCATCGCGCTGACCCCGCGCAGGGAAGCCTCATCCGGCGCCCCGGATATTCTCATGAGCTCCGAAACAAAATTCTTGATCAGTTGGTTTTCGGCCGCCAAAACCAGGGCATCTTCTTCCGCGGAGTAGAACCGGCGGCGCTGCGCCGGTTTTTCATCCGCGAACACGAGCCGGTCACCGGAGATTCGCATCGGGCGCGGATTCCGGAGTGAATAGCCGGGAATGTTTCCATCCGGGTAGATGCGACGCAATGTGTCCATCTGCGCCGCGAACGACGGGAAAGATTCGAGGTACAGGTACTCCGCGAGCTCGGACACCGCATGGGCAAAACCGGCCGGGTCGCTCGCCGCGAGGACGAGATTGCCGACGGCCATCCGCCGCAAGTTGGCCTCATAGCCGGCCGGGTTACTTTGGAAAGCTCTCAAGATATCCTCAACTTCACCGGGAATGGGGCCGGACACGGGCTGCCCGCTAAAATAAGGAGCGAGACGCCGCAGGAAAATTCCGGCGAACACGGCCTGCCCGGGAAGTTTGGAGTTGAACGTGCCCGCGATAATGCGATCGTAGAAATACAGTGCCGCGCCTGGTTCCGTGGTCGGCCGCCGAAGTACGTCTAAAATTCCCTGAATTTCCCTGATCTCGCCGACGGCATTCTGGATCCTCGCACGCATCAGAACGTACAGGAACGAGTCCGGGCGCAGAAACTGACCGGTCGCGATAATGTCGTCACTCGTCATCCGCATTTTGAGCAGTTCCATGTACATGTATTGCTCAGCGATCGCGACCCATTCGGCGGGAGCGATATCCATCGCTTCATAATTGAGTGCGGACCTTGTCGCAGCCAGCTTCGCTGGTTCGCCCAATCCGGCCATGCGCCGTCGCGCCTGAGCGGGAATGTCTTCGACGTTCTTCCGCTCACCGACTGAAAGCCAGATCGTGTCGGGCGTCACCATCCGTCTCGCTGTGAATTCCGGTGTGCCGAAGAAAGTGTTCAGAAAAAGGTCTTCAGCGATCATCGCGAGAACAACTTCACCGAATCTGGTTTGAAAAGTCTCTCTGCCCACAATTTTTGCGGTCATGAGCTTGTTTGAATGGCTAAATCCGGCGACATCGTGGGGAACCAGAATCTGTTCGACCGCGCTGGTCAGCAGTCCGACCGCCGGGCCGCTGTGCTCGATATCGAGAATCATTCGAAGCGGCGCCGCTATCTTGAACGCCGCGCCCGCCGGGTGGCTCTGGATAAATTCCTCCACAAACCGGACGACCTCTCCTTCCACCAACGCGCGGGCGCGGGTCAAGACGGGAAGGAACGTGTCCCAATATCTTGGCAGCAATTCACTCCGGAACCAGGTGATGACCGCATTCCGACTCAGCACCGCAGGCGTTTCGGCCGGAGACTTGCCGGTCTTGATGATTCCGGCCCACTGCGACGGCGCCCAGTACCAGTTCGCGGCCTCATTGGCCACGGACTGAACCTGGCCCAGGATATCGTCCAGGCTCATCGCTTCCATCTTCGCAACCATCGCGGCCGAATCCGGCGGAACATTCAGGCGGCCCGCCAGCATCTTCTTCAACTCACCGAAAAGGATTTGGAGCGCCACATCCTTTCCATATTTTTCGACGGCGATGATCCTGTCCAACATGTAATAGGCAGCCTTTTTGTCCGCCTGCGCCGCCAGCAGCAACCCAAGGAAGGATTGCGCCACTCGCCCTTCCTCCCCGTTGACATTGGCGGAAAGGACCGAATCAACCGGAGAGTCTTTTTTATACAGGAGGTATCGCGACATGCTTTCTTTCTTGGGATACCACACCGACAGGTTGCTCATGAACCGGTCAACACGGGCCATTTGGACCTGGTCCCTTTCCGCCTGTTGCGCCAGGTCATAGGTCAGTTCCGGTGACGCCGTCGCCCATTTTGACCGCAGATCCCGATAAGCCGGGAGCGCCTGTATGTCTCCGTTGAGACCAAGAATTGCCTGATAAAAACCATCCGGGAGGACGGCAGTCCCTCCGAAAATCTTGTGTGCCGGGATCTTGCCCAGAAGCTGAAGACTTACCTGAGGGCCATTGATGCTCGCCTCTGAAACAAGCGAAAGGTCACCTTTGACGCGGTACAAAACCACGGCGCCGTCTTCCGGGAACTGAAACGTTTCATGACTCAACACGCGGCCGACGGACGCCGTGTTCCCGCTGAACATGATCGCGAGGCCGGCCGGCAACAGGATCTGCGTCAAAACGGCATTGTTAAGATTGGTAAAGACATCGTCACGATCCATGGGATTCGCGTCGTTGATATTTGAAGGAAGAACGAACTCCCGTCCCATCGGTGTTGAACGAATGGTGGTTGCCACGAGGTCCTGCACCTCACGGGCGGGCACCCGAGTCGCGGGAAGGGCCTGCAGCGCGAGAAGCATTTTCGGGAAAGTGTCTTTGAACCACGCGATCGCCTCGGTGATCCCCGGTCTCGCCTGGGGCAACTTTGCCGTCGCGAGAATGAACTGACGCTCTTCCGCCGACCAGTACCAGGATGACGCTTCGCGCGCGATTTCCCTCGTGGCGGCGAGGACATCCTTGACCGGTTTGGTCGCCAACTGGATCATCACCGCATCTCCCGTGGCGGAGATGTTCAGCTTCCGTTTGAGCTCAGCAATGAAATAGGAAAAGAACCGGTCCAGGTTTGCCGAATCGGTCACGAATGTTCCGGACAAGGTCCGGTCCAGGAGATGCAGGGCAGCCTTCTCATCGGTGAGAGCGGTTCGAGTCATGGACTCAATATTAATTGCCGCCCTGAACGCCGTCGGATCAGACGCGAAATCAAGCCATGACTTGAGAAGAGTTCCCAACTTCGCGTAGTAACCGAGGTCAAGTAGCTCCTGTTTCGGCCGGTATTGAGCCATTCTGGCCAGGAAGGAAAGCGTACTGGCGTACGTCGCCCCCTCTTCCGTCGATAATTCGTAGGCGTCGTATTCGAGATCGGGTCTTTGCGACAACCAACGCGCCCGGACCCCGTCGTAGGCGTTCCCCGGTTTTTTATTTTTTTCGGAATACTCCGCGATCGTCGGTTTTATCGCATCCGGGATGACCACGGCCCCCGGGATGACGAGTTTCCCTGGCGACGAACGGTCGATCCCATGAATGCGCATCCGAAGCGGGTCAGGAACACTCTCATAGACGGTCACGAAATCGTCGCCCGGGACCTCAACTCGACGGTACACCGTGGCCAGAAACATGGATTGCCCGCGTGCGGTGTTCCAGAATCCAAACCCATTGGGAAGCAGCAACTGAGTCAGAACAGCCTCGACGATCGCGACGTCCGCGTCGTTTCCCCGGACGGAGTTCGCCCCCGTCAGTCCCGGAGGGACAACGAAATCCCGACCAAACTCTGTACCTACGATCGCGTCATGAATGAACCGGCCCAGTTGAAGCCGGTCCACCGGGCCCGCGTCTTTCCACATCGACTGATACTTGGTGAATTCCGGAAGAAATGTCCATTCGTACCAGGCGATCGCGGCCGCCCGGTTTGCCGTCGTGTTCTTTCGGACCTTCAGCATCTGCGCCCGTTCCTCCGCGGTCCAAAGGTAAGTGTCGCGAAAGCGGGCTGCGGCCGCCTGAACGGCGCTGACAGAATCTTCGAACGACGTACGGCTCAGCAGCGTGAGCAAATTGTCGCCCGAACCCGCCTTGTCGAGTTCGAACCGTAAAATTTCACGAAACTTCACATAGGACTTCCCGACGACCGCCTGAGGCTTCTGCTGGTCCTCAAGAACCGTGTCGAGGAAAGCGAACGCGGCCCGCCGGTCACTCACCGCGAGCCGGATCTGGGCATCGACCAGCGCGGCGGCGTTTCCGATG
>JAYTIE010000247.1:0-7911 GCA_043732015.1 Elusimicrobiota bacterium | reverse complement strand
TCTCGACCTCCGCCGTTCCTTTGTGGTGGGAGATCAGGCCCGCGATGTGGAGCTCGCCCGGGCGGTCGGCGCCACGGGGTTGCTCGTCCTGACGGGATCGGGCCGCGTCAGCCGGAAGAAAGTGGTTCAGGCTGGCGGGCGCGTGACGTCGAACCTCGATTCGGCGTCGCGGCTGATCGTAAAACTCATGCCGCGTCAGCGGATTAAGTAAATTTAACCGGTGACATGAACAACCAATCCACCCTCACACACGAACCGGAAATCTCCGGCGTATCGGCGCCTCGCCGCCCTTCGGGTTTTCCCTTGGGCCTCGCGGTCGCCGCGCTGATCGCGCTTAACTCGCTCCTGGCGCTCCGCTGGATTCACGCGGACACGCGTCCGTCCGCCTGGGATGAGGCGATTCATGTGCTGAACACGTTCGAATACAAGGACCGCGTCCACGCCGGTTCGATTTACGACATCGTGAAGCCCGCCTACTTCCACTACCCGCCCCTCTTCAACCTGACCGCGATCCCTTTCCTGGGTCGCACCGCCGATATCAATGACATCGGCGGCGTCGTGAACATTTTTTATCTCGCCGCGCTCGTCTGGTTCACCTATTTGACCGGGCGGTTCCTTCTGGACCGCTGGGCCGGCCTGGCCGCCGCTTTGCTGATCGGCAGTTATCCGCTGGTGGTTCAGGTGGCGCATGGCACCATGCTGGACATCGCTTTGACCGCGTGGGTCACCGCGGCTTTCTTCTGTCTCCTCAAGTCCGAATCTTTTTCGCGCGTTGGCTGGTCTGCGGCCTTCGGGTTCTGCCTCGGCTTGGGCATGCTGACCAAGCAGACGGCTTTCGCGTACCTGATCGGCCCGGCGCTGCCCGCCCTGTTCATCTCCCTTCGGCGGAAGACCTTCTTCGGTCCCTTTCTGGCCGCATTGGTCGCCGCGGCGCTGATGGCGCCGTGGTACACGGTAAACTTCGTAGCAATGCTGGCGCACATCAGCCAGGTCGCGTCGAATCCGCCCGCCAGCGGCCTCCTGTTCACGGGAATGGCCAAACTGCTGTGGTACCCCATCGGGCTGTTCGACCAGGTCAACCTGCCATATGTCGTTCTGTTCCTGATCGGTCTGCCGTTTGTGTTTCTCCGGCGGGCGCTCTGGCCGCTCGCGCTCATGTATTTCGTGTCGTCGGCCATCTTCACGTCGCTGCACAACCAGAACGTGCGCTACATGATGCCGGCGCTTCCCGCCGTGGCGCTCATCAGCGCGGCCTGGATTCCCGGGCGCCGCTGGGCGTTCGGCTTCGTGGCCGCCGTGGCGCTCACGTTCATGGCGGTCTTCAATTTTTCCGCTCTTAGCCCCGTGATCGCGCACGCCGACGGCGTTCCGCTGACGCTTTTCCGACGGGAGCCGCCGCTCGTCGAAGACTGGAAGCATGCCGAAATCCTCGCGCGCGTCGCCGAGACCAGGGACCCGGACGCTGCATTCAGTCGCGTCGTGGTGGCGTGTAACACGCCTTACTTCCACAGCACGAGCCTGAATGTGGAACTCCGCAACGCGGGCATCGAGAACTTCTCTTTTGTTGGACCGTCCCAGAATCGCTGGCTCGATTTCGCCGAGTTCGTCCTGGTGAAGTCCGGAGATCTGGGGCCGGCGTACACCACCGCCACCGTAAAAAAGCACCGCGACTGGCTGGACGCAGCGCCCGCCTGGTTCGGCAAGGCGTACAAGGTGGTCGGCCAGTGGCCCCTGCCAGACGGATCGCAGGCCACGCTTTATCACGCCAATCCTGACCCCGTCTCCGTTCCAAAAGACGAGATGATGTCGGTCAATCTGAAGGAAGTTCAGCTTCCGGGCGTCCTGCTTCATGATGTGGCGATTCGCGCGGTGACGCAGTCACCCGACGACACGGCGCACGGTCGGCTGGCGTCCCTGACGGCGCGCGCCAGCTCCGTTGATTACCGCGGACTGCAGGTTGAGAACGCCGAAGTCGATCTCATTCGCCCGCAAATCAATCTTCCCCGCTACCGCGAGGAGGGAGAACTCCAGATTCTGGCGCTGGACCGTTTGTCCGTTAAAGGAACCATCCGTTCCGAAACGCTTCTGGCTCTGGCGGGGCAGAAGGCGCGCTGGCTGTCCAATCCGAGCGCCCTGTTCAACGACGATGTAATCGTCCTGGCCGGTCGCCTCGGCGGAAAAGTCCCCGTCCGCGTCGAAGTTCGGCTGGACGACGACGGTGAAGTTCTTCAGCCGCGGTTGCAGGCGGTCTCCATCGGCGGCGTTCCGGTTCCGGTCGTGTTCGTGCGGGCGCTCACCGATCTGACCGTTCCGCTTTCTCCGAATTGCGACTGGCCGTACCGAATCGATCTCGGTCACATCCGCGGCTCGGGTGACACGCTGAAGGTGGGCTCATGAACCGCCGCGTCACTTGCTTCGTGGTCGCAGTGATCGTATCGGCCCTGTTCATCCCTGCGCGGGCCGGCGATCCCATTCCGTACGTGGCTGTAAAGAACGACGCCTTCAAACCCGGCGAAAAATTGAAGTTCGCTCTGAAATATGAATTCGTGGTGGCCGGTACGGCCACGATGGAAGTGCAGGAGGGACCGGTCATCAATAATCGGCCCACCCTGAACATTGTTTCGGCGGCCAAATCCAATGGCGTCATCGACAAGATGTTCAAGGTCCGGGACTTCAACGGGGCCATGGTGGACCGCGCGACGTTGGCCAGCGTCCACTTCCACCAGAATCTGAAGGAAGGAGGGTATCAGGTCATCCGGAACACGAGCGTCGACTACCCCAACCGGGAATATCGCTACGAGCGGATTCACAAAGGAAAGACGACTACCAAGACCGGCGAGATCACCCAGCTCTCGGCCGATATCCTCTCCGCTTTCTTCGTCACACGTACCCGCGCGCTGGAGCCGGGCAAAGACTACTCCGTGGACGTTTTCTCGGACGAGAAGATTTATCCGCTGCTTGTTCATGTCCAGCCAAAGCTCGAAACCGTAAAAGTGGGCGCCGGAAAGTTCGAGTGTCTCAGGCTGGAGCCGGCCATTCAGGGCGATTCCATCTTCAAGGCCAGTGATGGGAAGATGAGCCTATGGGTGACCAACGACGCGCGCCACATGCCGGTGCTGATCCGGTCCAAGGTCGCGGTGGGCGCGTTTGACGCGGAGCTGATCGAGTATCAGAACTAGGCGGTTTGACACGCCCAGGATCAAATGATAGAGGAATGAATCCCGGCTCGACTTGTTGCGCGGAGCCATTGCCATCCTGGAAAAAGTGAAAAAAACTTCGGCGAATCAGTTGTCTGCCCGGCTGTTGAAATGGGTGGAGCGCTTTCGAAATATTCCGATCCTCGTGGTCGGAGACCTCATGGTCGACCGGTCTTACCGGGGACCCGCCGAACGTATCTCTCCCGAAGCCCCTGTGCCCGTGGTTCATGTCCAGGAAGACTCCTGGGCACCCGGCGGAGCGGGCAATGTGGTCAGCAACCTGCGCGCGCTGGGCGCGCTTCCCTCCATCGTCTCCATCCGGGGCGATGATCATGGGGGAGATGACCTCCAGGTTTTTCTGGAAGCGGCCGGCGTCAATGTGTCCGGCATTCTCGTGGACTCCTCCCGCCCCACCATCACCAAGACCCGGGTATTTGTCGGCCACCAGCAGGTCGCCCGGTTTGACTTTGAACGCCGGGGCGGCCTGAGCGCCGACGTTCACTCTGACCTGGTGTCCCGCCTCAGAAACGCCATTCAGGGACAAAAGGCCGTGATCATTTCGGACTACGGGAAGGGCGTTGTCACGCCGGGCGTTATCCGTACCTGCCTTCGCGAGGCCCACAAACGGGGAATTCCCGTCATCGTGGACCCGAAAATCGAACATTTCATGCAATACAAGGGCGTCGACTGCATCACGCCCAACGCCAAGGAAGCCGTCGAGGGAATGCGCACCGTCTCTCCCCGCACCGAAGACGACATGATTCGCCTGGGGGAGAAGATCCTGTCGCGGCTAAAGTCCCGTTCGCTCCTGATCACCCGCGGTGAAAAGGGCATGACGCTGTTCGAGAAAGGCCGGAAGCCGGACACAATCCCCGCCCTGGCCCAGGAAGTCTATGACGTCACCGGCGCCGGTGACACGGTCATTTCCGCTTTTACGCTGGCCCGCGCCGTTGGCGCGCCTTACGGAGACGCGGCCCGCATCGCGAACGTGGCGGCCAGCATCGTCGTGGCGAAGGTCGGCACGGCCGTCGCGTCCCGGGAAGAACTGTCCAGACGGATACGCAGGTCATGAGCCGCCGCGTCCTCGGCGTGATTCCCGCAAGATTCGCTTCCGTGCGCCTTCCCGGCAAGCCGCTCGCCCTCATCCTGGGCAAGCCGATGATCCAGTGGGTCTGGGAATCCGCGTCGAAGGCCCTGCCAAGGGTGATTGTCGCGACCGATGATGTCCGCGTGGCCACCGTTGTTTCACGTTTCGGCGGAGAGGTCATGTTGACCCCGGCGGAGCTGCCCAGCGGCACCGACCGCATGGCGTATGTGGCGCGCCGCGTCGCCGCGGACTACTACGTGAACGTGCAGGGCGATGAACCGCTGATGCATCCTTCCACCATGCGGGACGCCGTGAAGCTGGCCGTGGCGAAGAAGGCGATCTCCACGCCGGCGATGAAGTTGACCACGGACTTCGACAACCCGAACGTCGTGAAAGTGGTGAAGGACCTGAACGGCCGCGCCCTCTATTTCTCCCGTTCGCTCATCCCGTTTCCGCGCGACGGTGAATCTTTCATGCCGGTGATGAAGCATCTCGGGCTTTATGTCTACCCGAAGGCGCAACTTCTCAAATTTGTTTCGTTGAAACCGACGGCGCTGGAGACGACCGAGCGCCTTGAACAGCTGCGCGCGCTCTATCACGGACTTCCCATTTACGTTTCTGAAACGTCACACGACTCTATTGGTGTTGATACACGGCCCGACGTCGCCGCCGTGGAACGCCGCCTGCGGAAGTCGGGAAAAAACTCGCGCAAGCAAGGACGGTAACCCTCCATGACCAAGTACATCTTCGTAACCGGCGGCGTCGTATCTTCTCTCGGAAAAGGAATCACGGCTTCGTCACTTGGCCGCCTCTTGAAGGCGCGCGGATTGACCGTGACGATGATCAAGCTCGATCCATACCTGAACGTGGATCCCGGCACGATGAACCCCTATCAGCACGGAGAAGTCTTCGTGACGTGCGACGGCGCGGAAACGGACCTCGACCTCGGTCATTACGAGCGTTTTCTCGACGTGGACATGACGAAGGACAACAACTGCACCACGGGCCAGGTTTACGACACCATCATTCAGCAGGAGCGCCGCGGCGAATTCCTCGGGAAAACCGTCCAGGTCATTCCGCATGTGACGAACGAGATCAAGCGCCGCATCCGCAAGGTCGCCGGCGACAATGACATCGTGATCGTTGAAGTGGGCGGCACCGTGGGAGACATCGAATCCCTGCCGTTCCTGGAAGCCATCCGTCAGATTCGCCTCGATGTGGGACGCGACAACGTTCTCTATGTGCACGTCACCCTGATTCCCTACATTAAGGCCTCGGAAGAACTGAAGACCAAGCCCACTCAGCATTCGGTCGGAAAGCTTCGTGAAATCGGAATCGAACCGGACATTCTCGTTTGCCGCACCGAGCGGGACCTGAGCCGCGACCTGAAGGAAAAGCTGGCCCTCTTCTGCAGCGTTCCCGCCGAAGCCGTCATTGAAGCGCACGATGTGAAGTCTATTTATGAAGTTCCGCTCATGTTTCATCGCCAGGGCATGGATGAACAGGTGCTCATGCTTCTTCGCCAGCGCGTGGGCCAGGGCGACCTGGACAGCTGGAAGGAACTCGTTGAGACGCTGAACGCACCGCAGGGTCACGTCACCATCGCGGTCGCCGGTAAATACGTTGGCGTGAAAGATGCGTACAAGTCCATTTCCGAAGCGCTGCTGCATGGCGGCGTCGCGAACAAGGCCAGGGTTGAGATCAAATGGGTGGACGTCAATTCCCCCGGAATGGAAGAAGAGCTGTCCGGCGTGCACGGCATCCTGATTCCTGGCGGCTTCGGCGATCGCGGCATTGAAGGAAAGATCAACGCCGTGCGCATCGCCCGCACGCAGCGCATTCCCTTCTTCGGGATCTGCCTCGGCATGCAGGTCGCCTGCATCGAATTCGCGCGAAACGTCGCGGGTTTCAAGACCGCGCATTCCACCGAGTTTGATCCGAAGACGAAGCATCCCGTCATCTCGCTTCTAGAAGAGCAGAAGAAGATCAAGAACATGGGCGGCACCATGCGGCTCGGCGTCTATCCCTGCGCGCTGAAGCGTGGCTCGAAGTCCTATGCCCTCTACGGGAAGGCCGTCGTGAACGAGCGCCACCGCCACCGCTATGAGTTGAACAATCACTACCGCGCGAAGTTTGCGAAGCTGGGCATGAACGTGGTGGGAGAATTCCGCGCGAAACATCTGCCTGAGATCGTCGAGATCAAGAATCATCCGTTCTTCATCGGCGTCCAGTACCATCCGGAATTCCAGTCCCGGCCGCTTCATCCGCATCCGCTGTTCGCCGGATTTGTCGCCGCCGCGCTGAAACGCAGCATGGGAACGCTGTAAGCGCCGGTCTCCCTGCCATGCCCCAGAACACCGTCACGCTCGGAAAGGTAAAGTTTTCGAACAGCCGGCCGCTCGCGCTGCTGGCGGGTCCCTGCGCGATTGAGTCAGAGGCGCTCTGTCTTGCGGTCGCGGCGAAGTTGAAGAAGATTACGGCGGCCCGCGGCATCGGCTACGTGTTCAAAAGCTCCTACGACAAGGCGAACCGTTCCTCATCGGGTTCCTTCCGTGGTCCGGGACTCCGGAAAGGTCTCGAAATCCTCGCGGAAGTAAAACGCAAACTCGGATTGCCGATCATCACAGACGTCCATTCCGTCGATGAAGCGATCGAGGCCGGCAAGGTGGTCGACATCCTTCAGATCCCTGCTTTTCTCTGCCGCCAGACCGATATCCTGATGGCCGCCGCCAACACGGGCCGCATCGTGAACGTGAAGAAGGGCCAGTTCATGTCTCCGTGGGAGATGAAGAACGTCGTCGCGAAACTGGAATCCACCGGCAACCGTCAGATTCTTGTCACCGAACGCGGGACCACTTTTGGCTATAACAATCTCGTGGTGGACATGCGCGGCCTTGAAATCATGAAGGGCTTCAACTATCCCGTCGTCTATGACGCGACCCATTCGGTTCAGTTGCCGGGCGGAAAGGGGACCGCCAGCGGCGGACAGCGGGAATTCGTTCTTCCGCTCGCGCGCGCTTCCGTGGCCGTCGGCGTGGCTGCGTTGTTCATGGAAGTCCACCCGAACCCGGACAAAGCGCTGTCCGACGGACCCAATTCCGTACGTCTCGCCGACATGCCCGCGTATCTCGACGAATTGCAGAAGATCGACCGTGTCGCCAAAAGCCGGAGGTAAATCATGATTTGCGTTGCTTGCCAGACAGACAACAAGGAAACGAACAAGGCCTGCCGCAAATGCGGCGTGGACCTTCAGACCGCGCCGCTGTGGCGTCCCACCTGGAAGTGGCACGTGCGCGTGCTCTGCGGCATCTATCTTGTTCTGACCGTCGCCTACTTCGGCATCTCTGCCCTGCTGAGTCGCCTTCCCGCGCCCTATCGCACGCGCGAAATCCCCAAGGAAATTACGCCCTGGATCAAACAGGGATGAGAATCGGCCAGCGCGAGCTCACCCGCCGCGCCCGCAAGATCAAGCTGATCGCGATGGACGTCGATGGCGTCCTGACCGGCGGCGAAGTGGTTGTCCTCGAGTCCGGAGAAGAGGTGAAGGCGTTCTCAGCCAAAGACCGTCTCGTTCTCGCCGTTTTGCGGGACCTCAAATCGCCGGTTCGCATTGTCTGGATCACCGGT
>JAYTIE010000246.1:0-3015 GCA_043732015.1 Elusimicrobiota bacterium | reverse complement strand
GCAGCGCCTGTTCCGGCCCGGCATATCGAAGTTCAGCGCCAGTCCGCCTCCATTGAACCGGATCCCATTCGGTTTGAGCCGGGGGAAATGAGGCCTTTTGTCCCGGTCGCTCCGCGCAAGATCGTCAGCCTGAATGGGATGCGACCCAAGGATGTCAGTGCCTCCAACAGTTTATTTGCGAAAGACGTGGCCCCGTTCATCGACCTTTCGTGGCGGGAAGCGATCGCGGTTACGAAGGACACCGACCTGATCGCGGCCACTCACCGCCTTGTCCGCGCACTGACCGGGGAAAACAGGCAAACAGCCTACAACGCCGCGCGGTACCGCGACGTCGTCGGACTCTTCGAACAATTGAGAACCGAGCTTTTCGTCGACGCGAATCCTTGGGGGATCTACTTCATGAATTTCATGTCAGGATTTGCGGAAGCCCATCCCGAGGCGACCTCAGCCCAGAAGAAAGCGGTCGCTGAGTCGTTCGTCACCGCGATTCGCGCGACACCAGCCGACCGGCTAGATCAGATTGACTGGCTCGTCACGCTGGAAGACCGCTATTCAGACCTTACTCCTGTCGCAGCGCCGGCGCCGAAGACGGCGCTTCCCAATGAAGCGAACCGCCCGGCCAGCAGCCGCCTCACCTTCCCCAATTCGACGTTCAAATTGATCCACCGCTCTACGCGGGAACTCCTCATCTCCCTGGGCAGTCAGGAACTGGTCGACGCGCTGGATGCGGTCCTGAATTCATTGAAGATTGAGGCAAAGGACATGGATCTGCGTACGCGGCCGGTGAAGGACAATGTCGATCGCTTTTTCAGAGCGAATTTCTGGCAGTCGGAACAAGGCGTGGCCCGCGCCATTCGTGTTTTAAATGCGATTGACGCGGAAGTTACAGAGTTCGATTCCCTGGATGAGCGCCTCACATTCTTCAACTCGTTCCTGGCGCAGGTCCGGTCGACCAGTGAGGAAACTTTTGACGCGGTCGACTGGAACCATGAAGCAACCGAAATGAAGGAACACCCGGAATTTTCTTATTTCACACCGTCGACGCGCGCGTACCTGGTGGCCTCAAGCCGTCAGATCAACGAGGCTTTCGAGGCGCTGGCCAAAACACTCTACAACCAGAGCGCACCGGACTCCGGCCGGCGCGGCAACCCGCAGGGAAGACGCCCCATCAGCGCTCTGCGCATCTTTTTCATCGGCGACGAACACAAGGGCATCGTCACCGAAGGGTACGTTCCGGACAGCGGTACTCAATTGGTGATCGTGTCTGAATTTGAACGGTTCCTCGAAGCACATCCTGAACTGCGCTTCGTCCAGATTGAATCCCTCACCAACGGCTTGGTTCAGCGCGCGAGAACGATTTCGATCGAAGAGCAGGCGAACACGAACTGGGAGCGCCTCCTCGAGGAAGCGCTTCAGGAGATCCGGTCGCAGAGCGTGGTTTCCTTTGAGCTCGAAGGCCTCTTCCCGGCTCCCGTCCTCACGTTCCTGCGCGACGACGCCAACAAGGATCTCCGCAAGCCGTTCGACGAGCTCGCCAAACTTCTTCTGAAAAAATCGAGAGCTTCCAGCCTCGCCGGAATGAAACCCAAAGATATCGCGCTCGCGTCCAGCGTCATCACGCTGTTCTACGAAGCGAAAACCGGTTTAAAGGCGGATTTGGCGCTTCACGCGCCCGTCGTGAACACCGACAAGGAACTGGCGACTGTTCTTTTGACCTTCGTTTCGCTGCTGGAGAGACGGGGGGACGACTCGCTCTCCGATACCTACAGCCTGGGGCGCCACTACGTTGAATTCCTTGGAGAGAACTACCTCAACGGCACCTACATCGACAACATGGACCCGGAAACGGACGCGAAGGAAGTCGAGAAGCGCCACGAGGCGGATCGACGCCCGTCACCTGGCTCCATCACCGGAAATTTCCTTCTCGATCCCCTCTGGGAAACGGGTTTTTCTCTCGCTCTCTCGATTTCTCTCGCCGGTGTTTTCGCCGCCGCCCCGCTCGCCACCGTTCTGGGCCTCAGCGTGACGGCGATCACGCCGCTTCTGGGCGCGCTCTTGTTCGGTTTGATTGGAACTGTGATCACCATCGTCGCTGTGCGACCGTTGTTCCTGGCCAGCCACACGGCGACGTCTCTGGCGGCCGCGCAAATGGCGAACAAATCCATCACGGCGGCGAATTACCTCGCCCGCCTCTCCCGTTCTTTCATGACGAGAGAAATCCTGACCTTCGTCGCTTTCTCCGGGTTCGTTCTGCTGCCTTTCGCCTTCCCGGGCCTGGCCGCTCTTACGCCCACGCTGTTTGGCGCTTACCACGGAGATCCCGCTTCCTTCATCATGGGAGCGCTGATTCGCGCGCTGGCCGCCAACTTCATTCTTCATGAGTCCGTTAACGTCCGCGCTTCGGCCAGTTACCACTGGAACCAGTACAAGCTCTCCGGCCAGGCACGCCGCTGGAGCGCCCAGGACAGTCATTTTATGGAAGCCCGCGCCCGCCAGACCGCCGGAGAAGCCACTCTTCTGGGCCAGGCCGCCCCCTCTGACTTTGCAAACGCCGGGGAAGTCGTTCTCCTTCCGCGCGCCAGCGAGAAGGATTTGTTCGCCGACGTTCGCCACACGGCCCGCCTGATGCTCGCGTCGGAAGTCGCCGGAAACCACACGATGAAAGTGGTGCTGACCGAATCTCAGCGTTTCTTCGAAAGCCAAATCAGGTCGCTGGTTCCCGGCGTGAAGGTTGAAATCGCCTATCAGGCAGACGTGCTGGGCGAGGAAGAGTTCAAGGAAGCGTTCCTCAGCAAGAAGAACGCCAATGTCATCTTTGTGATGGTGGCCGGTGCTGAAGTGGACGTCCTCTTCGCTCAACGCATCCAGGAATTCTCGCGGAATCCTGAGTATGCCGGCCTCATCGCGCTTCGCATCATTGACATGATCAGCCAGTCGATCTGGGCGGTGACGCCCGGCACGCTGGAAGACATGCTCAAGGCCAGAGAAGCTGCCGCTGTCGCCGCCTAAACGGGA
>JAYTIE010000245.1:0-7945 GCA_043732015.1 Elusimicrobiota bacterium | reverse complement strand
CACGGGAAAGGCCCCGTGACCGCGGATGCGTCTCCGTCCTGGCAGGTTTATCCGCTGGTGTCCTCCCGCCTCGCCGGCCTCAGCGTCACCCACCGCTTCGGCGGGAAGCCAAGCCAAACTGATTGAGCCGGCAACTGCCTGAGAGTTGATCAACTCGAAATCGACACCGGCGCGACCCTTGTTTTATGATCTTCACGCCATGAACCCATTGGCCTGGTCCATTTTCTTATTGGCCGCATGCCTCGAAGTCGGTGGAGATGCCGTTGTCAGAAAAGGGCTGCGAGGCCATCGCTTCTTGCTGATCGCCGTGGGCTTCGTCGCATTGGGCTCTTACGGCCTGATCGTGAATCTCGTTAAATGGGATTTTTCAAAGCTCCTTGGTGCCTATGTCGCGGTCTTCGCCATCGTTGCCATTTTGTTCGGACGGTTCGTATTCAATGAGAACATCCCGTTTACAACCTGGACGGGCTTGGGCCTGGTTGTTCTTGGCGGACTTATCATTCAGTTGGGGGCGAAGTAGGCCAGGAGGGGGTTCAGGATAAAATCCATTCTCGGGTGGACGTGCGACCGATTTTCCTCGAATACCCAACAATGACTGGACACTTTTTGGACACCCTAAAGTCAAAATGGTTGAATCACAACAAGCGGACCACCCTTGGGGTGGGTGAGGTCGTGGGTTCAATTCCCACCGCTCCGATTCCTCTTTCCTGACCCTCGGTATCCCTTCCTTCCACCTATATGAGCCTTCTCTCCTTAAGAAATCCGTCCGACATGAGCAGGGCGATCAGTTCGCAGACGCCCTGGCTGTCGGAGAGCGACGTGACGATGTCCGCCGACTCTTTCAGGCTCAAAACGGCGTTCTGAACGGCAACGCCGAGTCGGCACCCCGCCAGGAACGTGCGGTCGTTCTCTCCATCGCCCACGCCCACCGTGGCGCGTTGAGAAAGTCCCATTCGCGTCAAAACCTCTTTCAACCCCGTGGCCTTGTCGATGGCCGCCGGAAGAATCATTACCGACTCCTTGTTGGGGATGACGTGATACCGGAGTCCCAGTTCTTCGATCGCCGCTTCAATCGTCTCCGCGTACTCCTTGAGACTGGCCACCAGGACGCGCCCCACGGCGATGGGCACGTTCTTGTCTTTCAGGAAACTCACCAGTTTTTCCGGAGGCGCCTTCGCGATCAGTAGTTCTTCTCCCGTCTCCGGATTGAAAATCAGACCGCCATTTTCCGCGACGACGCGGTTGAAAACAGGCAGAGCGGGGAATACAACGCGCAGTTCCTCCAGGCGGCGGCCGGTCACCAGGATCAACAACCATCCGGCGTCCTTCATCCGGCCGAGCGCCTTGATGCATTCCGGCGACACCAACCCCTGTGTCGCGATGGTCTCGTCGTAGTCCGTCGCGAAGATCAAACGTTCGGCGGATTTCATGGATGCCCCTTCGTCGCGGTCAACTCGGAGTTCATCGCCAGCGCGTCGATCGCCATCTTCGCGGCGCCCGCCGTCACCGAATGGCTTTTCAGTTTTGTCGTCGAAATTTTCAGCCGTCCGTACTGAAGGCCGAGATTTGACCTGATTCCGGACTCGACTTCCGCCCGGAACAAAGCCGGCATGGAATCCACGAGCCCGCCTCCGAGGACGATCAACTCGGGATTGAAAAACTTCACGAGGTTGGAGAGAACAAACCCCAGCGTTCGCGCACGCGCGACCACGAGGGTCCTGATATTCTTATCTCCTTTCTCGATCGCTCGGGCCAGGACGCTGCTTTTTATTTTGCTGATGTCGGTTCCGGCGGCCGCCAAAAGATAAGGAGCCTGATCCCGGGCGGCCAGCGTCGCGCTGGCGCCCGCAATGGCGAGCCGGCTCACGAGACTGTTGAGCGTGCCCTCCTTAAAGGATTCACCAGCAGAATCAATGGGATGTAAGAGATAACTCCCGAGATTGCCCGCCATTCCGTCCGAGCCCTGATAGAGCTTTCCTTCCAGGAGAATCGCCGAGCCCACGCCCGTGCCTAAAAAAACGGCGATGACATTCTTCGCGCCCACCGCGGCGCCCATTTTCGATTCTCCGTACAAACCCGCCTGCACATCGTTGGCGAGCACGGCATTGACGCCGGAGATTTTTGAGAGGAATTTCCTCAGTGGGTAGTTGACCAGGAACGGCAGGCCCGTTTCACCGTTGATGACCCCGAGTTCCTGATCGATATTTCCCGCGCACCCGGCGCCAGCCGCGATAATGGAGATATTCCTTTCCTTCGCTCTGGCGGTCAATGACCTGGTGTTTGCGCTCAGGATTTCGGTGAAGGCTTTCTCTCCTTTGGTCGCATTGGTTCGCGTCTTTATTTCCGCGACCACCCGCAATTTCTCGTCAAACAGCGCCGAGAGCGTCTTGGTCCCGCCGATGTCGATGCCAATGGCACCCCGTATTTTCATGGAGCCTCCCGTTGAACCGTTTACTACGGGACAGACTTCGGATCGTTCGGGAGGCGCGCTCAAATCCGCCTGGAATAAGGGGCGAACCAAAAGAGTCAGGCCACGTATCAGTTTTAACTGCAAATCAAGTCACGGAGGACGCCATGCCTACAGCCACAAAAGTGAAAGACGCCATCGCGGTGTTGAAGGAAGATCACAGGAAAGTGAAGGAGATTTTCGAGCAGTTCGAGAAGGCGAAAACGACTGCGCAGAAAGAAAAACTATGCCGGGAAGCGATCAAGGAGCTGAAAGTCCACACGTCGATCGAGGAAGAGATTTTTTATCCCGCCTTCCGCGAGGCCTTGGGCGACGATGAAGACGACAAACAACTGGCCCTCGAAGCCGCGGAAGAGCACCGGGTTGCGAAGACAATCATCGAGGCCCTGGAAAAGATGAAGGCGACCGACGAGGATTTCGAAGCGAAATTCACCGTCCTCGCGGAGAATGTCCGCCACCACATCAAAGAGGAAGAGGAAGACATGTTTCCGGAAAGCCGCGACCTGGACATGGACCTCCAGGAACTCGGCGAGCGGATGATGGAACGAAAGGAATTGTTGAAGAAAGACGATTCGCAGCTCGAAAAGGCCGTTGCCAGCAGCGAGGTCAAGCCCTATCAGGAAGTCGGTTAGATTCTCGCTGTCTACGCCTTTTTGAAAGACAGCCTCACCCATTCCTCCACTTGACGCCCCCGATGGAGGCTCGTCGAGCGCAGCCTCCTGCCCCGCCGCAGGCAAACTTGACAGCCCCACCCCAAAAGAGATTCTATGGGTTCGCTTCAAAAACGATCTTTTTGTTCACGACTCAAGGCCGGGGAAGTTCTGTGAAATTCAGACGCTGCCCCGCAACGGTGATGTCCCATTCGAGCGGTGGGAACAAGTCCGGTCTACGGCCCTGAGCGAAAAGAGTCTCCGTCAGAAACGGGGACCGCCTTCGCGGGAAGGATCCAGTTGTCACTCCGAAACCAACGCCACCGGAATGCCCGCGCGTTGGTTTTTTTTGCGACCTCCTTCCGTCCCGCCAGGCGTACAGAAAAGAGAACAATTTTAATTCAGGAGGCCGCTATGACCCCGACCGATACCACCCGGCTGACAGAACCGCAGTTGCCCATCACGCTTGACCCGATGAACACGGGAATGCGCTCAGAGCAGACCATGCATGTGCGCAAGCGCAACGGCGCCTTCGAACCCGTCGACGTGAACAAGATCGTCCGCGCCGTCCTGCGCTTCTGCAACGGCCTTTCCTATGTCGACCCCATGAAAGTCGCCACCAAGACCATCGGCGGCCTCTTTGATGGCGCTTCGACCAAGGAACTGGACAACCTGTCCATTCAGACTGCCGCGCATCTCATTTCCGAGGAACCGGAATACTCCAAGCTCGCGGCGCGCCTCCTCGCCACCACGATCCAGAAGGAAGTCCAGAACCAGGACATCCATTCCTTTTCGCAGGCCATCTCCATGGGATTCGAGGAAGGCCTCATTTCCGAGAACACGTACGCGTTCATCCGCGAAAACGCCCGCAAGCTGAACGACACCGTGAACGAAAGCCGCAACGACGGCTTCGAATACTTCGGTCTCCGCACCATCTATGACCGTTACCTGCTGAAGCATCCAATCTCGCGCAATGTGATCGAAACGCCGCAGTACTTCTTTCTCCGCGTCGCCTGCGGGCTGTCGAAGACGGTGGGGGAAGCGGTCGAACTCTACGACCTCATCTCGTCGTTCGAGTACGTGCCCAGCACGCCGACCCTTTTCAATTCCGGCACCCGCCGGTCGCAGATGTCTTCCTGCTATCTGCTCGACTCGCCTAAGGACGACATCCAGTCCATCTACAAGAATTACCTCGCCATCGCCCAGCTTTCGAAGTATTCGGGCGGCATCGGCGTCGCCTATCACCGCATCCGGTCGGCCGGATCGCTCATCCAGGGCACCAACGGCCTTTCCAACGGCATCGTACCGTGGCTGAAGACGCTGGACGCCTCCGTCGCCGCCGTGAACCAGGGCGGCAAGCGCAAGGGCGCCTGCTGCGTCTATCTAGAGGTCTGGCACGCGGACATCGAGGATTTCCTCGATCTGAAGGAAAACACCGGCGAGGAATCCCGCCGCGCCCACAACCTGAACATCGCGAACTGGATCCCCGACCTGTTCATGAAGCGCGTCGAGGAAGATGGCGACTGGTCACTGTTTGACCCGAAGGTCACGCCACACCTCACCGACCTGTTCGGAGAGGCGTTTGAGAAGGCGTACACCGAATCCGAATTCAAGAAGCAGCAGGTCCGCAAGGTGAAAGCGCGGGACCTCTATGCGCGCATGATGAAGACGCTGGCCGAAACCGGTAACGGATGGATGAACTTCAAGGACGCCTGCAACCGGAAGTCCAACCAGACCGGCCACGCCGGCAACACGGTCCACTCGTCCAATCTCTGCACGGAAATCATTGAAGTGACTTCCTCCGGCGAAACCGCCGTCTGCAACCTGGGTTCGATCAACCTGGCGCTTTACGTGGGTCCCGACGGCCTCTTCGACTTCGACAAGCTGGGCCGCAACGTGCGTACCGCCGTGAAGTACCTTGACCGCGTCGTCGATGAAAACTTCTACCCGACCCCGCAGGCCGCGGAGTCCAACAAGCGATGGCGCCCCGTGGGCCTCGGAATCATGGGCCTGCAGGATCTGTTCTTCAAACTGAAGCTGCCGTTCGACTCGCGCGAAGCCCGCATGCTCTCCCGCCGCATTCAGGAAGAAATCTATTACCACGCGCTCTCGACGTCCTGCGAACTCGCCGTTCAACTGGGCGCGCACCCGTCGTTCGACCAGACGCGCGCCTCCCAGGGCGTGTTCCAGTTTGAACTCTGGGGCGCGAAGGCCGACGGCGCCGAGCGCTGGGAAGCGCTCCGAACGAAGATCCGCGAGAACGGCCTACGCAACTCGCTGCTTATCGCTATCGCGCCGACCGCCACCATCGCCTCCATCGTGGGTTCCTACGAATCGATCGAGCCGCAGGTTTCCAACCTGTTCAAGCGCGAAACGATGTCCGGCGAATTCATGCAGGTGAACCGGTACCTGGCGCTCGAGCTGAAGGAACTCGGCCTCTGGAACGACTCCGTCCGGAACCGCCTGAAGGTGGGCGAGGGATCCATCCAGGACATCGAGGAAATTCCGGAATCCCTGAAAATGATTTACCGCACCGTCTGGGAAATCCCGATGCGCTCCCTGATCGACATGGCGGCCGAACGCGGCGCTTTCATCGACCAGAGCCAGTCGCTGAACCTGTTCATCGAGAGTCCGACCATCGGAAAACTCTCCTCGATGTACATGTACGCGTGGAAGCAGGGCATCAAGACGACGTACTACCTGCGCTCGCGCCCAGCGACGAAGATCGCGAAGACGACCGTGACCGCCACGGCGGCCGTGGCCGCCCCGAAAGCCGAACCCAGCGACCTGATCGCCTGCTCTCTCGAGAATCCTGAGAGCTGCGAGTCCTGCCAGTAATTACGGAGAAATGAAAATGATTCTCGACAGAGGTTTCGATCTCAACCTGCGGCCGATGAAGTACCCGGTGTTTTTTGAGATGTACAAGTCGGCGATCAAGAACACGTGGACCGTTGACGAGGTGGATTTCTCCTCGGACATCGTGGACCTGAAACACCGTCTCACGCCCGCGGAGCGCCATCTCATCGGCCGCCTCGTCGCCTTCTTCGCGACGGGGGACTCAATTGTCTCCAACAACCTCGTCCTCAATCTCTACAAACACATCAACTCGCCGGAAGCGCGCATGTATCTCTCGCGCCAGCTTTACGAGGAAGCGCTGCACGTGCAGTTTTATCTCACGCTTCTCGACACCTACATTCCCGACATGTCGGAGCGTATCCAGGCGTTCCAGGCCGTCGACAACATTCCGTCCATTCGCCGCAAAGCGGAATTCTGCTTTAAATGGATGAATTCGATCCAGGAACTGTCCGAGATCCGCACGCAATCCGACAAGAAGCAGTTTCTGCTGAACCTGATCTGCTTCGCCGGATGCATCGAAGGCCTCTTCTTCTTCGCCGCATTCGCCTACGTTTACTTCCTGCGTTCGAAGGGACTCCTGAACGGACTCGCCACCGGCACCAACTGGGTGTTCCGCGATGAAAGCTGCCACATGGGCTTCGCGTTCGAAGTCATCAACACAGTACGCCGCGAGGATCCGGGGCTCTTCGATCTGGAAGTTCAGGACAAGGTTGTGGAGATGATGAAGGAAGCCGTCGACTGCGAGATGGCCTTCGCGGAAGATGTCCTCAGCCTCGGCGTCGCCGGCATGTCTCCCAGGGACATGCGGACCTATCTCGAGTACGTCGCCGACCAGCGTCTTTCAGCGCTCGGCATCCATCCCGTGTTCGAAGCGAAGAACCCGTTCGACTTCATGGAACTGCAGGACGTCCAGGAACTCTCCAACTTCTTTGAACGCCGCGTGTCCGCCTATCAGATGGGCGTGACCGGCAGCGTCGGCTTCACCGACGAGTTCTGACCTCCCGGGGCCCGTGGCCCCGGAACCTCCCGCGGTTCCTCGTGTTTAATCCCATGGAGGAAACCATGAACCAGATCAAAACCGCACCCCGCACACAGACCACGTTTCGCCCGATCGAAGGCATCTACCGGGGCTCTCCCTTCTACTGGGTGGGCGACGGGTTTCACGTCTCGAATTACTTCCCGTCGGGCAACCCGTTTGGCCAGCGCATGAGTCCTTTCTACCTGCTCGATTACCATGCGCCGAAAGTTTACGAAGCGACCGACAACCTGCGCCGGGGTGTGGGCGTCCATCCGCACCGCGGCATGGAAACGGTCAGCATTGCCTACGATGGGTCCATTGCACACCACGACAGTGCCGACAACGCGGGCGTCATCCATCCGGGTGACGTTCAGTGGATGACCGCGGGTCGCGGCATCCTTCACCGGGAATACCACGACGCATCGTTCGCGAAGGCGGGCGGCGTGATGCACATGCTCCAGATCTGGGTGAACCTGCCCGCACGAGAGAAAATGACCTCCCCCAAATACCAGGACATCGCGAAGAAAAGTATCGCGAACGTCTCGCTGGCGAATGACGGGGGAACCGTTCGCGTCATCTCGGGAAGCCAGGGAAGCGCCAAAGGCCCTGCGGACACGTTTACGCCCGTCACAATCCTGGATGTGCGCCTGAACGCGGACGGGGTCGCGCCGCTCACGCTGGCAGAGAACCACAACACAGGCGTTCTCGTGACCGAAGGACAGGTTCTCGTGAACGGATCCGAGCGCGCGAACGCGGGGGACTTCATCCTGTTCTCAAACTTCGACGGCGAGAACATCCGCGTGGAAGCGCAGCTGGGGAAAGCCAGCGCCGTGGTGTTGAGCGGAGAGCCGATCAACGAGCCCATGATCGGCTACGGCCCGTTCCTGATGAACACGCGGGAAGAAATCGTGCAGGCCTACGAGGACTTCCAGGCTGGGAAATTCGGAAAACTCG
>JAYTIE010000244.1:0-7981 GCA_043732015.1 Elusimicrobiota bacterium | reverse complement strand
GGCGTCGTAATGGGAGGTGTGCGAGAAAGCCTTCACGGCGAGGCGGCGGCGTGTCTCTTCGGAGACGCCGCGCGGTTCCTGCATCTCGGAGAGGACCGCTCCGTAGTCGTTCGGGTCGCAGAGAACGATGACGTTCTTGTAGTTCTTTGCGGCCGCACGCAGAAGCGCCACGCCGCCGATGTCGATGAACTCAACCAGTTCATCATCCGACATCGATTTTCCCTGAAGGACTTTCTCAAAGGGATAGAGGTTCACGGCGATCAGGTCGAACGGCGCGATGCCGTGGGATTCCATGGCGCTCGCGTGTTCGGGTTTGTCCGGGAGGCCGAGGAGGCCGCCGAACACTTTCGGGTGGAGCGTCTTTACGCGGCCGTCGAGGATTTCGGGGAAGCCGGTGAGCTGGGAGACTTCGGTCACCTTGATTTCGGCCTGGCGGAGAATGGAGGCGGTGCCGCCGGTCGAGATAATTTCGGAGCCAAGGTCGGACAGGCGCTGGGCGAGGTCAACGACGCCGGCTTTGTCGGTCACTGACAAAAGAGATCTGCGGACGGACATTGAGGGGTTCTCCTGAAACAATCGGGTTTGGGGGTGCGTCGAGGGGCTAACTTAGCTTTTTGATCATCGTCAGAAAAGCCCGTTCCGTGAGGACTTCGACGCCCAGCTTCTGGGCCTTGGCGACCTTGGAACCGGGGCTGTCTCCGACGACGAGGTAGGTGGTTTTGGCAGAGACGCTGCCCGTGGCCTTCCCCCCCAGCGTCCGGACGAGACGCTCGGCCTCGTCGCGTGACATCTCTAACAGTTCACCGGTGAAAACGACTGTCTTCCCGGCCAGCACGTCGCCGCCGCCTTCCTGCTTTTCAAAAACGGGGTTCACTCCGCGCTTCACGAGCTTCTTGATGGTCTCGCGAACGCGCGCCTGGCTGAAGTACCGAAGGATGGACTGCGCGATCACGGGCCCGATGTCCTGCGCCTTCGTGAGGTCTTCTTCGGTCGCTTCGGCGAGCGCCGACAGATTTTCGAATTTCCGGGCCAGTGTGTAAGCCGTTCTTTCCCCCACGTCCGGGATGCCGAGACCGAAGATGAGCCGCTCCAGCGGCCGCGTCTTCGCGGTCTCGATTGCCTTCACGAGGTTCTCGGCGCGCTTCTCGGCGAACAGCTCGAGCTCCAGGAAATCGCTTTTCGTCAGCGTGAAAATATCGGCGACGTCTTTCAATCCCGGCTTCTCGAGAAGCTGGTGAACGACGGCGTCCCCCATCCCTTCGATGTCCATCGCGTCGCGGCTCGCGAAGTGGATCACGGTGCGTTCAATCTGGACCGGGCATTCGGGATTTGGGCAGCGCAGCGCGACTTCTTCCTCGGTCCGCTTCACCGGCGTTCCGCACGAAGGACAAAGGGAAGGGGTGATGACCTTCTTTTCGCCGCCGGTGCGCTTTTCCAGCACGACGCTGACAACTTTCGGGATGACTTCGCCCGCACGTTCGATGACGACTGTATCGCCGATGCGGACATCGAGCCGCGCAATTTCGTCGTAGTTGTGAAGAGTGGCGTTGGAGATCACGACGCCGCCGCACTCAACGGGCTTGAGCTCCGCGGCCGGCGTGATCACACCGGTGCGTCCAACCGAATGGATCACGTTCAGCACGGTCGTCGTGGCCTGCTTAGCCGGAAATTTATAGGCGAACGCCCAGCGCGGCGACTTGGCGGTGAAGCCGAGTTCCTTCTGCTGGGCCAGATCGTTGAGGCGGACGACCGCGCCGTCGATTTCGAAGGCGAGCGAGTCCCGCTTCTCCTGAAGGCCGAGACAGGTCATCAGCACCTCATCGATCGTGTTCATCGTCTTCAGCGGTTTGGCGACCGGCACGCCGGCTTTTTCACAGGCGTCCAGGAACTCGGTGTAGTGGTCGAAATCGAGGCCTTCGAGGTCGCCGTAGGAATGCGCGGCGAATTTCAAGGGGCGCGTGGCCGTGATCTGCGGATCCTTCTGGCGAAGCGAACCGGCGGCGGCGTTGCGCGGGTTCGCGAAGCCTTCCTCTCCGGCGGCTTCGAACCCGGCGTTCATCTTCTGAAAGTCGGCGTTGTCCATGTAGACTTCTCCGCGCACTTCAAATTTCCTGGGCGGTTTCCCCTGCAGGCGGAGCGGAATGGCGCGGATGGTCCGCGCGTTCGCGGTGACGTCTTCCCCCGTGGTGCCGTCGCCGCGCGTGGCGGCTTTCACGAGCAGGCCGTTCTCATAGATGACGGAGAGCGAAAGGCCATCGATCTTGGGGTTCACGACGAACTCGGCTTTCCGGTCCCCGAGGATTTTTTTCACACGGTCGAGCCAGGCGTGGACTTCTTCGGCGGAGTACGTGTTGTCGAGCGACAACATGGCGACGCGGTGGCGAACCTGTCCAAATTCGGTGAGGGGCGCGCCGCCGACGCGCTGCGTGGGTGAGTCCGGCGTGATGAGATGGGGAAAGCGGGCTTCGAGGGCTTTCAGCTCGGCGTAAAGCTTGTCGTATTCGGCGTCCGCGACCTGCGGTTTGTCGAGAATGTAATAGCGGTGATCGTGACCGCGAATCTCGGCGCGCAGCCGCTCAAGGTCGCGTTCAGCGCTTTTTCGGTTCTTTTCCATTGGGACGTTCGTTCTTAACCTTGTCGAGGATGCCGTTCACGAACTTGCCGGAGTCCGGCGTTGAGAACGCCTTAGCGATTTCCACCGCTTCATCGATGACGACGGAAACAGGCGTTTCCTGCTGAAAGAGGATTTCATAGGCGCCGAGACGCAGCAGGTTGCGGTCCAGCGCGGCCATACGTGCCAGGTCCCAGTTCTGCGCGTATTTCTTGATGACCGTGTCGAGGTCGTCGCGCTTGGCGTAGGTGCCGTCGGCAAGACCATGGGCGAATTCGCGGACGTTCTCATCAAGAGATTCCCCCGAGACGAGACTGCGAAACGCTTTTTCGATCGGAAGACGGGTGATGTCCGCCAGGTACAGCGCCTGGAGCGCGAACTCACGTCCTTTTCTTCGGGCTCCCATTATATTCTCTCCCTGACAATGTCGATCATTTCGAGCGCCGCGCGCGCGAGTTCCGTGCCGCGGTCCAGCGGTCCCGGTTTCGCGCGTTCCAAAGCCTGTTCTTCCGTGTTCGGTGTCAGCACGCCGAAGAGAACGGGAACGCCCGTCTCAAGAGAAACCTGTCCGAGGCCCACGGCGGCCCAGGTCGCCACGTAGACGTCGTGCGACGTCTCGCCCTTGATCACGCAGCCGAACGCGATCACCGCGTCGAACTTCTTGCTCTTGGCCAGGCGCTTCGCCACGAACGGAAGCTCGTACGCCCCGGGGGCGGAGTAAACCTTGATGTTGCCCCGCTGAACATGGCTCGCCAGCAGTTCCTTCACGCACAGATCGCCCAGGCTTCCCGTGATTTCCGGATTGAAGCGCGCGATCACGATCGCGATGCGGTCTTTCGAATGGTTGATGGGCGTGCTCATTTCAGCAGGTGTCCCAGTTTGCGTTTTTTCGTCGCCAGATAGCGCGCGTTGATGGGGTTCGAGTCGATCACCAGCGGAACGCGTTTGGTGACGTTGAGGCCGTAGCCGTCCAGTCCGACGATCTTTCGCGGGTTGTTGGTAATCAGATGAATGGATGAGAGCCCGAGATCATTGAGGATCTGCGCGCCGATGCCGTAATCGCGAAGGTCCGCCGGGAAGCCCAGCTTCTCGTTCGCCTGAACTGTGTCCAGCCCCTGATCCTGAAGTATGTAGGCGTGCAACTTGTTCATGAGGCCGATGCCGCGGCCTTCCTGGTGCATGTAGACCACCGCGCCCATTTTCGCCTGGGAAATCATGATCATGGCGCTGCGAAGCTGCTCGCCGCAGTCGCAGCGGAGCGATTCCAGAACGTCTCCGGTGAAGCAGGAGGAGTGAACGCGGACCAGGACGTTTTTCTTTCCCGCGACGTCGCCCTTCACGATGGCGACGTGGTGTTCGCCGAGAACCGTGTCTTCGTAAAGATGGAGATCAAAGTCGCCGAAGCGGGTGGGCAGTTTGACCGAAACAAGTTTCTTGACCAGTTTTTCGTGCGTGCGGCGGTAGCTGATGAGATCGCGGATGGTGATTATGGCGAGGCCGTGTTTCTTGGCCATGCGGATCAATTCCGGCATCCGCGCCATGGTCCCGTCGGGGCTCATGATTTCGCAGATCACGGAGGAAGGCGCCAGGCCCGCCAAGCGCGAGAGGTCGACGCCCGCTTCTGTGTGGCCGGTTCGGACGAGAACGCCGCCGTCCCGGGCGCGGAGCGGAAATACGTGTCCGGGCTTCGCCAGATCTTCTGCGCGCGTCTTGTTGTCGATCAACGCGCGGATGGTCTTGGAACGGTCGGACGCGGAGATGCCGGTGGAGGTTCCCTTCTTCAGGTCGACGCTCACGGTGAACGCCGCTTCGCGGAGCTCCGTGTTCACGTTGACCATCGGGGTCAGTCCGAGCTTGTCGAGGCGGTCGCCCAGCATGGGAACACAGATGAGGCCGCGCCCGTGCTGCGCCATGAAATTGATCGCGGCAGGCGTGACTTTCTCGGCCGCCATCACGAAGTCGCCTTCGTTCTCCCGGTCGGGGTCGTCCACCACGATCACCATCTCCCCGGCGCGAATGCGGCGGATGGCGTCCGGAATGGGTGAAAACTCTGAGTTCTTTTTCTTCGTCATCGTTCCTTCATGTATTTGGCGACGTATTTCCCGATCACGTCCGCTTCGAGATTAACTCGGTCCCCTTCCTTCATTTTCCCCAGCGTGGTGTGCTCGAGGGTATACGGAATGAGAGCCACTGAAAATTGTCTTCCATCCAGTTCCGCGGAGGTCAAACTAACCCCGTCGACGGTGACGGACCCTTTGGAGACCAGGTATTGTGCGATCTCCGACGGTGCTTCAATCCAGATCGTCTTCATCTCGCCCTGCCGGATGATTTCCTTGACGACGCCGGTTCCGTCCACGTGCCCCTGAACGAGGTGTCCGCCGAGACCCTGGTGCAAGGTCAGTGCGCGTTCAACGTTCACGTTCGATCCGCCCTTGAGCGCTCCCAGCGTCGTCTTGTCAAAGGTCTCTTCTGAGAGCTCGAAAAAAATCTCGGTCTTCTTTCCACGGCTGGCGTAGCGCACCACCGTCAGGCAGACGCCGTTGACAGCAATGCTGTCGCCGTTTTTCGGCGCGTCGCCTTCCACTTCAATTGCGAGCGTGTTCTTCTTCCGCAGCGAAAGCTTGCCTATTTCCTGTACCAGTCCCGAAAACATCAGTTCACCGTTTCCACGAGGCCGTGCACGAGAATATCGTCGCCGACCCGCACCGTGGTCAGAATTTTCACGCGCCGGGATGCGTCCATCGTCGGGAAGCCTTCTCCGCCTACCGATGTCGGCGATGATTTTCCGCCCACCAGCACCGGCGCGACGAAGTACACGACTTCATCAACGACGTCGGCGTTCAGGAAGTGCCAGGCGGTTTCCCCGCCGCCTTCGAGAAGAAGTTGAGAAACGCCCGTCTGCGCCAGAACCGTCAGGGCTTTGCGAATGTCCAGCGCGCCCTTGAAGGATGGGACGCGCAGAACCTGCACGCCCTTTTTCTCCAGCGCGCGCTGGCGGGCCGCCGGCGCTTTGTCGGACGTCAAGACGAGCGTACGCGCCTTGTGATCGGAAAAGAGATTCAGTTTCGGTGAAAGGCGGAGTTTTGTGTCGATGACGACCCGGAGCGGATCGCGGCCAGCCCCGTGGCTGGTCAGATTTGGATTGTCCGCCTCCGCGGTCGACGTTCCAACGAGGACCGCGTCGCACTCGGCGCGCAGGCGGTGGACCAGCTGTCTCGATTGCGGACCGGAGATCCAGCGGTTGTGGCCCGTTCGCGTGGCGATTTTTCCGTCGAGCGAGGTCGCCATCTTCAGCACTACATGAGGGCGGTGGCGGGTGGCCCAAGTGATGAACCCACGGTTCAGGAGGTGAGCGGCTTCCGATTCCAGCCCCACAGTGACCTTGATGCCGGCTTTCTGAAGTTGACGGATGCCGCGACCGGCGACGAGTTTGAAGGGATCTTTCATCGCCACATGAACCGTTTTGAGGCCGGCCTCGATGACGCGGAGCGCGCAGGGGCCGGTTTTACCCTGATGGACGCAGGGTTCGAGCGTGACATACATGTCCGCGCCGTGGGCGCGCGCGCCCGCGTTCTTCAGGGCGACGATTTCGGCGTGGGGTCCGCCGAAGACGGGGTGGAAACCTTCACCCACGATCTTTCCATTCTTCACGATGACGCAACCAACACACGGGTTCGGACTGACCCGCCCTTTGCCCCGGGCTGCCAGGCTGATCGCCCGCTGCATTAACGCCACGTCATTCGGTTTCATAGAAAGAACGAAATGCCCGGTTCCCGCAAATGGGAATCGGGCGGTGAAGCGGGAGCGGATTATTTTAGGTTAACGGCCGGTTTGAAGCTGGGGTTGCGACGAACGACGCGCGCATGCATCTTCTCGACGGACTTCATGCCCTTCTTGGACAGGGTCTTGAGGGCCCTCGCGGTCGCTTTGACCGTGATCCACTTGTTCTCTTCCGGAAGGAAAATGCGCTTGCTGCGGAGGTTCGGTTCCCAACGGCGGCGCGTGTGGCGGTTTGAATGGGAAACGTTGCTGCCAGTTTGCGGACCGGCGCCGGTGAGTTCACATCTCTTGGCCATTTTAAAAAGCTCCTGTTATTAAAAAAAAGAAGCGTCTCGGAAGAGGCGCCACTGCCGGAATAGTAGCAAAAAGACGGCAAAATGCAGCTGGTTTCTTCCCCCGGCCGTCATTCCCGCGCATGCGGGAATCCAGCTCCAATGCATCACCCAATCGCTGTTTGGTCGGCCAGTTCGCCATGAATCGCTCGGGGCCTGGATTCCCATTTTCTCGGGAATGGCTTGTCATCCAAGCCCCAAGCCCAGATGCTACCATTGGGGCCCCTCGAAATTATTCACCTCCCCTCCGGTGCTCATGGAGGCGATATCAATGAAGTCACTCGTCGAACCGGTTCATTTGGAAAGCATGATTTTCATCCTACGCGGTCAGCGCGTCATGCTTGATCGGGACCTCGCAACTCTCTACCAAGTATCAACGAAGGCCTTAAACCAAGCGGTCAAAAGGAATCATGATCGATTCCCCATCGGATTCATGTTCCGTTTAAACCAAGACGAACTATCGGAACTGGTCACAAATTGTGACCGGTTCGCTTCACTCAAACACGCTTCTCATGCGCCGCTCGCGTTCACCGACTATGGGGTCGCGATGTTGTCGAGTGTCCTCCGAAGCAAACGCGCCATCGGGGTGAATATCGAAATCATTCGGGTCTTCATTCGATTGCGCAGCCAGGTCGGTGGTCACAGCCGCTTGGTCCAAAAGCTGGACGAGTTAGCGAAACGAACTGACCGGCACGATGCTGAGATAAGGGCGATATTCGAAGCGATCCGGGATCTCATCGCAACACCAACTAAAACAAGGAAGAGGATCGGGTTCCGCGCCGTATAAAGGTCCCGATTCAGCGGATCGGTATCGGTTCCGAAAGGGGCACGTCTATTGCTCGGAAAGTGAGCAAAGGTGTCCCCTTAAGATCCGGTACCGTGCTCGTGCTCCAGCTCCCACCATCTCAAATCATCTGAGCCGTCAGGAAAGTTAGGAAAGTGGCCGCCAATATAGATATCCGTGTACTGCATGTCAGAGGGGATGAAAATTTTCTTAAGGAGATATTCAAATTCGTCCCCCGTGGTCAGCGGAGGATAAACGTGAATGAGAAGAATGCAATCGCCTGCCAGATCGTGGGAGCACTTCGCCGAGAGTCGCTTGTTGATCTCTTTGACCAAAGATCCATCGATATCTCCGCCGGACCAACTGAAGGGCGCTTTGGGATCTTTGCGCGCTTGACGCCACAACATTGCGGCATGAGCCTCATCGTAGTAGGCCTTGGTAACTTCAGTGTTCAGGATCTTCAGTCCTTCACGG
>JAYTIE010000243.1:0-7998 GCA_043732015.1 Elusimicrobiota bacterium | reverse complement strand
GGATGTCGCTGGACAGGAAATAGATGGAAAGACCGAACGCAATCACGTCGCCGCTCGTCAGGGTCTGTCCCGACGGGAGGGGCATCGGGCGGCTGATCGGGTAGGTTCCGATGGCCGTTTCCTGAGCGGGGTTGGCGAGGAAAACTATCGGCGACTCCGCCGTCGGATTCAAGAATTCCAGCAGGCGCCGGACTTCTTCCTCTTCCGGCATCAGCGTGGCGGCCCGGTTACCGAAAAGCCTGAGGAGCAGATTCTGGATGGATTCCGGCGCGTCGTGCGCTTTGAGCAGCGACACAACACCGGAATGCCATCGCGGCGCCACGTTCGCCTGGCCGGCAGGCTGCGCGCGCAACGTGAGGAGCAGCGTGGTGAGCGCGAATGAGAAAGTGTGGAAGTCCGCCCACGCGCCACTCTGGATGATGGAGTTGAATTGGCTTTCCACCGCGACGCGAATACGCGCCCGTTCCGCATCCGGTAACAAGTTGGCGTAGGCTGCTTCGGTTTCCGCAGCCACCGCGGCGACCTCCGTGGCGCCGCTTCGGGCCAAAGGCGCGGTGCGGATCACGTCGAGCGCGTAATAGAACGGAAGAATTTCTCCATGCTCTTCACCGCGACCCAGCGCGCGAATCCGGTCGTTGTGACGCCGGAGGTAATTCATCGCCGACAACGGGGCCGCGTGGTTCAATTGCCACGCGAGAACCTGGCGGTCAGCGATCGCCTGACGAAGCCGGTCCGCCATTTCTCCCGTCGTTGGATCGGCCGTCCTCAACGTTTCAATTTTCAGGCCGAGCGCATGATCGCGCGCGGCGAGCGCCGGGTCTTCCCGGTCGGCCGAGATGTGGCCCATTTCGTGGGCGAGTCCGGTGTCGACGGCCTCGGCGGTCCCGAATGCCGCCTGAACCGACGGGCCGAATCCGATAATGTTTCCGCGGGCGTCAGGGAAGGTGGCGATTGGGGCGGTGACCTGCCGCTCAAAAACAAAGGTCAGGGGCGCGGCGTACGACGGACGAACGGCTTCCAGCAGCCGGCGCGCTTCGAGGCCTTCCGGCGAAAGAGGGCCTGCCGTCTCCGCAATCAACTGGGTCATCCTCTCTTGGACCACCGCCGGAAGCTCTCCCCCCAGCACATTCCAGATGATCCCTTCCATCGGATCCACATTGCGAAGCGCGGTCAGGCGGAAAAGGCCGAGTTCTCGGTCCGACGCGTTTCCCGGCGCCTGAAGCCAGCCGCGAAGCGCGTTGCTGTCGCCGGTGCGCCGCGCCGAAATGAGGAAGGACGCGATATCGTCTGCGGTCCATCGGGCCGCGATGGCCTGGATGGCCGGTCGCACGGTTTCGGGATCGGCGACGCCGCTCTCGCGCGCGAGAGTGAGCAGGCGGTTCACGATGATCACACGACGCGCCGGCAGGTCTGTGTCGTTTTGCCGCTTCAGAATTTCCTGGATTCCGCGGAGCGGGATGAAGGCGAGACGCTCGCCGGGGCGCGAGGACAGTTCATAGTTCATTTCGTAGACCGCGCGCGCGAGCGTGGCATAGTCGATCATCTGCCGGGCCGACTTCCCGTTCCCATCGTCGACGAGAAGGTTGGCGGCACCGGCTTCCTTCAGCGCCGCGATGTACGAGTCGATGAGCGTTTCGCGGAAGGCAGCTTCGATTTGATCCGAGAATTCGATCACGTCGCCGCGCGTCCCGGCTGGGAGGTTCAGGCGGTCGTAGACGGAAACCGTGTCCGTGTTAAGGACCACCCGAAGCGCCGCGATCTTGATGTAGCCGAAGGCCCGAATGACGCCGGCCAAATCGGTCGCGGCCAGCGTTGGGGCGCGGCGCTCGTCGACCTTCAGGATCGGAGAGCCGCCGAAATCCAGAATCTGCAGTTTCAGCAGCTCATTGAAGACGACCTGATCGAGCTGCATGTCGCCATGAACGCGCGTGAGCGTCGCGGCCGGGAGGGCCGCCATGAACCGGGAGGTCTGATCCAGAAGATTTTTCCGGATGCCGTCGACGCCCGCGCGCAGCGCGACGTAGGAAGGATCGCTGTTGTTGGCCAGTTCGGCTTCGATGCGGCGGACCGGGTCTCCGATCAGGGTGCCCTGCAGAAGGTCGAGCTCATGTCGGCCGGCCTTGGTTGTTCCGAATCCGGGCTGTGAGCTCCGGGCCATGGCGACGTGAAACCGGGCGAGCGCTTCGCCGATCCGGCGGATCAGCGTTTCAACCGTCATTCCACGGACCGTCTCGGCCCCTAGAACGGCGCGGACGGCGTCCCCGGGATTTTCATCCGCCGACGGAGGACCGCGGCCGGCGCGGTTGGCGAGATTGTTCTGAAAAGTTTTCCAGATATTGTAGCCGCTCGTGATTTCCCACTTCTGCATTCCGGCGGGGACCTCGAGCTTCTCAAGAACGATCGCTAGAGGAATTGGCGCCCGGCCCCTTGTCTCAATCTGGATCTTGCCGTGGTAGCCCGGAAGATTGTTGAACCCTTCCGCCGTCAGCGCTTCGTACATTTCTGGTTCGATGTCCTGGTCGCCTTCCTTGAGGCTCTTCACCACAAGATGCGTTCCCCCGGCCAGCGTCACGTCCGTCAGGACGTTGGTCGTTTTCAATTCGGTTCCCGCGAGAAGGTTGACCGACGAGAGGACCCGGTTGGACAGAATCCCGCGGGCGGCGGCTGGAGCGGAGAAGACGAGCCGTCCGCCGTTGCGGGTGGCCAGCGTGTCTCCCGCCAACAGATGCCGGAGAAGGGCGGACTCGTAGGCCGCGGTGTGTTCCGCGGGCGCCGCGTAGACGTTGGTTTCTCCCACGCGGGTAAAAAGAACTTCGGCGGAGTGCTTCAGCGCGTCGAAGGGAGACGCGTAGAACGCCATGGGCACATAGTAGGTGCTGGTGTGCCGTTCCCCCGCGGTGTCGACGGTAACGCGGTAGAGGACGCCGAACGTCCGCTGCTCTTTTGCCGTTTCGGCGAGTTCGAAGAAGTCCTGGACTTCCACCTGGGTGACGGTTCCTCCCTTGCCCATGAACCAGCGTTCGCGCGCGAGCGAGTCCTTCAACCCGTCGAAGAGCTCCACGAAAAATGCTTTTGAATACGGCGCCGGAGATGCCGGTGATAGGGCCAGCTTCCGGACCTGGCCGGCGGTCGCCGACAGCGGATTGGCATCGCTGCCGGCCTGCATGCCGACGAGAAAGCCCGCGTCGCTTCGCGGCTGCCCATTCAGGAAAATACGGAAGGCGGTTGTTCCCACTTTTGCGGGAATGCGAACGCGATAAACCGAGACGCCCTGCGGCAGTCCGCGTTCGATGGGAAGCAACGTCATCGGGAAGCGCCGGCCGTCCCCTAGCCTGACTTCGGCGGTGGTGCCGCGCCCGTAAACGACGGCGTCGATGAGGAACTTTTCTCCTTCAAAACGGATCTGCTTGGAGCCTTCGCCCACGTTCGGCTGGATGGCGATCAGATTGGCCTCGCCCGCGTTCAGGCCGGCAACCTGTTTTTCGAATGCGTCGCGTTCGCGGATGGTGGTCAGGGCGCGCATCAGCGAAACGGTCTCCGCGGAGAGCGCGTCGTCCGTGGAGGCGGCCGCGCCGTCGGCGGCCCGGTCGAGCTGTTCAATGGTGACGGGAGCGCGGGCCGTCCAGAACCCGGTCTGGCCTGGGATGTTGACCAGGCCATCCTCGCCGGAACCGAAGAGGTCGCCCATCATCATCACGGCCATCGCGGCTTTCGAGGCGGCGACCGACGACAGGATCGCCTTCAAAAGCGCTGGGGTCATTTCGTTTAGGCTCACGGCGGCGTCGCGCGCGAGATAGGCCTGATCCATCAACCACGCGAGGATGTGTCCTTTCTGGGCGTCGTTGGTGAAGTAATACTTCGCCGCGGACCATTTCCCGGCGTTCCGGTTCCACCAGCCATTCAGGTTGACGCTGTCATGCGTCGCGAACGTGGCGTAATCCCGGGCGTGGATCCGGTGGAACCAGTATGGAGAATTCTCGTCGCCCTTGTAGACCTGGTAACCGAAATAGAGCGGCTTGAATTCGGGCGCGCCCAGTTCCGCGAGCGACTTGTGCACCTGGGGCGGAACGAGTCCCAGGTTTTCCAGGACGAGCGTTTTGCCGAGTTTCTGCGCGGCTTCCATGAAATCGGAAACGATTTCTTCCCCCAGCCCCGGCCGGAAAAATCCGACGCGGATGCTGTCGTCGGACTTGAGGAAAAGATCGGGGTCTCCTTCGAGAAGTTTCTCGAGGAAATCATCCTTGCTGAATTCGTTCGGATTGATGAGGGAATAGAGGAGGTTCTGTCCCTGTTCGGAGGACCATTGCTTGTACCATCCCGATTTTTCGCGGACGTAGTTGCCGTCTTTGAACGAGCGCCGCGCGGCCAGTACAACGTTCCCGTGGCGCAGATGGCCGGTTTCGTCGAAAAGCTGTTTTGACACGTCCGACGGCAGCGCGGTCTTGAGCGCGTCTTCGATGGCCTGATAAATCTTCTGTCGCTTCTCGGCGTTCGAGCCGGGGCCGGCGCGGATTCCGGCGATCTTCGGCCAGATGCCGAGTTTGTCCAGCGTCATTTCCCACTTCACGTCTTCGGACAGGAAGTAGAGCCGGTAGTATCCGAGCAGGTGGTCGATTCGGAGCAGGCTGCAATAGCGGAGCAGGAATTCCGCGCGGTCCATGAGCAGGCGCTTGGCGGCGGGGTTGGCGAAATTCAGCAGGTAGAACTGCCAATGCTGCGGAATGTCGAGCCGGTGCGGCGGCGCGCCCTGCGTAAAGTCCCGTTTGAGCGATTTCGAGTCGATCTGGAAGGCCGCCATGTTGGCCCACACGTCGGCGTTTCCGAAGGCGAACGGCTGATCGAGCATGAGGTCGACGGGAACGGCGCCTTCCTTCGCTTCCTTCTGAATCTCCAGAAGCTGCTCGGACAGCATCCACTGCGTGAACGCTTCGAAGAGGATTTCTTCCTGGTGTTCTCGCAGCAGCCGTTTGATGACGGGCGGTGAACGCGACGCGATGTCGGAAGGCCAGTCACGGAAATCGAAGGTGCGCTTTTCGCGGGCGAGAATGAAGAACAGAAGGTGGTCGCTGAGCCACGGCCGGTTGGCCGCGCAGTAGGCCTTGAACTTCTGGGCGAGCGGCGATCCGCTGCCCGCGTTCAGCGCCGCTTCTCCCGAGAGGAAGTCTCCGAGCTGGCCCGCTTCCTTTTTCAGTTCCGTGACGCGGAACCCGTCGAACAGCGCCTTCATCGCCCTGATCTTGAGCGCGCGGGTCCGCTCATTGGTGGATTTCGTCTCGGCGCGAAGCGGCGCCGCTTCGGCCTCGGCGGCTTCGATCACTTCCACGGCGGCTTTGTAGTCGGCGGCGTTCGGCCCGTCGTCGGCGCCGAGGAGGCGCCGGGCGGCATCGATGCCGACGTAGGCCGGGTCGAGCACGTATGTGCTCGCGATCGCATAAGGAGAATTGTCAGTGAGCGGAAGATTCAGGGGCAGAAGCTGGATCACGCGCTGGCCGGTTTTTTTGGCGAAGCGCACCACGCGGCGCAGGGTGTCGAGGTCGCCCATTCCCCAGTCGCGCTCGCTCCGCCAGTAGGTGAGCGGCGCGAAAATTCCGGCCGTGCGGGTCCCCAGGAACGGATGCGCGGCGTCCTGCAGCGTTTCCGCGTCAGGGTCGTCAGAGGCGCTGGGTGCAACCGACATCCGTTCTTCGGTCGGATGCGTCGCGTTATGACGGAGATGCTCGACGGTGTGCCCCACCGAGTATCCGCCCATTATTAAAAGGAAGATGATGGGGAGAGACGGTGAAAGTCCCGCGACCGCAAGCAGGAACAGCGCGGTGGCGACCGTGGACGCCGCGTACATGCCGATCGTGTGCGCGCGCTGGGGCGCCTCGCCCACCTGTCGGCCGATGCGTTCGTGATAGGCGCCGAAAAGCTCCGCGATTCTCCCGCCGATAATGTGCGCGATGCCGGCGAACCCGGCGATCGAAAAGGCGCCGATGTATGAACCGGCATCAGGAATACCGATGAACGCGAAAATGATGCCCATCAGAATCCACGGCAATGCGAAAACGACGATGGACAGGGCCGGGCTTTCCCAAACCGGCGCGACATATTTCTCGTAGAACTCAGGCCCCCGGAAAACGCTCATCCTTCCACGGGGAGCGCTTTCGCCCGGGAGCCCTGTGGGAGTGAGAAGCTCCGTCAGCGCGGCGCTCAATGGCACTGAGAACGTCCTGGGATCTTCCTGTCGAAGCGGGTATCGCGCGAGTTCGCCGGACTCCAGTCGCTCCAGTGCGCGGAAGCGTATTTGCTGAACGGTGTCCCGGGAGATGGGCTGTCCCCACGTTGTGGTGATCCCCCTCGCCTTCAGGACTGCAGTGATCTGGTCGTCGTCCCGGCGCGCTTCCACGATGCCGTAAGTCATCAGGACAATTTCCGCTTCCGTTACCGTGAGCTTCGGGAAGTTCTCGACCAGCTGTTCCTGGCTGATCTTGAGGTCGTTCTTCAGGTAGTCCCATCCGTCGCTGTATTTCTTGAGTTTCGGAATAATCGTGTTTTTGTACGTGGCGAGGAGGGACTGGTTCGTCCATGTGCCTTTCACTCCGCGCGCCTTGAGGGCGGCTCGCAGGGCGGATGAAGAGGCCTCAGGCGCCTCCCAAAGCCCCACGTAGAGATCGATGAAAATTCGGTGGGCCGGCGTCAGCGTGCGGACGCGCGCATCAACCTCATCTCTGGGAACGCCAATGACGTGGGCCAGGATGTCCCGACCGTCCTTCACGGTGACCGGGAGGCGCTTGAACCGGCGCACGCGGTACTCGCCTGGCGTCGGCTCCGGGGTGGCCAGCAGACGTTTCAATTCGGCTTCGCCGGCCTCGCGCGCGTCGTCGAGCTGCTTCTGGGTGTAGGGTGTTCCCTTGTTCGTGATGCCGTTCCGGGTCAACACGGAGATGATGCTTTCCTTGTTTTTGGACGACTGGATCCGGTGAACGTCGATACCGTAGCGGTAACGGATGACCTCACGCGCGAGCGGAAGAATCTTTCCCAGCAACGCGTCCGTGATTTGTTCCGCTTTGACGCCCAGCGCGGCGGCGAGACGCTCCCGACCGTTTTCATTTGGCCGAAGCGCCTTCATGGCGTTGTATCGAAGCTGCCGAACCGTGTCCGGAGTTTCTGCGCCCGTGGCGAGTTGAATGTCCGCCGCGCGGTCCAGCCGGTTCGTCCCGATCCCATAGGAGTATCGAAGAACATCCCACTGTTTCGTGGTGAGCGAGAATCGGACCTCGCCCGCCATAAGGCGTTCGCCGGGAACCTTCGACTCCGCGGCGAGATCGTCCAGGCCGGTGCGCCCGGCCCGTATCCGGCCGGCGACCGTGGCCAGAAGTTTCGGCAGGAAATTGGTCGTGAGCAAAACCAGGAGTTCATTCTTGAATCCCTGCTCCGTGAACCAGGTGTCGAGATCGTTTCCACTGAGGATCGCGGTTCCCCCCAATCCCCAGGCCTGAGTTGCAACTTTCTGTTGAAGCGGCGTGAGGGCCTGCCAGACATCGGTTGGTACCGTGATGGGTTCCGCGATAACCAGAATCTCATCGGGCGCCTGATCGCTCGCTTCTTCCCTCGTCTTCGCCAGGGGACGGCCGGTTTCGAGGTAAAGGATTTTCTTGTTCAGAACGGGTTCCGCGACTTGAATCGGAACGATCTGCCCCCTCGGCAGTCCCTGCGCACCGATCATACGGGCTTGTTCCTTGAAGAACTCCCCTGGCTCCAGAAGTAGAGACAACGGATTGCGGCGGATCGCATCCGGCGTCATTGCGATCCGGGTCTTGAGGCCACGGACGTCCAAAGCGCTTCCCTTCAGCAGGGTGACGAATCGCTGTTGAAGCGTCGTCCTCCGCAGCGTCAGAAGCCGTTCGAACGCCGGGTGCTCGGGGTGAAGGCCGACCATCTCGGCAAGGAAAGTGTCCGCGTCGTCAGTGATCGGGTCGGTTGCGTCAGGCATAGGCGCTTCGCCGGTGATTGCCG
>JAYTIE010000242.1:0-8019 GCA_043732015.1 Elusimicrobiota bacterium | reverse complement strand
CACGAATCTGGTTTACGATCCGCAGAACCGCCAGCTGAGCTCAAAAGAAGACGCAACGATAACGAAACCCCTTCTTCCTGGAAACAACGTGTACCGCCAGATCACGGAGCGCGGCACGATGAGCTACGACGCTTTTGACCGGCTTTCGACGGTCACGACGAAAACCCACACCATCACGAGCGGAACCGACATCACCACGACGGCGACCCGCACCGGCGTCTCCTACAACACGCTCTCGGACATCGGTACTTATAAGGAAGCGGTTGTTTCTTCGGCGACACCGAACCTGACCGAAACGACGGATTGGCAGGGAAAGAAGTACTCGGTGCTCGGCCGCCTCCTGAAATCCGTCCAGAATCTTCACCGCGCGGGCAGCGACGCGGACGGAAGCGTCCTCGACACACACCGCCTCACGGTGACGGAAGGCATGAAGTACGACGTCAAGAGCCGTCTCACCGATTACGATGAATACGTGTTCGAAGAAGGTTCGAACGGCGGCGTTGCGTATCCGCAGATCCTCACGAACTACGAGGACATCATTGCCGGCCACCAGGCGGGCCTGTTCACGAAGACCGTGGTGACCGGCATCACCTATGACGCGCGCGACCATCAGACCATCGGATCCCAGGTGGCGACCCGGAGCGGCGCGGGCGTCAACGAAGTCACGACCACGACCCGCGACAATCTGACCTACGACTCCGACGGCCTTCTCAGCGGCTCGCGCGAAATCGTCGAAGATCAGAACGGCGTCATCACGACGACCTTGAACAGCAACATCGTCTGGACCGACTGGGGATCGAGCGATCAGGTCGCGTCCAAGCACGTGGTCTCCGCCGCGACGGATGCGACGTCAATGACGACGACCACAGATTATTCGGCTCAGTTCGACTCGTCCGCCCGCACGATCCGCACGACGGAAGACATTACCCGAACCGGAAACTCCGGTAGCGTTCTGGGTGGAAATCTTTTGAGTCACACGGAAAAAACAACCGACACCGGATTCAACACGCTGGGTCTGACCCTTCGCCGCATCGACGATGTTCACGACTACGAGAAAGAGCCGGCGGATTCCCATTCGATTTCCATTTCCGTCTACGACCGGCATGGCCGGACGCTTTCTTCCATCGAAGAAGCGACCACGAGCGGCCGTTTCACCAAAACCGTAACGACGAGCAAGTCCGGCATCGTCTACAACAACACGACGGGACGTGAAGCGTCCTATTCGCAGCAGGTCGTTTCGTCGGAGTCGCCGGATCTGGTCACTACGACGGGCCGCAGTGGAATTGCCTACAATCCGAACGGCCAGGTCACCGGATATACCGACCTCGTGCACGAAGTCGGCGGCGGCGAAATAGACCATCTCACGACGACGGTTCGCACAAACGGTGCCTACGTCCAGAACCGGATCACTCATTACATCGACACGACCTATGAAGGAAGAACGCTTGTCTCCGGCGAAGGATTCCGCCAGAACACGGTGGATATCCAATTTGACGCCGCCACCGGCCTAACCACCCAGAACTCGTCGGTAACCGCCGAGACAAATGCCGTTGGTGTGCACACGAAATCAATTGTTCGAAAGAATATTCAGTACGACTCGACCGGGACCGAGCGCCATTACACCGAGGAAACCCGGGATGACAACGCGCCGGACCTTCTTCAAACGGTTGTTCGCTCGAACTCCCACGCGATAGACGGCGTCGTCGACAGCTACCGGGAAACGACCACGAAGGTTTCCATCAGCGATTCCGGCGCTTCGCGCAACACGACCGCGGTGGCGAACCACACGCTGACCACCTGGGACGAATTTGGCCGCATGACCGACGAGAGCGTCTCGGAAACCGACATCTACGGCGCGTCCATCGACCGCACCACGCATCAGGTGTTCAATCTGTTTGGGCGCGCGGACGAGACGTTCGAGCATTCCGTCCGTCATGACACGGCGGCCACGGGAACGCCCGATGAAATAACGACGGACACTCACCGTTCGGGCATCCGCTTCACGACGCGCGGCAACCAGGCTTCCTATATGGAAACAACCTATTCCAGCGACAAGCCCGCCGTGGTCACGACCATGAACTGGCAGACGCTGGTTGATTCCGGAAACACCCAGGACCGGGGTGACGGCTACGACGATTTCGGACGCAACCTGGCCTACCGCCAGATTGAAAACCGGAAGGGCGAAACGCTCGATCAAACGATTCAGACCGACCGCGTTCGCATTACTTATCTGGCGACTGGACAGCAGGCGTCTTACCGCGAAACCCGGGTGGACAGCGCGGCGCCGGACGTGACCGAAGACGTCGTATGGACCGCCGGAAGCTACAACCCCATCGGGGATCTTCTGGGGTACACGAATGCCACGCACCGTCATGATGCGGCGTCGGCCCTCCTGGACGTGACGACGACGCAGAATGTGGTGAATGCCTACAACGTTTTGGGACAGTTGACGCTGGCAGACACAACGTCCGTCGAAACGGGTTCCGGCATGAACCTGACGACTCGCGAAATCAAGAGCGGCATGACCTATGACCAGCACAACCGCGAAACGCGCTATGACCTGCAGGCCGAAGACGGGTACAGGAACATCACAACTACGCATCGCGAAAACATCATTTACGATGGCAACAGTCATCAGCTGTCCTATACCGACTATATTCAGGAACCGTCCTACGATGACGTGCTGAACGCGCGCGTCGTGAACAAGATCGTCAATTGGTCAGCCGGAGCCTATAACGCGGACGGACAGCTCTACTCGTTCCACAAGGTGGAGCAGGAATACGAGGAATCCACGCTCGCAGGTTCCCTGCCGAATTTCTCTTCGCTCACCCTTCGCCGGACGACGACCGTTGACCGCGACGCGACCCATTTCAACGCCAATGGGCAGGAAGCCGGCTACGACGAGCGAACCAATACGTTGATGTCGGACAAATCCGCCACGGTGACCAGCATCAGTCGGGGCGGTGAAACCTACAATCGGCTGGGGCAGCTCTCGTCATGGAATGAAAGCGGAATGACCACCACGCTCCAGGACGGCGCGATTCTTCGTCAGCTCGCAGTCACAACCTATTGGGCCGCGATTCGCGCCGACAACACCGCGGCTTACGCGAAGAACGGCCGGCTGGCGGGTTACCAGCAGGACGTCTTCAGCGATTCGCTGCGTGATCCTTTCAACACGCACGAAGTCACGAACTGGTCCGCGGATCTCTTTAACGATCACGGCAACGTTTTGAATTTTACCCAGACTGTCGGGAAAACCGGTTCCGCCATCGAAGCGCCGCCGATGCCGTCCGAGTGGGCCATCCTGTCGCCGCTTCAGCGCGCCGAATGGCTCTCCAGCTACGTGTGGGTTCTCCCGAACGGACAGGAAATCATCTGGAACGACCTCCCTACGGCTGCGCGGGTCGAACTCGTCAATGTCGGCCGAACAGACAAGCTTCCTGGCGCGCTGGCGGGGACCGTTTACCGCATCCGTGACCTGAAGGTGAAGAACGGCATCAATTCCCTGACCAAAACGGTCCGGACGAACACACAGCTCGACACCCGCGGTCAGACCGTTCACTATATAGAGAACACGATCGACAACGATCTCCACAGCTCCAAGGATTGGACGGCCCTCACCCTCGATGCCCGTGGACGCGCGCTTTCCCTCAATGAAGTGAACGTGGGCGCGACCGGCGACGTCACCCGCTCAACGAAGACCGGCATCACATATGACGTTCAGGCGCACATTCTTTCCTATGACGAAATCCAGACCACCAGCACGAACGCGATCGAGACAGATCAGAACGTCCGATTCAGCTATGACGCGCTCGGCCGGATGGTTGAGCAGGACCGCATGGTCACCGACCGGCCGGACGCCGGCAACTCGCTTTCGGCCGGTTTCTCATGGGACAAAAAGTACGTGGTTCTTCTTCGCGGCGTCAGCTACAACCGCTTTGACCAGCAGATGGGGTCGGATCAGATCCAGTACGACACCATGGACACGGTGGGAAGTGTCCCCCAACGCGGCATAAAAATCGGAGCTTCTTATTATAGGTGGGACAGCGACGTGGCCGGCTCGGATCCCGTGCTGAGCGTCGATCAGCGCTACACAGCGCTCATGGGCAAGGCGCTCGCGGACCATCTCATCTCCGTGACCTCGCAGCGATCGACGACATTCGATGTGGCCGGCCGCCAGCAGGGTTATATCAGCTTCCAGCTTTCCGCCGGCCGCAACCCCGCGGGATCGCCGACGGTCCCCTACATTGAAACAGCTCAGTCCACCGTCCGCGCCGGATCGCATTACTACATGTCCGGAACCGGCGCCGGTCTCGTGTCGGGCTACCGCGAGGTGACCCGGAGCTCGGCGTCAGACCTTGAAACGCTTTCAACCACCCGCGGTATCCAGTACCTGCAGGGACAGCGGACGACCTTCGAGTCGCAGACGCGGACGCTTGGTACACCCGTCGCGGGCGCGCCCACGAACGTCGAGCCGCTGGCGCTTCAGCGCGACATCGATGTCGAAGTGCAATCCTACCGCCTGAAAACGGACTACGATGCGCGGTCAGGCCAGCAGCTGACGTCGGTCGACTTCAAAATCGAAAACGGGCTGAACGTGACGACCATTTCAGAAAATCTGAAATTCGACACGAAGGGGCGCGCGCTCGAAACCAGAACGCGCGTCTTCACCGAAGGGGAAACCAAAACCATCGCCTACTTCCGGGCGATCGACAACACGGAGATCGATCCGCTGGAGATCGCGGACCTTCTTGAGGCCAACCCGGATGCGACCATCGATTCGCTGATCCTGGCCGGCGCGATCACGGTGGACTACAACACGCCTCACCGCGTGAGCGAAATGACGACCGTGAACCGGACGGGAATCGTTTACGACAATCTCGACCGGCAGATTTCCTACAAGGAAGATACCGTGGCGCCGGGTGGCGTTGAAAGCCGCGTTGTCACCGACACCATCAAGTTCGATTCGCTCGGCCGCCAGGTGGGATTCCATACGCAAACGGAATCAGGCGGCTGGACGCTGAGATACTACCTCGGCGGATCCGAAGTCGATCCCGAAACGCTCGTCGATCTGCTGGACGGCAACGGCCTGCCGATCACGGTCTGGCAAGCGATTCTTTCCGGCCAGCTGGTGACCACGCGAAAGAAGAACGGAATGGTGAAACGCCTCGATACGGTCCGCGACCATGTCAGCTATGACACGCACGGGAACATGCTTCACTACGAGGAATCCACTCAGGAAATCCGGGCGGACATTCTCAATGAGACCCGGACCATTACCGATTTCACGAAGTACAACAAGTTCAACAAGGCCGAGGACCAGGTTTCAAAATCCTACTCGACGCAGGGCGTCGTGGAACGGGACGTCAACGGGACCGAAATCCGCCGCTCGGTGCAGTCCACGAGCGAGAACACCACGAATACCCACTACGCGTTCGACACGAACGGAAACCTGACCGGCGGCAGCACGTCATCGGTGTCGAGCTCGGTTGATAACGTCAGCGGTTCCCAGACGCGGACGACGTCCGACGAGGTCCTTGCGATGGTCGGCTCCCAGGCGAAGCCGATCGTTTCCAACACGAGAACCCGCACCGTGGGCGGCGACGGAACCGAGACCATCGGAACCTCGATCCGCCTCAGCCGCTACAACCCGTTCGACGGCCAGGCGCTGTCATCCTTTGAAGTCGGATCGTCGGATTCCGTCGATCCGTTCACGAAGGCGCGCACGCACACCATCTCCCGCACCATTTCGCTGGCGGTGAACGGCGAAATGAAGAGCGCCATCTCGCTCAATGACTCGCATGTCGACAATTCCGATGGATCCACCCGCGATTCCCGGTCCGCAAACACCACGCGTTACGACGCGCAGGGCCTGATCGACGGCGGCGATGGCTTCGACAAAGGCTTCTCCGATGATGGTTACCACAACACGACCACGAGCCGCAGCCGCCAGACCTATCTCTCTCGCGCGACCGCCGGCGCGGCCAAGGCGTACACCGATTTCAGTACGGTCGCCGGAACCGGCGTTCTCTTGGGCGACCGCCTCCGGCTCGCGAGCGTCCGGACCGTTTCGGTCACGAACAAGCTTGATGGCGGCCGTACGACCAACGATTCGACGAACGAATACCGTCTGGCATGGGACGGCCTCACCAAGGGCGCGGTTGAAGATGGAAGATCAGTTTCTGAAGAAGTTCTTCTGACCACCGTCGACCCAGATCCATTGAAGTGGACCTCGACGGTTCAGGTGACGAATGGAGAAACCCACAATCTTTATGAAGAAGTTCTTCTGGGCCAGGCGAAGCAGACCCGGTCTGAGAGCACCTCGACCACGCGGCGCCAGGACGGTTCGCTGACCTATGACACGCGTGCGACCGAGTATTATTTCTCGGCGAATGGCCACATGGCGAGCGCCGAAGGCCGGCAGGGCGCCTACGGCCGTGGCGGACGGACGACCGGCGGCGATACGACCGTCACGACCTACGTCTACAACGGCGATCCGGACGCGCCGCTTCAGATTCAGTTTATTTCCGACACCATCGTTTCGGTCAGCAGCACCAAGACGAGCTTCTTCTACGAGATCCTGAACGATCAGGCCAAGATCGGCCACACGGTTGCGGTGACCACCACCCAGAATGAACTCTGCGCCAACGGCCAGAATTGCGGAGAGAATCCGGCGCTCGGCTGGGACGGCACCCGTTCCGTTCAGACGCTCACGACGAACTACGAATATGACGGTCCCGATACCGCGCGTCTCATCGGGGCCACCGGAAGCGGAACGTTCCAGAACCACGACTGGGGTTTGAAGGATTCCCGCGCGGGTCCGGAGACGGGCGAAATCAGCGTCACCACCGGAAACCTCGACCAGATCTACACCATCATCAATGGCGAATCGAAAGTCATCCGCAGCATTTCCACTGGAAACACCTCCGCCACCGGAACCATTTCCAACTACGTCACCGAAACCGTCAACAAGCTGAACGCCGTGGGCCAGGTCACCTCCGCCAAGTCGCACACCGCCTCCACTTCCAATGAACTCGACGTGAATGGCCTCGAGGTTTCTGAAACGACCACATCGAGCGATCAGGCCATGGGCGTCATTCTGGGAGAGACCAAGGCCCTTTCCAATATTTCCGACTCCTTGACTTACCAGGTGGTGCCGCTGCCTCTTCCCGCGCATCATCTGGGCTCCGCCGATCCCTCCATTCCGGAATCCAGCTCCACTCAGCACACGAAAGTGGATTATGTCTACAGCCTGGCGTCGGGCCGGGTGCTGAGCGCCGCGGGCAACGGAACGTCGCTGTCCGGAGATTACTACGGCAACGTGACGCGCGGAAGCACCCGCCAGATCTATCAGGTGATCGCGAATCAGGCCCGCGTCGTTGAAACCGTCAATGTGTCGGACACCGAGAACCGCGATCTGTCGACCAATCACCAGGAAACGGCGACGCACAACACGTACGGAGGAAACGGCGTTCTTCTCGCCGCCGCGACGGTCAATGAAACGATCGACGCCCAGGAAGTAGGGTTCTTCATTTCCGACAACGGATTTGGCGACACCTCGGACGGCCTCACCAGTCAGACTTTCTACATCATCAATGGCCAGGCCAAGGTCGCCACCAACACCACGCACACGGAAACCATCGGATCGGAAGGTTCTGTCACCACGCAGGACATGGTTATTCACTACGCCTACAATGAGGACGGCTTCATCCAGATCTCCTACGACCTGAGCGGAAACGGTCAAATCGAAGACAACGAACGGACCTACGGCGTCGGAGCGACGGAAGGTTACGACGGCGAAGGAAACATCACAACGGGAGTCGTGACCCAGGCCTATGAAATCATCCTGAACCAGGCCCGGATGATCTCGAACCGGACGATCACCACCGTCGCAGGCGTCGACGGTTCGACGACCTATCAGGTTCTGGATGTTGCCTACGACAATGACAACAACACGGGCCTCCAGATTGATGCGACGGGTGGAGGAGAGTGGTGGACGACCACGCAGTCGATTTCCTC
>JAYTIE010000241.1:0-8039 GCA_043732015.1 Elusimicrobiota bacterium | reverse complement strand
CCGTGATGGCCGTGATTTACAACACGGCCTGGTTCCAGCTGGAGCTCGAGCGAGGAAACAGCAACTCGTTTGTCTCCCTTCTCTGCGCGGCGGGGCTTCTGGCAGTGAGTCGCGGCCGGCCGATGCTCGCGACACTTCTCTTCTCCGCCGCGACCCAATACCGGATCTACCCGGCCATCCTGATGGCGTTCGTTTTTCTCCGCGGGGGAATCCGGCCGATGATCGTCTATTTCGTGATCAACACGGCGGCGCTGTTCGCGCTCGGCGTCGCCAACCTGAAGGAATTCATAAGGAATATTCTCTACTGGCAGAACAGGGTTATGGAGTACGAATACTGCCACTCGCTCGCGACGGCCGGGTACCTCTTCCATTTCGCGCCGTATGTGAAGTTTCTCAAGATTCTCATGATCGTTCTGTTTTTCGCCTGCGCGCTGGTGGTGTGGCTGGCGCGGCGGCGAGACAGTGGCGCGCCGTGGCGCGCGCCTTTCACGGTGGCGGAAGCGGGATTGATCGGGGTGTCATTCCAGCTGATGGATCTGTTGCCCAATGTAAGCTGGGATTACAAGCTGGGCATCCAGACCATTCCCTTTCTGATTCTTATCACCCGGCGCGACTGGCGCAAGATCTGCACGCCCACCGTGTGGATGTCCGTGGTGGGTTCCGTCGCGGTTTCGTACGGATTCATCTGCTCACCCGGGTTCCAGCCGAAGTCGGTGGGGCTTTTCGTTTGCCTTTTCGCGTACACCGGGGCGGTCGTGATCGGCCTTCTTGGAAAAAGCCGGCGCGCAGTGAAGCCCGAAGCGGCACCGGTGCCGCCGCCCTCCGAACCCGAGCTGGCCTAAGCGCTCTTCAATTCCCCGTTCGGGGATCTGCGCGTTCCCAACGTCATCACCGCCAGCACCGTGTAGGCGAGAAATCCCACGACCGTCGCGGAGACGCGGTTCTGCGGTCCGCCCGCGGACAGGGCGCCGAGCGCCCCTGCCACCACGGCGGTGATGCCTTTCACCGTCCGCCTCATTTCCGGCGATTCCGCTCGGGGGCGCGTGACGAGAATCAGGAAAGGAACGACCTGGAGCCCCAGGCCGTGACCGCTGGTGACAGGCGGAAGAAGTGAAACCAGCTGAACCGCGATGCCGGCGAGTCCGGTCTCAGCGAGCCCGAGAGGATGCCACGCGAGAGACCGGGATTGGATATGCCGGGTTGCCCACCATTCGTAGAGGGTCGCGAACGCGAACGCGCCCAGGGCCACAACGCAGGCCGCCAGATAAAGCCCCGCGTGTTCCGAACCGGCGAGCGGCCCCCAGAGAGAAAAGTTGGGCGCCACGGTGTTCGCCGTCGCGAAAGAGTTTTTGATCTGCCCCAGTGACGCGCGCAGATTCCCCGGACCCGTCACCAGCGGCAAGGCGGCGTTGACGGCCAGGAACCGGAGAAATGAGGGCCAGCCGAACCGGAGCACGAGAAGAAGCCCGAGAACAACGGGGTAAAGGCTCCACTGGGTCGCCGCTGTGAACCAGAACATGGCGGCCCGGCGCTGGCCGCGGCCGAGCGAAAGCAGGCCGAGGGCCGTCATTGTCACGGCGAACACGTCGCCGCTGCCGCGTTCCAGCGCGAACAGGAACCAATAGGAGTGGTAGAAGGTCGATGTCAGCAGAAGCGCGATGGCGCCGGCTTCGGCGTGGGAGAGAATGCGGCTTTCCCGGAGTGAGGCAAACAGCGCCACGAACAGGGCCAGGATCATCGTTTGAGTGAAACGGTAGTAGCTTGGGTGAAATGTCCAAGGGACGTAGGCGAAGCTGACGAGCGGCAGGCTGGGAAGAGTCGGTCGGTTGCCCGACTTCAACGCCGCCGCCGAATCGAGGGCGCGGCGGAAATCCCGCCCCTCCGGCTCATCACCGAGGATGGCGGGCGTCAGGATGGCGTGGTTATAGGGCGCTCTGTACGCGCGGTCAAGGTTGTTGGCGCCCAGAAAGAAAGCCGAAAATATCAGAAGGCCGAACGCGATGTCGGAAAGTTCGGGCCGGCGTCGATGGGAGAGTTTTTCCATACCTGTCGAATGTAGCCGTGAGGCCGCCGCAAGTCAAAGGCAAGTTGCAGGAAATGGCCGATTTTTCGTGGTGAATGTTTGCGTAAGCCTTGAAAAGGGGGCCCCGCGCCCGCCATATTGAACCGTGATTCAGCGTCGCGCTCTCTACACCGGTTTTCTGTTCTTTACGTTCGCGTTCCTGTGGTACGCCAACACCTACCGGACGACCTTCGGTGACCGATTCCGTGATGAGTTCCAGGTTCCGGCCCTCCCCAATCCGGGTGGAGACTTTATGAGCGCGATGGACTGGACGAAACAGATGATGGAGGGGCACCCCTGCAGCGTGATGTACCCGCCGGGCGCGGCGTCGGTTTTCGCACCCTTCGTGTCGGTCCCGTATCCGCTGAATTACCACATCCTGTCCTGGCTGCTGATCGGCGCGATTTTCACGGCCGTGTTCTTTTCGCTCGCGGAAAGCCGCGTCGTTGAATTGCCGCTCGCGCTTATTTTCGCGGCGACGGTGACGACCACGATTTATAACTCCGGATGGTTTCAGTTCGAGATGGAACGCGGCAACAGCAACACATTCATTTCAGCGGCCTGCGCGGGAGGGCTGTACGCGCTCAGCCGTGGCCGTCCCATGACGGCGGCGCTTTTGTTCGCTTGGGCGACCGAGATGCGGGTTTATCCCGCGATCATGATTGCCATCCTGGTTCTGCGCGGAGGAATCAAACCGGTCCTTCTATTCATTGCGACGAACATGGTCGGCCTCTTCTGCGCGGGAAAGGCGAACTTTGACGTTTTCATTCAGACCGTGACCGGTTACGGAAGCCTGATTCCGCCCTGGTCGATCAGTCATTCTCTCGCATCGGCGGCCGCTCTGTATGGATTTTCGGAAAACCGTGTTGTGGCCAGGAACCTGCTGCTGTTTCTGTTCTGCGTTTGCTGGCTGGGTGTCTGGCTGGCGTCGCGCAAGTCGCCACGGGCGTCCGCCCGGCGGGGCTTCTCGGTGGCGGAAGTCGGGCTTATCGGGCTCGCGTTCCAGTTGATGGATCTGTTGCCGAACATTAGCTGGGACTACAAGCTCGGCATCCAGATTGTGCCGTTCATGCTCCTGATCAGCCGCCGGGATTGGGTCAGATCGTTTTCAATGCCGGTGTGGATCGCGCTGGTGGGGTCTGTGGCGTTGAGCTTCGGATTCTTCATGTCGCCGGGTTGGCGCCCCAAGAGCCCGGGCCATGCCGCGGCGGTTCTCGCCTACGCCGCGACGGTCGTCGCGGGCCTTCGTCTCAGCCGCGCTGCAAGGCGCGGCTCAGTTTCTCTTCCAGCAGCGGCGCCTTCAGGGACGGCCCCATCGCCAGGCTGAGTACCAGGCCCCCGAGCTTCTCCGCCAGAGGATAGTTCTCCGGCGCGGCGGGATGGGCGGCATAGGCGGCCTGCCTGAGAGGCGGAACCGGATAGTGAAGGTCATGGCCGATTCCGAGCGCGTCCAATTGTTTCTGCGCCGATAATCGGTCTCCGGTTTTGACGACATAGAGATGCCAGTTGGGCTCCGCCCACGCCGGAACAAAAGGAAGCGTCCAATCCGGAAACACCCGCGGAAGCCATTCCGCGTACACCGCCGCCACCTTTCGCCGCCGTTCATTCCAGTCTTCCAGATGTTTCAGCCGGACTCTCAGAAACGCCGCCTGAAGCTCATCGAGGCGGCTGTTGTATCCCGGAATCTCATTGCTGAACCGGACGGCGGAGCCGTAATTCCGGAGCAACCTCAGCTTGTCCGCCAGCGCGCGATCGTTGGTGGTGACGGCGCCGCCGTCTCCAAGGGCGCCGAGGTTCTTTGTCGGGTAGAAACTGAAACCGGCGGCATCACCCAGCGCTCCGACGGGGCGCCCCTTGTAGCGCGCGCCGTGCCCTTGGGCGGCATCCTCCAGAATCCGGACCCCGGGCCCTACGACGTCGCGGATCGCTTCGATGTCGGCGGGTTGCCCGTAAAGGTGAATGGGGAGAACGGCGCGAACGCGGGGATTCATGGCGCGCTGGATCTGCGCGGGATCAAGATTGAAAGTGCGTTCATCCGGCTCTACGGGAATCGGCGTTGCGCCTGTGTGCGTGACCGCCAGCCAGGTTGCAATGTAACCGTTGGACGGCACGAGGACCTCATCTCCGGGGCCGATGCCCCACGCGAGGAGCGTGAACTGGAGGGCTTCCAGTCCATTGGCCATGCCAACGCAGTGACGGGCTCCGCAATAGTCCGCGAATTCTGCTTCGAACGCGCTGACTTCGGGACCGAGAATATACCGGCCGGAGTGGATCACGCGACGTTGCGCCTCGTTCAACTCCGCTTCGATCTCCAGATGGGTGGACTTCAGGTCAAGGAAGGGAATCTTACCGCTCATCGATTCCGCACCGCACGCAGGAAGCGTTCGTAATCGCGAATGTAGTCGTCGGGGTCGTAGGAACCGGACGACAGGACGACGAGCAGCGAGTCCTCGGAGTGGCGATGCTGCAGGGCCCAGATCATGGGAGGGACATAGAGCCCGACGTTCGGCGCGAACATTCTTACTTCGTCTTTGTGCTTGCCGTTGTCCAGCAGGATGGAGCAGCTCCCGCGCATGCAGATCATGAACTGGTGCTGCTTTTTGTGGGCGTGCTGCCCGCGCGTGTTCTTGGACGGGATATCGAAGACGGCGAAAAGCCTTTTTGGTTTGAATGGCAGCGATTTGAAATCGCCGACCAGCAGGCTGCCGCGAATGTCGGTGATCACCGGGAGCTTCATGAGCAGCGGGCCCGGCATACGGATGAGTCCGGGGCGGCGGCTTTTGGGCGGCTCCGGTTTCATTCGAGTTCTTCTTCGTAGACCCGGTCGACAATAAAGGCGGGCCGTTTGCGGGTCTCGTCCAGGGCGCGCCAGACGTGCTCTCCCACTATCCCGATCATAAAACTCTGCATTCCGCTGAAGAAAATAATCACGACGGTCAACACCGCCCAGCCTCGCACGGCCGTGCCGCAGGCCAGGTGGCTGAGAAGCATCAGCAGAGCGCAGACGATCGCAGTCGTGGACAGGACAATACCGGTGACGGAAAGAAAACGGATGGGGACATAGGAGAACCCGATAAAGGAATCGATGAGAAGTTTTAACCGCTTCCGGAACGTCCACCGAGATTTTCCGGCGCGTCGCTCGACGCGGGCGTACGGCATCAAGACGGGTTTAAACCCAAGCCAGAAAATGAGCGCCATGAGGTTGAGGTTCTTTTCCTCAATCCGGTTGATGAGGTCCACGATCTGCCGGTCGACGAGATAGAAGTCGAATCCACCGATCGGGAAGTCAGGGAAGACCCACTTGCGGAAAATCCGGTAGAACATGCCGGCAAAGAACTTCGTCGCCGCCGGATCCACCCGTTGGGTTCGGACCGCATACACCGCCTTCGCGCCCTGACGCCAGTGCGCCACCATGTCCGCAATCCGTTCGATCGGGTCCTGAAGGTCGGCGGAGACGACGGCGATGCAGTCCCCGGTGGCGTGTCGCATGCCGGCCTGAACCGCCACCATGCCGCCGAAATTTCGGGTGAGGGCCACGACCCGGATCGTCGCCGGGTATTTCTTCTGGTAGGAAAGAAGCAGCTCCAGGGACCGGTCTCCGGATCCATCATCGACGAACACGAGCTCAAGCGCGAGGTCAGACAGGTTTTTCCCGAGGTCAATCAGGCGCGGAACGGTGTCGTTCAGGTTCGGTTCGTTGAAGTAAACGGGGACGACAATCGATAACTTCTTCATGCTAAGGAAATGTACCCGTCCCGCGGACGTGCGTCAAAGGCAACTTTTAAAAAAGCGCGGGAGACTCAAGTCGTTTTGCGCGCTTGCGCCCCCGGCGGCGGGGGAGCATAATGGTTTCAATGCCGCCCATTCCTGATGCCCTCCTTCAAGATGTTGTCAGTCGAACTCCGGACGCGTGGCTTCCCCTGGCCCCTCTCGGGACCATTTCCGCGGCGCAGAAGCAGGCGATGCTGGCCGAACGGCTGGCCTCCGCGGGAGAGTTTCTCCATCTGTTTCGCCTCAGCGGAAGTTTTTTGACGGCGCAGCGCCTTCCCTGGGATTCCGATTTCTTCGGTTTCGGACATGCCCGCGTGGACGCGGTCCGATTTGAGGTCGCTTCCGACGCGGACCTTCTTCTCACGGAAGCGCAGGAAACTCTCGAAAAAACGGGGATTCACTACCTCTTCACGCAGGTTCCGCTGGTGGACGTGGCGGCGACGTCGGCGCTGGAGCGAGCAGGCTGGACCGCAGTCGAGACGCGGATCACTTTCCATCTGGACGATGTCCAGGCATTCCGGCCGGTAGAGCGGCACGAGGTTCGATCGGCAACGGCCGCGGATGTGGAGCGGCTGGCGGGCATTGCCGTGGAGATGGTGAACCCTCACGACCGGTTTCATGCGGACCCGGCCGTCGCGCATCGCGCGGACGATCTCATGCGCCTCTGGGTGCAGCGTTCGGTGACCGCGGGTTTTGCCGACGATGTCGTCGTCCCGGCGAAAAACGCGGGGGGATTTCTCAGCTTGAAGATCTTACGGATTGGAATGGAAGATGCCGCGCCCGCGATCGGGCAGCTGGTTTTGTCCGCGGTGGGGCCTTCGTCAAAGGGCTGGTTTCTCCGTTTGATCTCAGAGTCTCTTGTGAGGTTTCAGCAGAAGGGTGTGCTGTCGTCGGTTGTCACAACGCAGGCGGAAAACACTGCGGCCATTCGCTGTTTTGTAGGTGCGGGATATCAGTTTGGCGCCGCTTCCGTGTTGATGCGAAAACTTCTTTAGCGTCCGCGGAAAGGGGTCAGGTACCGCGGGGAAGGTATTGGATGGCGTCCCAGATCATGTCCCAAACCTCGGTGCGCAGAGGGGAGTTCAGGGATTTTTCAGCGAGCTGAGTTCCCAGCGAGCGAATGCCCGCGTCCAGCGCGCCCTGGGCTGAGATGGCGGCCGATGAGTTCGCACCGTTGCCTTCCGTTTCCCACAACGTCTCGCCGGACTGTGCATCAACCATGCGGAAGCGCGCGCGCACCTTTCGAATGTTGAGAAACCCCGTTGTCTGGTACCCGAAGTCCAGAACCTCTCCGTAGATGAGCGCCGGGACGTTCAACTCCCGCCCCAGGTCCTGCGCCTTGATGGCCGCAAGCTGCCCGCCGTCTTTTATCCCATGAAGATTCAGCACCGCGTCGACATCAGAGAGGGGAATGGTGTGATACCCCTTCTTCTCCGTCAGCCGCTCGTTGAACCAGTAGCGGACGACATCAGGAGCGTCAAGGTCGTTTGAGTCGTTGTCGAACATAAGCACCGCGACCAGGGCCGGCGGCTTGTAGCCAGGCCGGACCGTGTATTTCCCCGCCGGAGCGCATCCCACCGCGAGGGCCAGAAAGACCGCGACTGATGCGTGGCGTGGGTTCATTTTCCGCGGAAGTGGTACGCCAGCGTGAACATGGAGGTCTTGTAGCCCTCCTGGTTCGGCGTCGAGGCGGCCTGCTGGAAGACGCTGCCGAGGGACAGGTTCCACGGCTCGTAAATCACATCGAATCCGAAGACCTGCGTGACAAAGGCCTCAATGTTCACCACGTCGCTGGTCACGAGCTGGTCGGTCGACCGGTAGCCGTCATCGAACGTGAAGGTCGCGTTGCCGCTCTGGAAAATGGACATGTAGAAGGGCGCTACGCGGAATGTCCCGAGGCGCACGCCCCCCTGAACACCGAGCTGGAACCCCCCGAGGAAAACCGTCGATTTCGTATTAAAAGACGTACTGGGCGCGTTCGACGACCCGCTGCGTCCGTGGTAGGGCGTGTCCATGTTAAAAGTGGCAAGAGTCATGTTCGGTCCACCGAACACGATCACGCTTCCACCCGGACGGTTCACTAGCTGAGCTTCAAGGTCCAGAAAGACGGGAAAGCCGGCGCCGGTCAGCTTGCCTTTTCCTTCGATCACGGGATTGAAGAGGTTTATGCCGAAGATGAAAGGCAGCGCGAAGCCCGGACCGTCTC
>JAYTIE010000240.1:0-3077 GCA_043732015.1 Elusimicrobiota bacterium | reverse complement strand
CGCTGCCGGAATCGACGGAGCAGAAACGACGGGAGCCGGGGGCAGAGGAGGCGGAGCCGCGACAACAACAGGCTTCGGCGGAGGAGGCGTGATGTAGGGACGGAGATCTTTCTCCTTTTCCTGATCGTCCTCTTCCTCGGAATCGCCTTTCTTCGCCGTCTTTTTCTTCGGCTTCAGAGTGGTGGAAACAGGCTTCTTCGCCCGCGCGGCCGCCGCCTTTTTCTTGTCGGCGTCGTCAGCGGACGTGTCAGCGTCCTGTTTCTTGTCGTTACTTGTCGCTTTACGTGTTGCCATTAAGGGTGATTTAGGCCTCTTCCTGTGTTTTTGCCGAAGTCGCCTTGTCGCCGATCTCTTCGATGGGCGCGGTGGCTTCGGGAACTGCGCTGACTTCGGCGGGAACGGCCTCGATGCCGCTTTCGGCGGGCGTCAATTCTCCGGCTGCTTTGCGTCGCAGATAATCTTTGGCGGACTCTATCATTTTCTCAGCGAGCTTGTCCCCGATGCCGGCGTAGACCGTGAGCGATTCAACCGCGGAGGTCGCGATCTTGTCGATCGAGTCCATGCCGCCGCGAATAAGCGTGTCCGCGATGCGAGGACCGACGCCTTCGAGCTGCACAAACATTTCACGGGCCGCGGTCACGGACGCCTGAGCGGCGGCCTTCTTCTGGCCTTCGGTCTTGATGTCAATTTCCCATCCAGTGAGCTTCGAGGCGAGCCGGACGTTCTGGCCGTTCTTGCCGATCGCAAGCGACAGCATGTCTTCAGCCACGAGCGCCTCGGCTTTCTTCGCTACGGGATCCACGATCGCAACCGAGATCGGCTTCGCCGGAGCAAGAGAAGCGGAGATGAACGTGACGGGGTCAATGGAGTAGGCGACGAGGTCAATCAGCTCACCCTGAAGTTCGTTGATGATCGGACGAACGCGCGATCCTTTTACACCGACGCAAGCGCCAATGGGATCGACTTTCGGGTTATTAGAACGAACGACGACCTTCGAACGCTGGCCAGGTTCACGAACAACCTGAACAACCTCGACGGTCTTTTCATAAATCTCCGGGACTTCCTGTTCAAAAAGGCGCTTGACGAAGGTTTCATGAGCGCGGCTGAGAAGAACTTCGGGACCACGCGGGCCCTTTTCGACTTTCAGCACGAGAACCCGGATGCGCTCTCCCACGGCCCAATGTTCGCGGCGAACCTGCTCGCGGATGGGAAGCACGCCTTCGGCGCGTCCCAGGTCCACGATAACGTTGCGGTTCACAAACCGGTGAACGGAACCGTTCACCAGCATGCCTTCCTTGGGTTTAAATTCTTCGTAGACGAACTCGCGCTCAGTCTCACGGATCTTCTGCGTGAGAACCTGCTTCGCGGTCTGAGCGGCGATGCGTCCGAATTCGGCCGTGTCGATCGGATACCGAACCTGGCCGCCAGCAGCCGCGTTCTCGTCGATCTTCTGCGCTTCCGAAAGAGCAACTTCGGTCATTCCGTCGGTCACGGTTTCCACAATGGTTTTAACGACGACCGCGGAAATTTCGCCATCCTCGTCGACATGGGCCTCAACGTTCACCGCATCGCCCGCATGTTTGCGGTACGCGGAAACGAGAGCTTGCTCGATCATTTTAAGGATCTCTTCTTTCTTTATCCCTTTTTCTCTTTCGATTTGATCGAGAACATGAGACAGGCCACCTTTGATCTCCACTAAGTCCTCCCGTGCGTTCTAAAAATCGATTTTTGGATCCAACCGGCACTTCGCTACCTGACCGCGGGGCAACGCGACGTCCTGCCCCTCATCCGTGTGCATGCGAATCTCAACATCATCGCCGCTGAGAAGAACGCCGTGAAAATTCTTCTGCCCGTTGATTCCCGCGAACAATTTCGCGTGAACCCGCTGCCCGGCGAACTTCTGAAAATCCTTGGGCTTGCGAAGCGCACGGTCGATTCCCGGAGACGACACTTCGAGGACGTAGGAGCGCTCAATGAGGCCCGTTTCGTCCACGATTGTTCCCAGGCGGTCCGACCAGACTTCACAATCCGCCAGCGTGATCCCCCCCGGTTTGTCCAGGAAAAAGCACATGGTCCAGCCGGCCTGCGACTTACCGTACGTCAAATCAACCAGCTCCACCTGCTCGGCATCAAGCAAGGGAGAAATGCGCTGTTCGATCTGCTCGACAAGCTCGCTCAAAAGGGACCTCTAACATCGTGTTAAAACTAAAAAAAGTGGCCTTTCGGGCCACTTATTGACCGGAGTGTATCGTTTTGCCCGAAAAGCGTCAAGCAAACGACATTTTGGCTATGAAGACGGTTAAGGGACGGGATCGGGGGACGGCGAGGGCGCTGGGGAGACATCGAGGACCGGAAAATTCGGGGCATTCCCTTCCGTGATCAGTCCCAGTTCCTTAGCCTTGGAGTATTCGGGGGTCGGAACGCGGTCTGAAACGAGGATCGGTTTCAGGTTGAACGAGTCCAGCCAGCCATTGCGGTAAAACGTGGCGCGCTTTTCCCGGATCTTGAAGTCTCCGGAGAATTTACCCTCGTTCAGGTCCGCAGCGAAACTGAGTTCATGCACGAAGGTTCCGAGCTTGAAAAGGCTGAAGGAAGGATCGATCCGGGTCTTGTGAAGGTAAAGAATCGCGGACGTGGGCTTCCGTCGCTCAGAGCCACGGATGCGGGTGTCGGCCGCGACCACATGGCTCCGGGTGCCGCGGTGATCATTGGGATGCCAGGTTGATTCGTCGAGGCCCAGGACCTTGACGGTGGTTGTGGCCGTCGAAGCGTCCAGCCGGGCGACCAGGGATTTCGCGGCAATGCCGCGCGTACCGGTCCTCATAGACTCGAGTTCGGCCTGAACCTTCTTAGTAAAATCGGCATCGGTGGAGTCGATCTGGACCGCCGCGCGGCTGAGAACCGGAGTCGCCATCGCGATCAAAAAAAGGAAAATAGAAGGGCTAAATAAACGCATATTAAACTCGTTTCGAATCCGTTGTTCTATACTTCCGCGACATGTTCACCGCCTGAATACCATGCGAATCATGACAAAAATCCGCAATTCTCGCTGGAAAACCCCACCCTACCCCCTAAAC
>JAYTIE010000239.1:0-3079 GCA_043732015.1 Elusimicrobiota bacterium | reverse complement strand
ACAAGCAGACGTTCCGCCTCAGCCATGAAGCGGTCGCGGCGCCCCGCCAGGTTCAGATTGTTCGCCCGATGTCCGGCCGCAATTCGATCCGGACCATTCTGATCGCGATGCACGACGCCGCCGAAAGAACGGCGCTTCGCGCGGCCGCGGAAGCGGAAGGATTCGACGTGATGGAATCCGAAGACGGCGATGACGCGGTGATGCGGATTGAGTCGGAGAAACTAAGCCTCATTGTGGCGGATCTCGGCCTTCCCAAGCGCAACGGCTTCGGCATCGCGCGGCATCTGCGCGGCAACCCCAAGTTCGAGGGATTCCCGATCCTCCTGACGTCGTCGAAGAACGAGGAAGAGGTGGAGATTGACGCGATTCAGGCCGGTGCCGATGATTTCATCGGGAAGCCCGCGTCGATCAAGCTGGTGATGGCCCGCATCAAGGGCTTGATGCGCCGCAGCGGCTATCAGGTCGGCGTCTAACCGCTACTTCGGGCGCTCGTGAGACCGGATCTGCAGGATCCGTTTCACTTTTCCTGAACTGGTCAATTCGACGAGGCCATTGTCGGTCGTGGCCCAGATCGCGTTGGAAAACGGATCCTTCCGGATCGCGCAGACCTGTTTCCCGCCTATGTCGCGCGGCGTCAGCCGGCTCGCGACGGATCCATCCAGAATCTGAAGCAGCAGCCCCGCGCCCGGATATTCCCGCCGGTAGGGATCCAGCGGCGCGATGCCCACCCAGAGACCGTCTCCGATAATTGTCGCCGCCGAGAACAGGCGCGCCGGGCACGGTAGTCCCGCCACGGTTGAGCTCACCCGAACGCTGACCTCCGTGCCTTCACAGAAAACCTTCGTTCTGATGCACGTTTCCTGCCCATGAAGTTCCACGGGAGAGCCCGGCGGTGGCGCCTCCACCGTTTCCTGGCAATCCCCCGGCTGCCGGTTTCCTGAGGCGATGGCGTTTGGAAAAGCGAGATCGAATTCTTCGCGGGTCACCAGGCGAACGCGCTGGGATGTTTTGTTAACCGCGAGACAGAGCCAGGCTCCCGCCGGTCGCGTGGAAGGATCGAGTTCGTAGGAGGCCACGCCGATGTCCCCTGAGTTGAACCCGAGGATTGGTGCACAGGCGGGCCAGCGCGCCTCGTTGGCGGCGCGAGCGGAGCCGGCGGCGAAAAAAAGGAGGGCGACAAGAAAGAAGCGTTTCATGGCGGAATTTTAGTTTTTGCCCGAACACCTTCCTAAATTCTTTTCGCCACTTTCGGCGTTTCCTATCGTCGAAAGAGAAATCCTCTCAGGTAAAGGAGCTCTTATGAAGAAGTTATTCGCTGCGTTATTGATGATTGGAATGATTGCCCCGACGGGGGTTCGCGCCGAAGGCCCCGATGGACCTGGCGGCCCTGGAGGTCCCGGCGGAGACCACCGCAAATTCTCAGTCGAAGACCGCGTCGCCCAGATGACCAAATCGCTGGATCTGACATCCGACCAGCAGGCGAAAGTGAAAGCCATTCTCGAAGAAACGCGTACGAAGATGGAAGATCTCCACACGCAGATGAAGAGCATTCACGACAAGGCGGACTCGGACATCTCGGCTGTGCTCACCGATGCCCAGAAGAAAAAGTACGAAGACATCAAAGAGAAGCACAGGGAGCACCGGGAAGAGAAGCGCGAAGGCCGCGAGAAGAAATAAGACCTATCCCTCCGGAGAGAAGGCCCTCTTCGCCACCCCCGGTGAAGGGGGCTTTCTACGTCTGGGGACCGGCTGGCCGCCGGTTGACCAGCGCGACGCCCGCCAGAACCAGCGCGCCCCCCGCCAGAACGGACGGGGTCGGTTTCTCCCCCAGCCAAAGCCAGCTGATGATGAACGCGCCCACCGGGACGAAGAAGAGAAACCCGACCGCGCGGGAGGCTGGAAAGCGCGCCAGCACATAGGCCCAGCACAGATAGGCGAGCGCCGCCGGAATCACGCCGAGATACAGGATGAGCGCGGTCGCCGTCCATGGCGCGGCGTGGATGGCCTGGATGAGTCCGCCGGAGCCCAGCGCCAGGAACACGGTGCCGATCCAGACGGCATAGCACGTCACGCCAATGGCGCCGTAGGTGGACACGTAGCGTTTCTGAAGCGTGATGTAGGTGGCGTGGCAAAGGGACGCAATGAGAATAAGTGCGGCGCCGTGGTTCACGCCGACCGTTCCGCCATGCCGGAAAGCAATCAGGCCCGCGCCGCAGAAAGAGGTCAGAAGTCCCGCCCATACGCCGATCGGCGGGCGTTCCTTCAACGTCATCACCGCGAACGCCGCCGTCCAGATGGGCGCCGTGTTGACGAGGAGTCCGGCTGTTCCCGCTGGAACAGTCAGCGATCCCGTGTTCAGGGTCAGGTTATAGGCGGCAATGCCGATGCCGCCCAGAATCAGGAACCCCAGCGCATCCGCTTTTTTGGGAAGTGGCGGCCGCCGGCACTGCCAGGCCAGTCCAAGAACGGCGGAGGCGATGAGGAACCGGAAGAAGCCCAGTTGTGAGGGTGTGTACCAACGCAGGGCGGCTCGGATTCCCGGGAAGGCGGAAGCCCAGAACGTGATGGTGAGAACGAGCGCTAAGAGCGTTCCTGGCGGCATGAGGGGGCAGGTTACTTTTTCCGGATTCGCGATCGGCGTTTGACGGGCCTTCCGTTATTCGGGATAAAGAAGACATGACAGAACCCATTCAGAGACTTTTCGAATCGTCGGCGATCCTGGCCGTGAACAAACCGGCCGGTATCGCGTCGATTCCCGAGCGCGGCGACAAGAAGGACGATTTGCTGACGACCTTGTCCGCCGAACGCGGAGAGCGGCTGTTCGTCGTTCACCGCCTCGACAAGGGCGTGACCGGCGTGATCCTCTACGCAAAAACAGCTGCCGCCCACCGCATCCTCAACGATCAGTTCGCGGGCCGGACCATCAAGAAAACCTATGCCGCGGTGGTTCAGGGCTCCTTGAAGGACAACGCCGGCAAGTTCGAGCAGCCCATCCGGAAATTCGGTTCGGGCCGAATGGGTGTTGATCCGCTGAAAGGGTTGCCGTGCCTGACGCATTACCGGGTGGCCGAGCGTTTTC
>JAYTIE010000238.1:0-8164 GCA_043732015.1 Elusimicrobiota bacterium | reverse complement strand
CCCAGCGCTTCCGCGGCATCGTTCACAACCGTGCCCGTTCCGTGAAGGTTCACATAGGAAGGCCGGCGATCCGCGCAGGTTTCATGAATCAGCTTCGCCACCAGTGTGCCATCTTCGTCGAAACGGACCGCGTCCAGCACGCTGTGACGGAGGCGGATGGAGGACAGCGTGCAGATGATCTTCGCCCCGCGCCGGCGCGCGTGCATCTCGGATTCGAGAACCATCACTGCGGCGCCTTCGCCCATCGCAAAACCGGATCGCGCGCGGTCGAACGGCCGAACGGTGCGCGGATCCGTTCCTTCGGCCAGCACACCCATCTGCCGGAAACCCGCGCGGTAGAAATCACTCAGGGAGGATTCTGAAGCGCCCGCAAACGCGACATCGCAGCGTCCGCTGCGGATCCAGGCCGCCGCCGTCTCGATGGAGGCCACGCCGGTGGCGCAGGCCGCCGCCACATTCGCGGTCGGCCCCTGGAGATCGAGGTGATTGCGGACGACGGCTTCGAGGGACCACCCGGTGTAGGACGCCAGCACGAGCGCGGGGTTGAAGGAATCCGCCATTCCCACGAGGAGCGGTTTGCTCTGTCCGATCGCGCACCCGGCTTCCAGCGTGGCCAGTTCATCGGGAGAAAGGCCCGCGTTCCGCGCGGCTTCGGACGCCGCCTGTACGGCGAAGGCGCCCGCACGGGAGTGCGAGCCATTCGGGGAAAATTCACCGACGCGCGCTTCGAGGCCGCTGTCCGTCGAGAAAATGGCCGTCTGACCCGCGAGGAGGTTCTTCCAGGTTGTCTCACGGTCGAGGCCGAGCGGGGTGACGAGTCCGATCCCGGTGACGACCACCGCCCCGCTTGCATGATTGAAATTATTGACGGGGCCATTGAGAGACATGGTCATAGAATTCTGGACTCGAATGCGAACACCTGGCCCGTCACCGTGGAGAGCGCCGCGATGTTCGCGACGAAATCGGCCATCTCGTCGCGGTCCGGCATCTTACCGAGCAGATGCTGATCGCGCACCTTCGACTCGAATTTTTTCCAGTAGCCGCGATTCATGTCAGTCACGTGAAAACCGGGAAGGATGGCGTTGGCGCGGACGCCGGAGACCGCTTCTTCCTGCGCGAGCGACTTCGTGAACGCGATCATTCCCGCCTTGGCCGCGGCGTAATTGGCGGCGCCGGCCGAACCGCGCCCCGCAACATAGGAACTGATGGAGAGGACCACGCCTTTAGCGCGGCGAAGCAGCGGCAGTGCTGCGCGGGTGGCGTAAAAGGTTCCGTCGAGGCTGGCCGAGATCACGTCCCGCCACTCGTCATCGCTCATGCGCCAGATCATCCGGTTGCGAACGACGCCCGCGTTGTTCACGAGCACGTCGAGTCGTCCCCACTCAGCAGTGAGCGTCTCGATCATCGCGTTCACTTCGGCGGATTTTCGAATGTCGGCGCGTAGAACGAGAGCGCGGCCACCCGCGGCGGCGACAAGTTCGGCGGTGGCTTTCGCGTCGTCGGCGTTGGTGTTGTAGTGAACGGCGACGTCATGCCCGCGGCGGGCGAAGGCAACGGCGAACGCGCGACCGAGGCCACGGCTGGCGCCGGTGATGAGCGCGACGGGCCGGGCGGCGTCAGCCATTGATCAAGCCTGAACCGTCTCCCGGATTGGATCCTTGATCTCGGCGCCCGAGGCGGGGGTGCCGAGCACGGTCTCCAGGAAGTCGTCCGGCTGGCCGAGCACCGTGAGCCCCAGGTCCCGGATCATCTCGAGATCCTGACGCGCGGTCTGGCCTTTCGTCGTGAGGTAGTCGCCGATAAAAATGGAATTGGCCACCAGCAGCCCCAGCGGCTGCAGGGTTCTCAAATGAATCTCGCGGCCCCCGGCGATGCGAAGCTCCGCGGCGGGATTCATCAGGCGGAACATAGAGAGGATCCTCAGGCAGCGGTGCGGGTTCAGGAAACTTTTCCGCTGGAGCAGCGTGCCTTCGATGGAAATCAGGAAATTCACCGGTACCGACGCGACGCCCTGGCGGCGCAGCGCGGCGGCGACGTTCACGAGGTCGTCATCAGTCTCACCCATGCCAGTCAGAACGCCCGAACACGGCGAGAGGCCGCCGGCCTTCGCCTTTTCGACGGTGTCCACGCGGTCAGAGTAAGCGTGCGTCTTGCAGATGCGCTCGTAGTGTTCCTGGCTCGTGTTCAGATTGTGGTTGTAGGCGTCGACGCCCGCGTCTTTCAGCTTGTCGGCCTGGCCATCCATGAGAAGCCCGAGACACGCGCAGACCTCGACGTCCGGCTTGCGGCTCTTCAACTCCCTGACGGCGTCGCAGAACTGGCTCAGTTCGCGGTGGCTGGGACCGCGCCCGCTGGCCACGAGACACGCGCGCGTGGCGCCGACCGCGGTGCCTTTCTCGGCTTCGCGGATAATGTCGTCGGCGGGCATCAGTCCGTACTTTTCAATCGGGGCTTCGGAATCCTTGGACTGACTGCAGTAGTGGCAATCTTCCGGGCAGAGGCCGCTCTTCACGTTCACGAGGTAATTCAGCTTCACCTTTCCGCCGAAGTGATGGCGGCGCACGCGCTCGGCCGCGGCGACAATCGCGAAAGTTTCCGTGTCGGGCGCCTGCAGGACGGAAAGCGCTTCGGCGGTCGTGAGCAGTTCGTTGTTCAGGGCCTTGTCGGCCAGATTATTCCACTGGGTCATGATGTCTCCTTAGAGAGATTCCGGGGCGCTGACGCCGAGAAGGTCGAGGCCCTGCGCCACGCGGCGGCGGATGGCGTCGACCAGACCGAGGCGGAACGAGCGCTGGGCGGCATCGTCCACGAGGACGAAACACTTCTCGTAAAAGCTGTGATACTTCCCGGCCAGGTCCTGAAGGTAAACGGTCAGGTGGTGGTTGGACCCGTCCTTCGCGCAGAGCTCGACGGTGCGGTCGAAAGACGCGAGGTGCATCAACACGGTTTTCTCTTCCGGCGTAATCGCGGGCATCTGGCCGGTCTTCCAGGCGCGCGTGTCCGTGCTGAAGCCTTTCTTTTCGGCTTCCTTGAAAATGGAGCAGCAGCGCGCGTGCACATACTGTACGTAGAAAACAGGATTGTCGGACGCCTGCTTCTTCGCCAGATCGAGATCAAATTCGAAATGCGCGCCGGGGCTGCGGAGCGCGAAGAAAAACCGCGTCGCGTCCCGTCCCACATCATCGGTCACTTCCTGAAGTGAGATGGCGTCGCCCGCGCGCTTGGACATCCGGCCGCCCTTGATCGAAACCATCTGATTGAAGATGACCTGGATGTCATCGCCGTCCCGGCCGAGTGCTTTCATGGCGCCCTTCAGCCGCTGGGAGTAGCCGTGGTGATCCGCGCCCCATATGTTCACAAGCTTCTTGAAGCCGCGGTCGAACTTGTCTTCGTGATAGGCGATGTCGGACGCAAAATAGGTGGGCGCTTCGTTGGTCTTCTGAAGAACGCGGTCCTTCTCGTCGCCGAACTCGGTCGCCTTGAACCAGGTCGCGCCGTCAGCATCGTAGACAAATCCCTTTTCTTTCAGCTCCGCGATCAACTTCATCACGGTGCCTTTCTTGTGCAGCGATGTTTCGCTGTACCACGTGTCAAAGTGGACGCCGAAATTCTTCAGCGTCTCCTGGATGGTCTTCAGGATCTTCGCGCTGGCATACCCCGCCATGTCGCCTTCGGAAAAAACGGTTTGAGTCGGCTCGACGCTCTTGAGGTTGGCATGCGTCTCGATCAACTCTTTCGCGATGTCAATGACATAGGAACCCATGTAACCGCCCTCGGGCATCGTGACGGTCTCGCCCTTGAGCTCTTTCATGCGCGTCTCGACGGAAAGTCCGAGCTTCCGGATCTGGCCGCCCGCGTCGTTCACATAGAACTCGGCGGTGACGTCGTGCCCCAGGTAGCGGTGAATGCGGACGAGCGAGTCGCCCAGCGCCGCGCCGCGGCCATGCCCCACGTGCAGGGGTCCCGTCGGGTTGGCGGAAACAAATTCAACGAGGGTCTTCGGTCCGGTGACGGGCGGCGCCTTGTGCTCGGAGATGAGGCTCAGCAATTCCCCGCCCAGCGCGGCGTCGGAAAGCCAGACGTTCACAAAACCGGAACCCGCGATCTCGGCTTTCGCAACCAGCGGATGCCCCGTCAGACGCGCGGCGATGCTCTCGGCCAGCGTGCGGGGCGGCAGCCCAACGGCTTTCGCCACCATCAGCGCGACATTAGCGGCGAGATCACCCGGAACGCGCGGCGGCGGCGTGGAAAGATCGAACGCCGGGATGGCGGCCTCTTTCCCGCTGGCTTTCAGCGCGTCCGTGGCATGGGTGGCAATGAGGTCTCGAAGCGTGGAAAGGATCAACTATTTTTTCTTCTTGGCCCGGCGAACCGCGGCGGCGCGGGCGTTCTTTTTCTTCACGGCAGGTTTTTTCGCGGCGGCTTTTCTGGCGGCGGATTTTTTCGCCGGCTCTTTCGTGGCGGCCTCCCACTCGACGGGACGGCCGCGTTCCCAAAGTTTTTCGATGGCGTAGAACGAGCGCGTCTTCGCGTCCATGATATGGATGATGATCGCGCCGTAATCCAGCACGCGCCACACGTGGCCGCGCTGGCCGTCCGTGCGGTTCAAGAAGGCGCCGGTCGCTTTCAGGGCGTCGCGGATTCCATCTTCCATCGCGCGGATGTGGGTGTGAGACGTGCCGGTAATGAAGACAAAATAATCGGCGAGCGAGGACTCCCGGCTGACATCGAGGATCAGGATTTCCTGACCCAGTTTATCATCGGCCGCCTGGGCGGCTTTTTTGGAAAACTGCAGTGATTCACTTTTCTTCAACCGGTCACCTCACCTGAATGTTGATCGCATTAAACAAAATGCCTCCCGTCGGAGCGACGAGGGATTTTGGATGACCTCTTCCCCGCCCGTCATTCCCGCGAAGGCGGGAATCTGGTCCATGAACTGTTGGACTGAAACGTTGATCTGCCAAAAGGCCGGAACGCGCATTGGTGAGCGGCTCAGCCCTTAAACGCGTCCAACAGCGTCAAAAGCCCCCTGCCTGGATTCCCGCCTTCGCGGGAATGACGAGGGGCGCCGTTACCGGCCCTTGTCGTCGAAACCGGCGAAGTTCTGGCCCAGAACCACCTCGACGTCCACGTAGACCTTCGGATTGGGCTCAGAGTGGAAGTCGTCCACGCCCATGGCCAGCGCGACGGTGCGAGCGTTGCCGATGCGCCCCCGGCGGTCAATCACGCGGGTTTGCGCCTGCTCCGCCGGGTAGTTCCCCCAGTCGACGACGTCGAAACCGGCGCGCCTCAGGAACCGTGCGGCTTTGTAGCCCAACCCGGACTGGCCCGAGGCGTTCCAGACATTGATGGTGATCACCGTGGACTGCGGCGCGATCTCGAGGTCTTCTTCATCGGTGGGGTGAGAACCGGCGAACAGCATGGTCGCCATCTGAGCCGCCATCGGCCTGTTGGGCGCCCAATAGGGACCGGAGACCTTCCCCGGCAGGAGATAAAAGCCCACGTTCTCAGGCCGAAGCCGGCGCGAAGCCGCGCAAATGGCGAGCATGTCGGCGAACGAGAGGTTCGTGTCGATGCTGGTCAGCGCCACCGCGATCATCTGGGGCACCCGGAAGATCATCATGGGGTTGGCGAGGCGGCGGACCATGTTGCGCAGAAAGTCCTGCTGGCGATAGATCCGGCCGCGGTCGCCTGTGGACCCGCGAAAGCGGACGTACTCGAGCGCGTGTTTGCCCTGCACCAGCTGGCGGCCGGGCTCGAAATGGATGTGCAGGTTGCCGGCCTGGTCGTCGTAATGCATCGGTGTCTTCACGTCCACCCAGACGCCCCCCAGGAGATCGATCATCTTCCGGAATCCGCTGAAGTCCACCTGAACGTGATACGGCACCTTCGCCGTCACCGTGCTGGACGACAGGAGGTAACCCACGCCGACCCGCACCTGCTCGGCCGCCATCTTCGCATCGTTCGAACGACGCAGATGATAGCCGTAGATCTCGTTCACGCGCCGGAAGCGGTATCCCGGCAGATCAATGCGCGTATCGCGCGGAATGTTCAGGATGCCCAGGTAGTTTTCGGTGGGGTCGTAGACGGCCAGCATGAGCGTGTCCGTGTGGCGCGAGAGATCCGCCGCGTCGACGCCGAACACGAGGATCGACACGCGCTGGTCCCTGGCCAGCGCGCGTGCCACGGGGGAATTCGCGATGCCGAGCAGGGATCCCAGAATCAGAACCAGCGAAACAATTCCCGCGGCGCGCATCCGGGCGCGCCGCTTCGCCTGCACCGCGGTTTCAGTCACGGGTTTTTTCCAGCAGGCGGTTCCAGACGCGGACGGGCAGCGGGTGGATCTTCTTCCCTTTCCGGAGCTGATAGCCGATCTTGACGGCCATCGCTTCGCGAAATCCCGCCCGAAGGTTTTGCCGGGCGATGCGGCGTGTGTTCATCGCGTGCCGGAAGCGGCGGTCGGTCGACGCCTGATCGGCGATGAACACGATCATTTCCGGCACGGTCATCTTTTCCGAGCCGAGCGTGTGCGCCGCGACCGCGCGTGCCTGTTCGGCATCAATCCATCCCTGCGCGCGGGCAAAGTCCGCGCCGACATAGGCATGCATCAGCCCGGGTGAGTTCTCGAGGATGAATTTCAGGTCGGGGATTTTCAGTCGGCGCTTCCTCACGCGCGCCAGCAGGCGGGACGGCGACCATTCCTTCACGCAATCGTGAACGAGCCCGGCCATCCGCGCCTTCTCCGGGTCCCAGCCGTGGCGCCGGGCCAGATCCGCGGCAAGACGCGACACGGCCAGTGAATGCAGGAACCGGTACGGAGAGAGCTCTGACTTCAGAATCTTCGCGATAGCGCGGTAGGACGGGGTCACCGGTAAAGACCTTTGCGGTGAATGAGCACGGCCACGGCGGAAGGGACGGCGGAGCGCCGCCCTTTCGCGAGGCGCGCGCGAATCTCCGTCGAAGAAATGTCCGGGAAGGTACCCGGAAGACGAATGACGCGCGCCCGATAGGTGTCCGCCAGGCCGGGCCAGGCAGTTCCCGGACGGCGGCCCGCGACCAGCGTCACGCGTTTCGCGAGGTCTTCCGGTTTCTTCCAGCGCGGGAATCCGGCCAGCGCGTCGGTGCCCAGGATCAGGAAGAGTTCATGCGTGGGATGCGCGCGTTGATAGTCGCGCACGGTGGTGATGGTGTACGACGGTCCGCGGCGCTTCATCTCCCAGGACGCGGCGCGGAATTCGGGGTTATTTTTCAGAGCGGCGCGAACGAGCGCGAGGCGCGCGGGGGCGGGGGTGAGAGATTTCCCGGTCTTGAACGGCGACAGCGGGGAGACCACAAAATAAACCCGGTCCAGTTTCAATTTCCGAAGGGCGGCCGAGGCGAGCTTCAGATGCGCGTTGTGGATGGGATCGAACGAGCCGCCGAAGAGTCCGACCCTCATGCGAACAGCGTCATTCGCGGATCTGGCCGGTGCCGTCGACCAGGTACTTGGTCGTGGTGAGTTCGCGAAGCCCCATGGTTCCGCGGGCGTGCAGCTTCTGCGTCGAAATGCCGATCTCGGATCCAAAGCCGAACACGCCACCGTCATGCAGGCGGGTGGACGCGTTGATCATCACGCAGGAGGAATCGATGGAACGCTGAAACCGTTCGCCGGCCGCCTTGTCCTCCGTCACGATGCTGTCCGTGTGGCCGGAACCGTGGTGATTGATGTGATCGATCGCCTCGTCCAGATTCTCGACGATCTTGATCGCGACGATCTTGTCATGGAACTCCGTGTCCCAATCCTCGGCCGTCGCCGCCCGGGCCTGAGTCACGAGGCCGCATACGCGGTCGTCACCCCGGATTTCCACGCCGGCTTTCAGATACTCGGCGGTGACTTTCGGAATGACATCATAAAGCAGTTCGCTGTGAATGAGCAGCGTCTCCATCGCGTTGCAGACGCCCGGGCGCTGGACCTTCGCGTTCACGGCGATGCGCACGCCTTTCGCCACATCGGCCGACTTGTCGATGTAGACGTGGCAGAGACCGCGGCCATGGCCCAGAACCGGCACCGTGGCGTTGGCCGAAATTTCCTTGATCATCCGTTCAGACCCGCGCGCGATCACGAGGTCCACGAGACCGTTCAGCTGCGTCAGCACGGTGGTGCTGCGGCGATCGGTCGGCGGAA
>JAYTIE010000237.1:0-3110 GCA_043732015.1 Elusimicrobiota bacterium | reverse complement strand
GTTCGTCGGCGGTATCCATGAATCCGTGTTCCTTCAGTTCCATGACGTTGGCCGCGAACGATGCGAGCGTTTCCTCGACGATGAACTTCATCACCGAGAGTTCCCAGAGCTTGTCGCTTCCGGTGATGATCGCGGAATTCGGCGCGTCTTCCCTGTCGTAGCGGTGCGTCAATTCGTGGACGAACTCCGCGGGCGGCGAGAGTTCGATGTTCGTGGCGAGCGGTTCATTGCGGAACTGGTACTCGAGACCATGCAGCGCTTCGCCGTAATGGGAGGTCAGGGCTTCGGCGTATTTCCGCGACTCAGGGCCAAAGCCGTTGAATTGTTCCCGCAGCGACTGGGGCGTGATGAGTTGCGGGCGTTCGGCGATGACCACACCTGAGAGGACGCGCGAGCGATCAGGCAGTCCGGCTACCTCGGTAACAACCTGGTAATCAATACGCGAGGTTCCGAATGTCGCGAGGCGTCTCTTGGGGGCGCGGACAACCTGGATCTTCTTGAAGAAGGTGGTCAGCTGGCGGCGATTCAACATGCGGGGATTGTACCTAATTGACGGCTCGCGCCAACGCCGTCTTCCGACGGAGACGAGCTGCCCCGGCCCCAGACGGAAAAGGACACATTCTCCGGGGTTTTCCGATGCGAACTTTTGGGCTACACTGGGCGGAATGGAAGGAATTCAAATCGGAAAAGTCGGCGGAGAATGGATGGCCTCGCTGTCCGCCTGCGCGGCGGTGGCAAGCCTGGGCGCCGCCATCGGGGTCGGCCCGAACGGCGTTTACCTGGCCTCGTCCATCGGCATCGGTCTCGCCCTCCTCTCTCTGGTGCTTTCTCTCCGGGTGTCGACCTACAAGAAGTCCTATGTTTTCGCGGCGCTCCTGATCGCCGCTCACGTGGCGCTCCTGTTTCTGGGCTTGTTCCTCCAGATTGTTTTCCTGGAGCCCCTTTCTCCCGGCGCGGTGAAGATGCCCAAGCTCCAGACCTATTACGTGGATCCGGACGGGGCCTTTTCGCTTCGCGGTCCGGCACAGTGGTCGTATCGTCCCTCACCGTCGCGCCTGGAATCGGGCGTCCGAATGCAGCCTTCGAAAAAGACGTACATGGGCGTGGCCGAGGCGTCGGTGTTCGTCCGGCGTCTCGAGACGGTGCCCGCGTCGCCCGGTGATTTTCTTGAGACGGCGGCCGCGGCCTTTTCCTCCAAGAGTTCCAGCAACGCGGATTACGGGCTGGTCACCGAGCGGGGCACGTCCCTTTCCGGCGTTCCGATTCTCTGGTCAGAGGTCACGGTGAAGAGATTCTGGGCGCCTTACTATCGTCAGGTTTCCCTTTTCGGCGTGAAGGATGGCCGGTATCTCGTCTCCGTGTCGGCGCTGGGGCAGGCGTCCCATTCCGCGCTTTCCCGGGTGCTGTGCATGGGGCTTTTCGAGCGGATCGTGGTCATCGACAGAAACACATCAGCCCCTCCCAACTGATGGGAATTCCGGTTACAATTCCCCGATGACGCCACCAATCACCCGCAAACATGTCGTCGAGATATCGATCGTCGCGGCCGCCGGGCTTTTCTGCGCCGCCTATTATCACGCGGCGGCCGTTCGATCCAGATTGGATGTTGTGGTGACGCCTGCCGTTCAGGGCCTGACCGGCGGTTACTCGTCGCTCAGCACGTTCCTCAACGGCAAGACCGGCCTCGACCTCGGTCTGGTTCAACCGGCCAAGGATCCTGCTTTCGATGAGGCCGTTCGTCTCGCCACGTTCGTGAACGAACGGTCCGCCTCTTCGTTGATCGACATCGCATGCGACAAGCGCTATTCCGACCGGAAGCGCAACAACGCGCTGCAGATGCTTCTGAAATTTTCCTCCTCCGCCGACTGGATTCAGCCGCTATTGAATGAACTTCCGAAGGGCGGCATGATCAGCCTCTATCAGCGGGAGACGCCGACACTGGACATGCTGTTCAGGCTGATTCGCGAGGAAGGTGGCGTCCAGCAGCCGCTCGTTCGCGCCTACGCCGAACTTGTTTTCTCCTTCATGCTCCAGGCCCCAGATGGGGTGTTGCGCTCCAACACGTTGCGCTGGCTCTCGGATGTTCTCCCGGAAGATGCGTTGCCGACGATAGCCTCAAGGATTCCGCTGGAGAAAGATGAGGACGTTCGCCACGCCATCGAAATGGCGCTTCTGGATGTGCGCGTTGTGCCCAAGCCCGAGTTGGACGCCGCGACGCTGTTTCCTTTTTACCGCAATCCTCCGTGGGAAAATCTGAAGGTCCCCCTCGCCATTGTTCTGGCCCGTCTCGGTGACGCCGGCGCCGTCTCCTGGCTGAAAGGCGCGCAGAAGGGCAGCAGTTTTTCCGACCGGGAACGGGAGGGTGTTGCCCTGGCGCTCGCCGGGACGCGCTATCCGGCGCACATCAACACGGAGGCCAACGACGAATGGCTTGCGAAGAGAAAGAACCTTCGTCACGAGCAGGCGCAGGCCGCCGTCATCAAGCGCGACCGGCTGGAGCGTCAGGAAAAAATTCAACTCGATTTGATGGCGAAGGTGACGGCGCCAGAAACGGCGGCGGCGCCGGAAGCGCCGCGCCTCGATTCCCGCAAGCCCATCTCGATGTCGTTGACCGTGGACCGCGTGTTCACCGTCGTCCAGGAAGGTCCGATGTATTCATCGCCTGGCGAAGGACGTCTTTCGGCGCTGATTCCCGTCGGGACCGAAGTGAAGGCCGCCTTCCAGGCAACCGCGAAAGGTCACACTTGGTATCAGATCAGCACCGCACAGGGGCCGCTCTGGGTCGACGCCAATCTTCTTGAAACGCCGGAGCAGTCCAAGTTCCTCACTCTGGCGGCCGAGGGAACGCTTCTGGAAGTGGCCGATGCGCGCGTGGACGTGTATGCGGCCGCGACGGACCTCTCACGCGTGGTGGGAAGCCTTGGGAAGGGACATGTCATTCACGTGCTTCGCGCCGACAAGGTCACGAAGGAGCAGTGGTTTGAGGTTCAGCTCGACCGCGGATCGACCGGCTGGATTCGGGGAGATTTGAGTCTTCGCCTGAAAGTAACGACGCCGGACGGCTCCCAACCGAAAGCGCCTTAGGTTTCTAGAACGGCCCGCGTGGGACG
>JAYTIE010000236.1:0-3116 GCA_043732015.1 Elusimicrobiota bacterium | reverse complement strand
CGCGTCGCTCCTGACACAGGGCATGGTTACGCTGGGCGGAACCGCGATGTCCAAATCGAAAGGCAATGTTGTTGACCCCAACGAAGTGATTTCGAAGTACGGAACCGACGCGTGCCGACTGTTCATCCTGTTTGCGGCGCCGCCGACGCAGGAACTGGAATGGTCGGACAAGCAGATCGAGGGAATCTGGCGCTTCCTGAACCGCATCTGGCGTCTGGCGGAGGCCTTCCAGCCCGCCACGGACGAGATGCGGGGCCTGAAACGCACGCCGGGAGACACCGCCGAGGTCGTGAACGCGGAGGAACTGACCCGGCGCATCCACGCCACCATTCAGCGTATCACCAACGACATCGACGTGGACTTCGGGTTCAATACGGCGATCTCCGGCGTCATGGAGCTCGTGAACGCGATCTATCTCTACCCGGACCTGGGCGACGCGCTTTCGAAGCAGGCTGTCGAAACGGTGGCTCATCTCATCTATCCCTTCGCGCCCCACATCGCGTCAGAGGTCTGGCGGGTGCTGGGCCACGACACGATCCTGAGTGAGACAGCCTGGCCGGCATTCGACCCGACGAAGCTCGTCGCCAGCCGCGTAGAGATCGTCGTTCAGGTGAACGGGAAAGTCCGTGAGCGGATTACCGTGGCTTCGGCCGCCCCTGAGGACCAGGTGAAAGCCGAAGCGCTCGCCGCCCTGGAAAAGCGCGGTGTCGCTGTTGCGCCGAAGCGTGTGATCTATGTCCCGAATAAATTGGTAAATTTCGTCGGAAACTAAACGCCGCACAACCGATACAGGAGAGATGATGCGAAGAATCGCGACTATCGTTTCGTTGACGCTCGCACTGGCTGTTCTGGCCGTGCTTCCCATCCTGACCGGATGCGGCGCCGAAGGCCAGTATCAGGCGCCCGCCATCATTCTTCCGCCAAACATCAAATCGATTGCGGTCCGGCCGTTCGAGAACGAATCCTCCCAACCGGCCATCGGCAACAAACTCTGGCTCGCCACCACCAATGAGTTCATCCGTGACGGCCGCATCGCGTACTCCGACGATGAAAAGAAAGCCGACGGAATCGTGGTCGGTACCATCAAACAGTACCGGGAAACCGCGCTCAATTACGACTCAAACCTCGTCCCGACGGAATATCAGCTCTGGATCATCATGGACCTGAAGTTCCTCGACCGGAACAACAACCAGTATCTCTGGGAAGAAAAGGCGCTGGAGCAGAAACTCCGCTATTTCGCTGAAACCGTCCCCGGGGGCAAGACCGTCGAGGAAGCGCGTGAAGAGCTCTGGGAGCGCTTCGCCAATGACATCGTGCGCCGCACGGTCGAAGGATTCGGCAGCGTCACCAGTTCCTCACCCCGCGGCGTTCCGAAGGATCCGCTGCCGGAAAATCCTCCTCCGCAGTATCCCACCACCGCTCCGTACTAACGTGGCGTCACTCAGGCCGGATCAGCTCGACGACCTCATTCGGGCCGGCAAGATCGGCACCGTCTATCTCTTCGACGGGCCGGAAGCGTTCCTGAAGGAACGGGCCGTCGAAGCGATCATCGCGAAGCTTGTTCCGCCCGAAGCCCGGGATTTTAACCTCGAGCGTTTTGACGGGCATAGCTGTTCCGGCGGACAGATCGTCACCGCGGCCCAGAGCCTTCCGTTCCTGGGAGACCGTCGGGTCATTGTTGTCTTCGCCGCCGACGAACTCTCGGCCGCGGATTCCCGGATTGTTGGGGAAATTCTTTCGTCCCTGCCTGAAACCACCTGCCTCCTTTTCCTGTGGGAAGGCAAAGCTCAGCTCCGCGAAGAAATTCCCGCGCAGGCCGGTTCCGCCGGGGCCATCGTGACCTGCTGGACGCCCTTCGAGAATCAGCTGCCGGTGTGGATCATGAACGAAGCCCGCCGCCGGGGGAAACCCATGAGCCCGGACGCCGCCGCCATGCTGGCTGAGTCCTGCGGCGACCTCCAGCAAATGGTGAACGAATACGACAAACTGTCGCTCTTCGTCGGGAAGAAACCCAAGATCGAGATGTCCGATCTCCGCGAGCACGGACTTCCCGATGAGGCTGGGGACTATCAGGATTTTGAAGCGGCGCTCTGGGACCGGGACCTGACACGCACACTCCGGCAGGGACAGCTGATGGCCGAAGCGGGACTTCGGGCCGAGATGATCTATCCGATTTTCGAACGCGTCTTCAGGATGCTGGTGCTGGCGCACCACCTGCGGGGGGAGCGGAACGCCGGGTTTGATGAGATTTTTTCCGAGTTGGGTGTTCGGGGGAAGACCCAGCAAGGAAATTTGCAGAGAGGCATGCGGGCTTACCGTCCAGCGGAAGCCCGGGCGGCTTTCGAAAAAATCGCCCGGGCGGATCTGGAACTGAAGACCGGAATTCTACCGAGTGCTGTCGGCGTTTCCTTGCTGACGGTTGGGATCTGCGGTACCGCTCAGTGATGAGCGATGGTCGGTACCGCCCCAACTATAAGTTCATTATTGGGTGGGGCGGTACCGCTCGCTGACGAGCGGGAGGGGTTAGGCTTTCAGTCCGGCGATCTTGGAAGCGAGACGGCCGATGCGACGGGAAGCGGCGTTGGCGGCCACGATTCCACGACGAGCGGCTTTCTGGATCGCGCTCTGGGCGACGATGAACTTGGCCTTCGCGGCGGCGACGTTCTTGCCTTCGATCTCACGAATGACGGCATTGGTGAGGGTACGAACGCGGTTGCGGACTGAGGTGTTGGCGGCGCGGTGAGCTTCGGACTGGCGCAACGCCTTCTTGCCGGAAGCGTGACGCATTGTTTTCTTCTGAGCCATGGGGACGGGTAACTCCTTATCTGAAAAGTTTTGTGATGGTACCAAGGGTGCCGAAAACTGTCAACCAATGAAAAAAACTGGGAATCAAAAGTTTAGCTTCGGCCGTAACGTCGGCGCCTTCGCCTCGGCCACCATGATCTCGCGCCTCCTGGGCTTTGCCCGGGATTCCGCGGTCGCCGCCTTTTTTGGCGGGGGAGGCGCGACGGACGCATTTTACGCGGCGTTCAAGATCCCGAACCTCCTGCGGCGTTTTTTGGGTGAAGGATCGCTGACCGCCGCCTTTGTGCCCGTTTTCAGCGACACCTTGCACA
>JAYTIE010000235.1:0-3144 GCA_043732015.1 Elusimicrobiota bacterium | reverse complement strand
GCGACGCGCCCGTGGCGGAGACCGGAAGCGAATTGCCCTTTGCCGATGACGCCGCCGCCAACCCGGAAAACACCGAGGCTGCCGCGCCGGAAGAACAGAATCTGGAAGCCGTAGCGGCCGCTCAGCCGCAGGACCTGCCGCAGGAAAGCGGCGAGGGGGAGGCGGCCCCCGTGTCCGCCGACGAACTTCGGACGGAGGTCAACTAACGATGCCTGAGTTACGGCGCGACCCGGTTATTGGACGCTGGGTCATCATTGCGGAATCCAGAGGAAAGCGGCCCAGCAATTTTGATGTTGTTCCTGAGTACCCGCAGGGCGGCGCCTGTCCGTTCTGCCCCGGCAACGAAGACAAGACCCCGCCGGAAATTCTGGCCTACTACAACTCCGGTCGAGAGAAGAACAAGCCCGGATGGTGGGTTCGCGTCATTCCGAACAAATTCCCCGCCCTCGAAATCGAAGGGGACCTGGACCGTTCCGGTGAAGGCATGTACGACCGCATGAACGGCCTCGGCGCGCACGAGGTCATCATCGAGACGCCGAACCATGATCAGCCGTTGGCGGAGATGGACCAGTCGAAGCTCGAAGACGTGTTCTGGGCTTTCCGGGACCGCATCCTCGATCTCTCGAAGGATCCGCACCTCGAATACATTCTCATCTTCAAGAACCATGGTTCCGCCGCCGGCGCCAGCCTCCGTCACCCGCATTCCCAGCTGATCGCGATGCCGATGGTTCCGATCCGCGTGAAGCAGGAAGCGGAAGGAGCCAAAAAGTATTTCGATTACAAAGAGCGTTGCGTGTATTGCGACATCATCCGTCAGGAGTCGGCGCAGGGCATTCGCGTCGTCGCCCAGAACAAGGACTTCATCGCCTTCGCGCCCTTCGCCTCGCGGTCTCCCTTCGAGATGTGGGTGATGCCGCTTCGCCACTCGTCGGATTTCCAGGACATTCACAAAACGGAAGTCGCGAACCTTGCGGCCATGATGAAGACGGTTCTCGGCAAGCACAACTCCGTGCTCGACAATCCGCCTTTCAATGTCATCGTTCACACGTCTCCCCTTCGCACCCCCAAACTGCAGCATACCCACTGGTACATCGAGATCATCCCCAAACTGACGAAGCAGGCCGGCTTCGAACAGGGGACGGGCTTCTACATCAACCCGACGTCCCCGGAAGAGGCGGCGAAGTTCCTCCGGGAGATCACGTTACCGTAAGCCGCCGGCCGTGAGGCTCGTTCTCGCCGCAAGCGAAGCGGTTCCCTATTGCAAGACCGGGGGACTGGCCGATGTTGCTGGCGCGCTCTCCGACGCGCTTGCTCAGCGGGGACATTCTGTCCTGCTGATCCTTCCGCTCTACCGCGTGGTCCGGGAGAAATTTCCGGACGTTAAGCCCACGGGCAAAACGGTGTTCGTCGCCGCGGGAGACCGCCACGAGCGTGTAGATATCTGGGAAGACCGCCGTCCGTCGGGCGTCCGCGTCCTGTTTGTCAAATGTGACGCGTACTTCGACCGCGCCGGTCTCTACGGCGATCACCCCGCCAAAGCCTACGATGACAACGATCGTCGCTACGCGCTTTTCTCCCGCGCCATTTTCGAAGTCGCCCGCGCCGTCGATTTCCGTCCGGAGGTCATCCATCTCCACGACTGGCAGACGGGCCTCGTTCCGGCGTACCAGCGGTACGTTTACCGTTTCGATCATTTTTTCCGGTCCACCGCGACGGTCTACACGATCCACAACCTCGCCTATCAGGGAAATTTCCCACCGATGTCCATGGCGGTGACCGGTCTTCCGGCGATGGCCTACAACCCGAAGGGCCTGGAGTTTTACGGAAACGTGTCCTTCATGAAGGCGGGGTTGATATATTCCCATGCGTTGAACACGGTGAGCCCGACGTACGCCCGTGAGACAATGTCGGACCATATCTTTGGATGTGGCATGGAGGGGATTCTCCGGGGCAGGGAAGAACGCTATACCGGTATCGTGAATGGTCTGGACGAGGATTTCTGGAACCCGGAAACCGACAAGCGTATCGCCAACACTTTTGGACCGAAGTCGATGGCCAGACGCGCGTCGTGCAAAGCGGATCTTCAGAAAGTCTGTGGTTTCCGGCAGGATCAGAAAACGCCGCTGCTCGGCTTCATCGGCCGGCTGGATCATCAGAAGGGAATCGATCACCTTATCGACGCGGTGCCCCCGATGCTGGCCAGGGGCGCGCAACTGGTCACGCTCGGCCACGGTCACGAGCAGTTCCTTCGTTCGCTGAAGGCCATCCGGGAGCGTTTCCCGTCGCAGGTGTTCATCGAAGACAAGTTTGCCGAGAAGTTCGCGCACAAGATTTATGCCGGCGTTGATCTTTTTCTGATGCCGAGCCGCTACGAACCCTGTGGCCTGGGCCAGATGATCGCGATGCGTTATGGCGCGATTCCCGTGGTTACGCCGACGGGCGGGCTGCTGGACACCGTAAAACCGGTGAAGAAGAAAGGCGGAACGGGATTTATCGCCGCGGATGAAACCTCCGGAGCGTACATGTCCGCCGTGATGCAGGGAATGGCGCTGCTGGAAGACAAAACGAGGCTGGCCCAGGTTCAGAAATCAGGAATGACGGAAGACCGGTCATGGGACCGGTCCGTCGACAAGTACGAGGAGTTATATGCTTCGGCGATCGGCTGGGCAAACCAAGGGGTCTGAAAGCGGTTGGGCGACGTTCGTGATCATCGCGTCCGTCGTTGCGGTCGTGATGGCCCTGACGCCCGGAATCAGCAATATCTTCTCCAAGGAGAAGGCGCTCGACGCGGACAACACCGTGTCGTTGGTCGCCGACTACGACGATCTGGTTTCCTATCAGGAGGGCTCCGGCCTGCCCGGTTCGCTGGAAATCCTGCGGCTCGTCCCGGTGAACCTGATCCGGGCGCGGATCGACCTTCCCGCGCCGGATGAAAAGCTGATCCGCGATTTCGGTTTTAACATCCTCTGGCGTGTTGAAGACGGGGTGAAACCCGATCAGATCCTCCCACGAATCCTTCATGGCGATTCCGTCGTCATCGCGGGCGACGCTCCGATTCAGGCGCCCCGGTTCGCGCAGCGCCTCGCGGAAGTCATCAAACGTCAAGCGGGTCTCGTGGCGATCGTCGAGTTCGCGCCCATTATG
>JAYTIE010000234.1:0-21572 GCA_043732015.1 Elusimicrobiota bacterium | reverse complement strand
CAGAACGCACTCAAGGAATGGGATGTGGTGGTTCGTGCGCTGCGCGATGGCCGGCAGTCCGTCCTGCTTCGGAAAGGCGGCATTTCAGATGCGGGGGGAACCTTCACGCTGAAGGAATCCGGATTTTTCCTGTTTCCGACCTATGAGCATCAGTCCGCGGCGCTGCTGAACGAGGGTGGACGCGCGGATCTGAACCGCAGCCTTCGGGATCGCCGCACGGATGGAAAACTTCTGATCGACGCCTACGCGGAGGTGGAAGCCATTCGCGTGGTGACCGCCCCGGCGGAGTTAGAAGATCTTCCGCTTAAGACCGTGTGGTCGAAGGCGTACATCGAACAGCGTCTGGCGTACAAACCGGAGAAGCCGCTTTATCTGGTCACATTGAAGACGCGCCGTCTCACGAATCCGCACCTCATTGAAGACGACGCGTCCTTCGCCGGATGCGTGTCCTGGGTGCCGCTCAAAGAAACTCTTTCAACAAAGGAATAGCCCGTGTCCCTCGAAGTCCTGAATTCCCTCAACCCCGCGCAGCGAGAAGCCGCCGAACACCTGCAGGGTCCGTTGCTCATTCTGGCCGGCGCCGGATCGGGCAAGACACGCGTGATCGTCTGCCGCATTGCGAACCTGGTCGAGCACGGCGTTATGCCCTGGAACATTCTCGCCGTCACGTTCACGAACAAAGCGGCGGGCGAGATGCGCGAGCGCGTCGATTCCATCGTGCCGGGCGCGGGCCGCGGCGTCTGGGTTTCCACCTTCCACGCCTTCGGCGCGAAGTTCCTGCGCGTTGAAGCCAAGAACATCGGCCTCGATCCCAATTTCGTCATCTACGATTCCAACGATCAGCAGAACATCGTGAAGGAAATCCTGAAGGAGATGATGATCTCTGACAAGCAGTGCAATCCGAATCAGGTCATCAACGCGATCTCCCGCGCGAAGGACGATCTCCTCGACGCCGACTCCTACGCCATTCATGCCCAGGCTCAGGCGGATCCGTTCCGTGAGCGTGTGGCCGCCATCTATCAGGCCTACGAGAAGAAGCTGAAGGTGGCCAATGCGCTGGACTTCGGTGACCTCATCATGCGCACGGTTCACTCGTTCCGCGACAATGAGCGCATCCGCGAGAAATACCAGCAGCGCTTCAAATACCTTCTGGTGGACGAGTATCAGGACACGAATCACGGCCAGTACCTGCTGACCAAGTACATCGCCGGTTCCGACAAGAACATCTGCGTGGTCGGAGATGACGACCAGTCCATTTATTCCTGGCGCGGCGCGACGATCCGGAACATTCTCGAATTCGAACGCGATTATCCCGGCGCCAAGGTCGTGAAGCTTGAGCAGAATTATCGCTCCACGAAGAAGATCCTCGAGATGGCGGGACGCCTCATCAAGTTCAACACCCGACGGAAACCCAAGGAACTCTGGACGGACAACGAATCCGGCGACGACGTGAATTTCGTCGAGATGACGAACGAGCACGAAGAAGCGCGATTCGTGATCGGCGAGGTGGACAAGCTCAAGAATTCCGGCCAGCACGAACTGAAGGACATGGCGGTTTTCTACCGGACCAATTCGCAGTCACGCGTGTTCGAAGACGCGCTGCGCCGTCAGGCACTTCCCTACAACATCGTCGGCGCGCTGCGGTTCTATGAGCGCGCGGAAGTGAAGGACGCCATCGCGTATCTGCGCGCCGTGGTGAATCCACGGGATTCGCTGAGCGTCAAACGCGTCGTCAATCTCCCGGCGCGGGGACTGGGGAAAAATTCTCTCGGTTTGATTGAACAGTATGCGGCTTCGCAGGGGATCTCCCTCTGGGACGCGCTGCTGAATGAGCACGCCATTTCAGGTCTTTCGGCCTCCGCCCGAAACGGCGTGCGCGCCTTTCTCGGTCTCATGGGCGGTTTCCAGAAGCTGGCCACGGAAGCGGGCGCTTCGACGGTCGTGCGCCGCATGCTGGAAGAGTCCGGCTACTGGGACATGTGGGCGCAGAAAGTGGATGACGACGTGGAAGCTGCTGAGCGCCTCGACAACCTTCAGGAATTGATCAACGCCGCCAAGGATTTTGAGGAACGCACCCGTCCCGTGAACATGCCGGCGCCGACGAAAGCAGAGAACGACATCTCCGTCGCGCGCCCTCTTCCGGCGACCAGAACAAAGAGTGGCGGGAAGTCGGAGGAATCCCTGGGCGATCTCTTCAATCTCGAACCCGCGCCGTCGCCCCGGATTCCCGTCGAAGAGGGACCGGAACGGACGGCAGGAGCCGGCGAGGAAGGCGACGTCCCGCCCACCATTTCCCGGTTCCTCCAGGAAATTTCGCTCTTGTCCGATCTGGACGAATGGAAAGAACAGGGCGGAGCTCTGACCTTGATGACCATCCATCTGGCGAAAGGCCTCGAGTTCCCGGCCGTGTTCGTGACGGGTCTCGAAGAAGGCCTGTTCCCCATCGGGGACGCCGCGTTCGACGTCGATGAGCTGGAAGAAGAGCGCCGCCTTGCCTATGTGGCCATGACGCGCGCCCGGAAGAAACTTTATCTGACCTGTGCGGCCAGCCGCCGGATCTTCGGAACGCCGCGCATGAACCTGCCGTCGCGGTTCATTCAGGAAGCTGGGATCGCGAAAAAGAAGCCGGCCCTGGGCGCCTACAACCCGTTCAGCGGCATGTCCCAGAGCGATCAGGAATACCATCAGACCCGGGAAAGCGAGTTCAATCAGGCCGGCGGCCTCACGGATGATTTCAATCAGGACATTCCGATGAATGAAGGGACCGCCGCGGCGCCGGTGGTCGCGCCGCGCATTGTCCGCATCCCGAAGGTGGGGCAGCACGTGAACCACCCGGACTTTGGCGACGGAAAAATTCTTGATGTGGAAGGATCCGGGGATAGCGCGAAGGCGACCATCCTGTTCGGCGGAGGCCTCAAGAAAAAACTCCTGCTCAAATACGCGCCGCTCGTGTATCCGACCCGCTAGCGGACGATCATTGTGACCAACGCAATCCAGGTTCAGACGGATCTCGACCGGGCGTTTCTCGTGTTCTGCACCGCCTGGATCATCTGGGGCGCGTCGACGCACTTCTTTCTGTACCGGAACCGGCCGGTGGCCTTCCGCCGGGTCTGGCACATGCGGGTCGCACTGATTTCCGCCGCCGCGTTTCTGGGCTTCCTCTTTTACATCGTGCATGTCGGATTCCCGGCGAAGGTTCTGACCGTTTTCGTTCCGGCTCTTTTTCTGATGACCTTCCTGAACATTCGCAACACGCGTTTCTGCGACGCGTGCGGAAAGCAGACGTTCTCCATGAAGCTCTTTCAGAGGCCGCAGCGATGTCGTCGCTGTCAGGTCTCGTTCGACTAGGATGGGGCGTGGAAGAAGATTCCAATCTCGACCATCTTTTTGAAATGGCCCTCACCGCGAAGCCTTACCTGAGGCTCTCGCTTGATCGCATGCGTGCGTCCATCTCGACGCTGGACAGCCTGCCAGCGCGCCGCGCGTTCTCCGAGTACCTGCGGAAAATCATCGTGGCCGACCATTCCGACGCCGTGAAACTGATCGATCAGAAGTTTCCCGAAGACCGGTGAAGACGGCGCTTTGCCGGGCGCTTCTGGCCCTGACGCTTCTGCTGCGCCTTTCTTCCGTTGACGCAGAGGACATGCCCGTTCAGACCTCGACGCCGACGGCCCCGGTGCCGCTGACCGTGCCAGTTCAGAGCGAACTGTCGCGAACGTTGAATGGCCGCGACAGCGCGCCGAGTTCGGGCCAAGTGCTCCTCGCCACCGAAACCCTGTTCGTCCTTAATTCCTACGTCGCGTCGATCGCTCCGAAGATCTATGGCGGCGCCGGAATTATTCTATTGCCGTCCGGCGTCATGGGAATGCAACCGGGTCCGGAACGGACAACGGCATTTTTCCTCGTGGAAGGGCTCGCGCTCTACAACCTGCTGGGCGTGGACACGGACCGGATGTCGGAGGGGGAGATCTTCCGTGCCAATTTTGTGGCCTGGCACGGCATTCTCGTGCTGAATGCGCTGGTTCACCATGCTGTGGAAGGAAGAACCCAAAGGCGGAGAAAGATCGTGCTGGTTCCGCTCCGGAAGGGCGCGGCGGTGCAGACCGCCTGGGCTTTCTAGCCCACAGTTTAGGCGTTTGTTGCGATGACGCGCGCGACCTTCAGGATGTTCTCGACGGTCTGCCCCTCCAGCGCGCGCACCTGCATCAGCTCGTCGAGCGTCGCGATCAGCAGCGAACGCAGCAGTTCGTCGCTGATGTCGGGCGTGAAGGGAACACCCTGAGGCAGCAGCAGGAAGGCTCCGGCAAGGCCGTTCGGCAGGCTCCGCTGTAGATAGGCGTCCAGCTTGCTCAGTGAAATCCGTCCGTCCGTGCCCATAACATCGGACGCGGACACTTCAATCGGGATCCGTGTGTCTCCCTGCAGTTTCGCCAGCCGCCGCGCTTCGCGAATCCGGCTCTCGTCCTCCGGTCCCGTCTTGATGAACACGAGCGGACGCTTGTTCGCGATCGCCGTGGCGAGCGCGGTTCCCAGATCCTCTGGCGCTTCCTTCTGACTCACCACCTCGAAGAGCGCGTTGAACGCCTCCCCGAGGGCCGGACGCTTCCTGGCGGACATGCCACTGGCCACGGCGGCGGCCGTGTCCACAATTCCTTCGTCGTCGAACGAAACCCGCTTCACGGCGCTCGCGAAGGCCTGCGCCGACGGAGAATTGGAAAATTCTCGCAGCCGGAAGTCCGCCCTCTCGCGCCCACCCAGAAGATAGGCCAGCCGTCCGGCCAGGCCGGAGGGTCCTTTCTGGCGGATGGCAAACGCGGCGGCGGCCCGGCCGGCCGGATTCTCGGACGTGTCGACGCGGCGTGACACGGCGGGCTTCCGTGATTGGTTCACGGTTTCTCCCAGATCCAGTGATTCGTTGGAATCTCCCGTTACGAGGGGAGCTGAGAAATTTCCGTAGGACATGGCCGCCGCGAAGCCGGGCACCTCGGCCATCCCTTCCACGACGACTTGCCTCAGCAGCGCTTCGAAAGCCTCACGTCGGCCTTCCTCGGAAAATCTCTTCCGGACTTCGTCCAGGGTCGACGTGGCATTCACGAGATTCCCGAACAATTGCCGCAAGAAATCACGGTCGGCCATGCTGCTTTCGACCAGAATTCCATCCACCACAGCGAGCTTGTGGGGCTGCGCTTCATTTTCTTTGACCGTGACCACGCCGAAGTCCTTGTTGTTGTGCCGGCCCAGATGCTCGATGAAGGGGGCGTCTGAGAACTGTTTTTCGTCAACGATCACTTCGGTAAGGCTTTCGATCTTCAGCAAGTCGTCCGGGTTGATGTCGCTCAGGCCTCGAATGTCTATTTTTTTGAGGTATCTCAGGGACGCGAGCGGCGAAAGGTCCCTCACGGTCGAGCCCCGGAGGTCAAGGCTTTCCAGAAATCCGATGTCACCGAACCGCTCCAGCGATTTCACCTTTGCAATCATCACGATCAGCCCCAACGGAGTTACCGTCGCGGAGGCCTTGTTCGCCGGTTCGGAGTCGATCCAGTTTTTAGCGGCGATTCCGTTGATGATTGCCAGCGCGGACACCTTGGACGCCTGGCCTCGGGCCACCGCGTCGGCGGATATCCGCGCGCGTCTGTTGGCCTCCTGCGCGCTCACATACTCCTTGAGGGCTCGAATCTCGTTCCTCCCGTAAACCTTGCGCTCTCTCCCTTTCGGAAAGGAAACGGCGATTTGCCTGTTGGGGTGCCTTTCCAGGAGGAAAAGAAGATCTTCGGCCGGCGGTTCAAATCCGAGATCAATTCTATTCAGCCTTGTCAGGCGGATAAGCTGGTGAAGCATGATGGGATTGGAAAGGGCCAGGTTTTCGAATTTCGGAAGATTCACGAGCGGAGTCAGGTCTATATCAGGCGTGTTGTTGATGTCCAGATATTGAAGTTGCGTGAGAGATTCGAAACCTCCGAGATCGGAGTAGTCGATCTTGGCGCCGAAGAGCGGGTGAACCAGGCCGCGGGGGCGGGCTTTAGAACGCTCCAGGGACACTTCTCTCAACGTATTGCGCTGACCGATGACATCTTCCGTGGTTGTCAGCGGTGGTGTTGTCACGTGGTTGCGTTCACTTGGTGTCGTATCGATACGAAAAATGGCATCGGCATGGTTCCCGCCAAGGGTGTCGAGGTGAATCCTGAATCGGGGAGCGTTCCGGTGATGGGCGGCGATAGTCTGAAGGGTGTAGAACCCACCATTGAAGGGGTCCATGATTACGACTTCCAGCCCTGGAAGATTGAGAAGCTGTTCCCATTTGATGTTGCCCTTGATGATCAGCATCCTCAATTTCCGGAGGCCGTACAGCGGGCTCAGGTCCTCAATGTCGGTATTGATGGTGAGTTCCGTTAATTCCGTGATCTCCTCGAATCCGGAAAGATCCGAAAAATTGATGTCTGCCTTGATCTCGTCCCCGTCGACTTCCACCCAGGGGCTCCCAGGTTTACCGACGGAACGGTCCAGGGCCATGTCTCTTAGCTTCTGCGCCTGCCCTTCCACCGTATCGGTTCCGTGCGCCGCCCCCGGAGATTCATTGAAGATTTCCGGCGTGATGTTTGCGAACGTGAGACCTTCGCCTCCGTTGATGACCCTGATGTTGCCCTTGTTGGGATGATCCCGGATAAACCGGAGCACGGCATTTCTGTCCTGAACGGAAGTGCCGCCCAGCTCCAGGCGGTCCAGGTTCGCCAGAGTATTGAGGTCTTCAAGTTTAAACGGGGTGTCGACAAGATGAATGTCCGCGAGGCGGTGAAGTTCCTGAACCGGCTTCCAGTCAACCACGGATCGCCCACCCGTGATAGAGATTTCCTGGATTGCATCCAGATTTTCGAATCCGTGCAGATCGCTCGAGCGCATGGCCACGTTCAGGCGCTCAACTACTTTGATGACTGTGCCACCCCCGCGCCGGTCAAGCAGCTTCTGGGCCGCTTCTTCCTGCGCGTCAAGATCACTCACCCCATCTCTCGGTTCCATGTTCCGGATGCGCACCGGCAGGCTTTTGCTGGTGAACTCTGCTCCGGAAGCGGCAATCGTAATGGTGGCGTTCGGTCGTGCAGCGAAGAATTCAACGAACTCCTCATCGGATGGCAAGGTTCTGTCGACCTTGTTGTCGATTTCGATGTGTGTGAGTCCACTGAGCTCTTCGAATTCGAGAATGGAGAGCGCTGATTCTCTCAAAATTATTTTCCGCAGGTTCGGAAGGCGACGCAGCGGTTTCATATCCGCACTGTTCACGCCCTTGAATTCAATCTGGCTGATGCCGTAAGAGCGGCCAAGCAGTTTTGTTTCGTTCGTCTTCAATACGACGTGGATCGTGTCGTCTTCCTGCAGAGTGGCTGTTCCTCTATTGCCGAGTAGTTCCCGCAATTGACGGACCTGGTCCTTTGCTGAACGAACGGCCAGCGCGTCTATGTTTTCCAGTGTCACGGCCTCGACCCTTCCGGGAATGTAGATGGCAAGTTTTGTATTTGGATGGCTTGTTAAAATGACGGCAAGTTGACTTAGCTCCGGCATGTATTCGAAGTGAATGGACTGAAGCTGGGAGATCTTTGCCAGTTGAGTAATGTCGGTCCGCTTATGGAGCGTGATGTCTTTGAGATTCGGTAGTTTGGCGAGCGGGAGGATATTCGGATTTTCCGCGTCGATCTCGATGAACTGGAGCACGTGCAGGTTCTCCATTCCGGTCAGATCCGGGAAGGTCACGCGGGCGCCCGTGACACCAGCCTGAACGAAAATGGCATCTGTCCGGTTGTGCAGGTCCGCGCTTCGGCGCTCTTTCAGTTCGTTGAACAGGTCCATCTGGTCGTCAACGGACAATTCCGTTTCGATCTGGGGAATCCGCGATGCGGGAGAGAGTTCGCGTTTCACCGACGCGTAGGTCAGGGGATCCATGCCCGGTATGCGTATCGTGAGATTCTTTCCGTTGGGGTGATTCTCGAAGATTCCATAGAGAACGTTCATCATGGGCGCTTCTTCAAGGCTGATGTCTTCAAGATGGACGAGTTCATGCAGATCTTCGTTTTCCGGCAGCTCCCGGAGTTCAATTTTTTTCAGTTTGGGCAGGCCGGCCAGCGGCGCGACGCTCTTGAGGGGGAAATCCACCTTGAGGCTGACCATGTCGGTCAGGCGCTGCATCCCGTCGAGGTCTTTCACGTTGATCTCGACCTCAAGGCCGCCGTTCTTCCTGTTGACCTTCGAGTACCCCAGTCCCGTGATCAGCCGGGAAAGGCGTTCAACTTCGTTCGCCTGTTCATCGATGTTGAGGGGCCGGTCGAGGTTCGCTGTTCCGCTGGGCTTATAGACCTCCGGGAGTCCGTTTTTGGTAATCCCTCCGATTCTCGGATCAAAAATGGTGAATCTTGGATTGGGATGACGGGCAACAATGTCGCAGAGCGTTTTCGCGTCAGCCGCATCCGCCAGATGCACTTCGTTGAGATTGGGGAGAAGCAGAAGGTCCCGGAGATCCGACGCGCCGTGGTGGAGAGTCAACCTCTTCAAATTGGGGAACGGATGTAGCGTGCTGAGCGTCCGGGCCTCGTCTGTAACAGTGAGATCGGTGAGGCTGGGCCAGAATCCAAATTTCAGCAGGCCGGCGGAGTCGGACACAATCAGGAGCTCCTGGTCCAGGGACCGAACTTTTGGCGAGTCTTCAGTGAGACCTGCGATAATTGGATCGACGTTGGGTGCATTCGGTGCAAGGCCTGGAAAAGCGGCTTGGGCTTCTTGAAATTGCATCTTTAAAGTTACGGCCCTTAACTTTCCCTGGTCTCTCCAGTTCCTCATGTAGATTACGGGTTCCGAACCTCCTGCGCCGGGCATCCGCTCGTCCGATTTCACGATCTGAAGGCTCGCCCCATTGGGATGAGTGCGGAGGAGGGTCGTTATATCTTCATCGGTCAATTCTCCGATGACGCTCAGTTTCGTCAGGTTGGGGAAGTCGAGCAATGCGAGAGTGCTCCGCATTGTGTCCTTGCCGAGTGAAAGAGATCTGATCCATTTGTATTTGGAAACGTCGGCGATCGACGGTGAGTTTTTGGCACGGTCCAGGGAGACGAAACCGTTTTCCAGAATGACGAGAGAGTTGCTGCCTTCAATTCCAAAGTCCGGGCGTGAGGCTTCCTCCAGTTTTGAGGCGAGGTAAGCGGCTTGAGCTCTTTCGTTGATGTTCCCACGCGCCAGGCGGTCATTGATGACGATTTTCCGAATGGACGCAATATTGAATCTTTGACCTCCCACGTAGACGTCCATCTCGGGGCCGCTCCGATGATTGAGCAGCAGGTTCTCGACTTCTTCCGGGTTCACATTTTGGGGGAGATTCAGGACTCTCAGGTGCGGGAATGCGCTGAGAGAGGAGATGTTCGTGAGTGTGGTGTTTCTCAGATCAAGAATGGTCAGGTAAGGCTTAAGCGTACTCAGCTGCGCGACACTTGAGATATTGGTGCCGGTCAGGGACAATTCGACACGCGAGGAGGGCCCCGTCCCTGACACTCTCATACGGGCTCCACGTTCCAGCGCCTTCTCGACGCCGAGGTCCTTCAGGATATTGACGACGATTCCACGAATGTCCTGACCCGGCGCCGCGGTGGGGACGGGGGCCGGCCGGCTGGTGAGAGTCCGGCCGTCCAGGATCTCGGCGAATGCGCCGTGGAAGTAGAGGGGTTCGACCAGCGCCCGGAGTTGGGCGGCGGTTATTTTCTCGACCGGTCCCTCGCGCTCGATTTCAGAAATCAATTCATCGGTCGCTTCCGCTTCGTTGATCACGCGGACCGGGAACCCCTGCTGCGCCAGGAAGGCGAGAGCCGCTTCGGAAATTCCCAGCAGGGGCTCATCCCCTGTCCGAACCACGACCACCTGCTTCTTGACCTTGTCCGGGATTCCGCCGTAGCGGTAGTAGAAATTCACCATGTCGGTGATAAGACGATTGAGATCGGGGGTTCCGGAGGGGCCGTAGATGCGCCCTGGCTGCAGGCGTTCCGCGACGAAGATCCTCATCGTATCCTCAAGTTCTTCCGCCCGGCGCTCGTTGATCTGCTGGAACGCATTCGATATTTCGGTCTGCGTCCAGGCGGGAGGCGGGGCCTTCCGGAGCGGAGGAACGCTGGATCCCTGGTAGTCATCCGGCTCCGTCATGTCGTGGATAACCGCGTCGCCGTACCGGGACTTGACCGGCGCGCCCCAGTCCGTTGCGATTGCCCCGAAGGATCCCTTGAACGTCTGTGACACGGGAAAGAGCGCCAGCACCGCCAGGGCGACGCCGGCCGCGACCGCGGGGAGTAGCGCGATCCACATGTTGGCCAGGACGAACTCGCGAATGTCCATGAGTATTTCGGTGAGATTCAGATTCGCCAGCATTATGATCAGCATGACGGCGAGCACCGCGGTGATCGCGGCGGCCACCACTCTGTTTTGGTTGACCCTCACGGAGGGCATGGAGATGACGACGGTACCGAGGAGGCGTTGGAGGTAGGCGGAGAACCGCGAGGTCATCTTTTCAAACAATGACCGTGGCGGCGGGCGCCCTTCCTTGCGGTCCTGCGCCAGTTTGAGAATCTTCTGCCCCCGGGCTTGCGTTCCGGCGTCGCTTCGTTCCAGCGGTTCCTTCACGCTTTTCAGGACGTCCACCGGCGCGCCCGGGGCGCTGTCCGTCCGTGCCTCCGCATGGGTCAGTTGCTGGATTATTTCCTCCGCACGTTCCAGGGTCAGGCGCGGATTCCGGAGATCTTTTTCCATGAGCGCGAGTTCATCGAGAAGATCCCGGCGTTCGTCCCCCAGCAGGTTCACGGTTGGGGACGGGGCCTTTTTGTTCTTCTCCACAAGCGCCGCAACTTCTTCATCCGTCGGGACACGCACTTCCACGGGCTTGATCTGCGGAGCGACCTGGAAAGTAATGGGGGCTTTCCTGACTGTTTCGATGGCCGCGTCCTTCTTCTTCTGCTGAGAACCCTGGGAGGGGCGTGGCACGCGCTTTTCCAGTTTGGCGGAAAGCGCCCGGTAGTCCTCTTTCATCTTCAGCATAAGCGCGAGGCCCTGATGCTGGCGGAAGCGGATTTCCATTTCGTTCAGCTTGTCCTGGTCCGGGATCGCTTCCGCGATAGCGCGCGCGGTGGCCGCGTGCTTCAGCGCGACCTCGATGGGCCGGCCGGGGATCTCGTCGCCCATGATGGCGTTCGCCTTCCGAAGCATGTCGTCCGTGATGAGTCCTTTCGCCGTGGAGACGATCAAGTACTGGAAGAATCCGCGGGGCGAGAGTCTTTTCTCTTTGATGAGTTCAAGCAGCTTGTCCCGGTCGAACAGAACGAGCTTGATTGCTTCTTCTATGCTGGATTCCGGGTTCAGACGCGTGGGAGGAAAAAATCTCAGGAAAGCGGCCTGGTGCCGAACGTCTTCGAGGCACTGGTACAACGGCGTGAACTGGTCGCCAAAGCCCGGCGTCAGTCTTGTGCGGCGGGTAAACATGCCGTGGCTGACTTCATGGAGGAAAGTGTTAAGCCAGTTCTGGAGATCTTCCTTTAACCCGGAGGTCCGCATGCCCACGTAATTCCGTGCGGGTTCGTTGTATCCACCGGCGTCTCCTTCCATCACTGGTATGTTGCCGCCTTCATCCGGATCACGGTCCCGCGAGGCGTCAGGCCCGACATCGAAAGGAATATCAGGCCGGTTGATCAGCGAGGCACCGATGGTGCGAAGCATGGCCCAGTTGTCGAACGGGGGGGCTTCGGTGTATTTCTTCAGGAAATCGGACGACGGCAGGGACTTTTTCATGATGCGCTTCATGAAAAGCGGTCCGTAGACTTCCAGGACAATATCGAGCGCATTCGCCGCCGGAGTCTTACGCTCAATGGCCCGGCCAATGGCGTCGCGGAGGTCCCGTGTGGTCGGCGAGAAGCGGGTGTCTGAAATCTCGTCTCGAATCCAGACGTGAGCGTTGACGATGAGCGTGAGGGTCTCCGCGACGTTCGCCAGGTTCGCTTCCAACCTCGCGGCTTCACCCTTCGCAATCTCCAGAAGTTCGTCCTGTGGATAGTCCTTTTCCTTCCGGTAGATAACGCGGTTCAGGAGCGCCGAGGAAAGCGTCTCGCGACCGCCGAACTCCGATGAGTTGATGGTGGCGATGAACGCGAACCCCGGCTTCACCTTTCCGTCTCCGGGCTTCCGTGTAAGGGCGTCATTCAGCTTCCCTTCGAGAATATTCGACGGCAGGAGATTGAGCTCCGACACCACGTTGATCGCGCCGTCGGTCTGCGATTGGTCGATTTTTTCCATGAGGCCTTCATACTGGAGGGAGGCGGTGGTTCGGTCGTAGCGCTCGGCGCCGGTGCCGGTCAGCTGAATCTTGAAATGCCGGAGAACGAGATCGACGATTTCGTCCTTTCCGCGTCCGGACGGTCCTTCGATGATCAGCCCGCGTTTCCCGCCCACGCTGGTTCTCCCTTCCATGCGCGCCTCCCGCATGATGAGAAACTCCTCGATGACGCCAATCGTTTCCAGCACGGTCTTTGTCGGCACGAGATTGGCTCTTGCAAAGTCCGCGGCGTAACGATCGAGAATATCCTTCCGGGATTTGTCTTCCAGCTCCTTGACCGTCACGCCGTAGCGAACCGGGATCAGCTGGCGAAAGGCTTCTCTTTGAACCGGCGTGAGGGATCCATTGAACATTCTCCACGCCAACCCCACCATCTCCGCCGGCTCCCAGTTGTTCGCTCCCATGATGTCGGCGCGGGCGGCCAATTCCTGAACGTCCCGGATCGAGAATGAACTGTCCTTCCCGATGGCTCGAACCGTGCTGAAAAGATCGAAAAGGAGATTGGTCAGTCTCGGGTGGTTCTGCTTCGCGCTCGCTCCCACGATCTTCGCGATTTCGCCCCGGAGGTCCTTGTCGGAGAATTCTTCGAAGGGAATCGTGATCGCATGATCCCTCAGATATTTCTGGATCTTGCGGCCCGGCAATGTCTCCTGGTTTCCGGTGAAGATCACCTTGTGGGTGGGGCTGACATACCGGGAAATGAAATTCCAGAAATCGGGATTCATGAGATTGGCTTCGTCGATGATCAGGACACCGCCGTTCTCGATCCAGGGTGTGAGACGCCCGGGTTTGCCGTTCTTCGTGACGATCAGCTCTTCTTCCGTGACGTCCGGGCCCACCGTGACCGGTTCTTCAAGACTTCCCAGGTCCCTCGCCACTTCCGCCGCGAGGTAGCTCTTGCCGGAGCCGGGGGGGCCGCGAAGAAAAACAATGTTGAACAGGTCGAGCGCGTTGCGAATGGACCGTTTGTTTTTTTCGGTCGAGTACTGGCCGATGGGGGTCCCTTCGTCAAACGTGGGCGCGGGCAGCGCGGGATTGTCCTTGTAGTTGAACTGATCCTCGAACGCCGCGGCACGGTCCGGTTCCTTGGTCCTGTTCGCGGTGATCAGCGACTGCGCGATGAGGTCGTAGATTCCCGGCGGAATCGTTCCGTCCGTCTGGATGTTCAGTCCGTAACGTGGATTTTTCAGTACGTCGAGGCTGAGCGCGTCCACGAGCCGCCAGGCAATTTTGCTCAGCGGCGCCCTTTCGTGAAGGGCGTTCAGCGCGGCTTCAATTTTGTTTTTCGCTATGCTGTTTCTGGGGCGGGCGTTCTGCCCGGGTTCATCCACGTCGAATGTCACGCGTACCATGGTGCGCATGAATGCCACGACTTCCGGGTCATCCGCGTAATCATTCATGATTACTTCCTCAAAGGCTCTCATCCAGTCGCCCTTGTAGGCGTAAATCATCAGGAGGCGGGAGAGCGACATGTTGGGCGCCGCCTTCAGAATTTTATTTTTGACGGCGGCCTGGAAAATGTCCCGCAGTGCCATGACCTTGTCGAAATCACCCCGTTCAAACTTGAAGCTGGATGATTTCGCTTCGAGGTGCCTCGATATCGCCTCAGCGAGGTCATCATTTGACGGCACGAGCCGCGCGAACGGAAGACTCGCGGCGGTTCCCCGGCTGGAGCGCGAAACGATGACGAGTTTTCCGGGCAGCGATGAAAGACGGACCCAGCCCGGAATTTCGCCCGTCACTTCGGGACGCGGCTCACCGTCTCCATAGGTCGACAGATACCCGTCGTCGGTCAGTGCGGTTTGAAGTCGGCGGATCAGCGCGGGGTTTGCATCAGTTTCTTCCAGCACCACCACCTTCCCATCCCGGAGGTCCTTGAGAAGAGAGCCTTCTATGGGCGTGAAGGACCACCGGCCATCCGGCCCCGTGGTGACGTCCATTCGGGAGACGAGATCTTCATAGCGGGTCCCGGGTGAAACAGACAGCGGGACGATTTTCGGCTCCCCGAATTCGCTCCGGATCTGGTCCAGCGCGAAATCCATGTCGTTCGCTTCGATCATGATAGCGGGGCGATCCTTCAATTCCTTGAGCGGCGTTGGCTTGCGTTCGAATTTGTTCGACTTGGTCAGGTCAGCGGTGAGGATTTCACGGTACTCGGCTGGCACGGGGACCTTGGGATCTATTTCAAGAATGACCTTCGTTCCCTCTGAGTGAAGAATCCGGTGCCAGACCCAGTTTGGAACGTCCTCGGTGATTCTCAGTCTCACTTCGGGCTGCGCCAAAAGACCGGGACGCTGTTGAAGCGTGTTCCCTTCCGCGGCCTCCATGATGGTCAGGAGCTGGTCCTGCGTTTCCAGGTTGATGAGGTAGACCGGAAGTTTGGAGTCTGTAGCGCCGGAAGGAAGGAGGGTCTTGTCCTTCACTTTTCGTTTTCCATAGTCGCCGCGCTGTCGAAGGATGCGGAATTTGGGCGGAAGGTTCCGCATCGCGCCATTGATTTCAACTTTTCCCTTCACGATCATGTCCCGAACAAGGTCACGGAGAACCGGGTTTGACCAGTCCGCGCCGCGGATGATCAGGGTGGGGGGCTCGGATTTCATCGCGTCTTCCAGAGCGCCGGGATCGAGAACCACGCCGCCCCTCTTATCAAGCCGCGGCAGTCCGAGAAGCGGTTCACGCACGACCGGGGATTCGAAGAGTTCGAGGGGGGAGATGCCGGCTTCCCCTTCGGTCCAGGGAATTTCGTCGACGGGATCGGGGAATCCCTGGGTCAATTCGAGCTTCTGGCGGAACCGGGAGTAGAATGAGACCGGATATTTTTTCACATCCCGGTCCCGAACCGCGCCCACGATCTTCAGATCGGGAGAAATGGTCGTCTCTTCGTCGTAATACGGTTCCTTGTCGAAGAGCGAGTTGAATCCTTCCACCAGCTTTGGGTCCGATTCGCTGTAATCGATGAAAAGGATGCCGCCGGATTTGAGGATGTCGAAAAGGGGACCGGGTTTGGTTTCGTAGGTTCCGTCCGGATGCGAGATGAATGTCGTCCTCAGGCGCTGAAGGTCGGACTGGTCCCGCGGGCGAACGTGAAGGAAAGACTTGCCGCTGCGGACCGCTTCAGCGTACAGCGCCGCAGCCAGCGGGTTGGCGGCATCGGTGAACACAGTTGAGCTGCGCGTTTCGAGCGCTGTCGTCACTAGCCCGCCCAGGTCGGGCGCCGCATAACCGAACAGCGACATCGGCACTGCGAACCAGCCGCGCAGATAGGAATGATTCCAGATCACATGCAACGCGGCGCTAGCCAGCAGGGCCGGGAGAACGGGAAGGAAAGAGAACGGTAGCACGAGGACGATGCCGCCTGCGGTCCACCAGGCCATGGATGAGAGCCGCCAGTCGCGGTTTGTGACTGCGTGGCCGACGGCCAGGGCCAGCGCGGCCAGAAGCACTTCACTTCCCGGGAAGACCGCGGTCACGCCCGCGGCCTGCAGAGTAATGAACGCGGCGGCGTACACGAGACCGAAGACCGGCGTTTCCAGAACCGGCGCCACCCAGCCTGTGAATCTTTTGTACGCGTTGCTTCCCAGTCCGAAAATCCGCCGGACGTAGGCGTCTAAAAAGCTGGCGGCGCGACTCGTTCGCGGCCGGGACTCGAGCTGCACCGTGTCCACATCGAGGTGGAGGTTGGAGTTGTCTACGTCCGCGTGACCACCGGGCAGTCGCGTCACCGTGAAGCCGGCCTTCGCGGCGTCGGCCGCGCGGCTGGCCGCGGCTTCCTGGCCCAGAACATTGTCCGCGAACGGGGCCGCGACCGGGCGCCCGGTGCCGATGCCCGCGATCATCGCGGGGCTGAGAAAAAGTTGCCGGCCCGAGAAGAGGCGGCTGACGGATTCCTTCTCCCGCTGAAAGATGCTGAGGTAGGCCGTCGCGGAGCCGGCATCGACTTTAGTGACGCGCGGCATCACGATGACGTGAGGGATTCCGGCGGCCATGAGGCGGGCATGAAGCGCGGGCGTGTGAAAACCCCCGATGACGATCGCGCGCGCGCCCGCCGGCGCTTTCGAGAGCTGGTCCGCCATGTAAGCGGTTCTCTTGTCTGCTTCCGCGTAAAAATCCTCGAACGGCTGAAGTTGGTCCAGGAGCGGCTGCAGCGACGCCGCCCGCTTCTGGCCTGCGGATGTTTTCATCCCGTTGAGCCCGGCTTTTCCGAGGCGGTAGTGATCCCACTCCTCCGGCGTCAGCGAAAACGCGGTGAGTTTCGTGATGAGTGAGAGATGCGCGTCGACCCGCAGCAACTCGCGTTCGGCATCAGAGGGGGCGAGCCGTTCGATGGTGGCGCTTTCCCATGCGTTCAGGCCCCCCAAAACCGACTCCGGTTTCACGGTGTCGGCAAGCAGCGCGTACTCGAGATAGGATTGGAACGCGGGCAGGCTCTGGAGCGAAACGCCGGACGCCCGGAAGCGTGCGGTGAGGCGGCGGTAAAAGTCCGCCAGTCCTATCCGGCCCTCGCGAAAAGCGACCGCTTCTCCGATCAGCCCTTCGACGTCCGTTGATGAGAGCCTGGCCGCGAGCCGCGTCAGCGCTTCGTTCCGCTCACGCTCGACGCGGTCCCAGTCAAGCGCCGCTTCCAGGCGGCACGCCTCAAGATAACGCGAAATGGTTTCGCCGGGCGCCGCGCCCTGTTCATTCAGGAAGCGCGCGTAGTCCAGGATCGGGAGCGATCCCTCCTGAAATCTCGCGCGGAGCGCCGACAACCTTGCGAGTCCCGGCGAAAGACTTTTGGTTCGCTCGCGCTTCCATGCCTCCTCCGCCCGCGAGAGAGATTTCTCGACGGTTGACTTGGTTTCCATGGCTGTGAGATAGGCGCGAACATTTTTCGCGTAGGATTTTTCATCGTCCACGCCGAAGAAGGACGTGGTCAGCGCCGGCGCCGTTATGCCGGCGACGGACGGCGCCGCGATCTTGCCGGCCTCGAGGAGGCGCTTCAGCACCGCGCGAAGGTTGGCGGTCAGCGGAAAGGCGCGGAAAGGGGAGAAGTTGAACGGGCCGAACGCGCCCTCCACGCCGACAAACGAGACCCGCCCCTTTTCGATGAGGGCGTTGAGCGCGGCGGCGAGATTGGATTGCGCCTCTCCGTTCAGGTGAATATCCTGAAGGATGACGACCGGATCCTCGGTGCCGGTTTTGTCCGGCGCCCAGGTGTCCACCAAACGGATATTTGCGATCGGAAGTGCGGTCATCAGCGTGCGAAGCGAGGGCGAGATGGCGCCGATGGCCGTGGGGATGGCATCGTCCGGGCGTGAGAGCTGCCCGGTGCGGAGCGGAATCTGCCGGAACACGGATGTGGCGGGCGACACATTCGCGGGGAGTTGAGCCAGCGTCGGCCGCGGCGCGTTCTGCGCGACGACCCGCCGGCGCTCGGACCACATGTTGGTCTCGGCGGCGTGCGCGAGCACAACCTGGCCCGTCAGATAGACAAGGGAGAACAAGAAAGTGAAGAGCCTGCGTCCGGGCCGTCGCATCCTTATAATTTAGGGCAAGTCGGTCTGGGGCGTCAGGGTTTCATTTTTCAATCATCGATGGAAACGACGCGAGAAATAGAGCCGGAGTTTTCAGAAATCCGGAAGATCTGACGGGCCTCTGTCTTGCCCTTCGCGGGGCGGTCTAGTATGTGTATGTGCGGATGAACGATAAAACGCTTTCACTCATCATTCCGACCTACAACGAGAAGGAGAATATCGTCGCGCTGCTGGACGAGATCCGCAAATATCTCGACCTTTCGACGAACGAAATTCTCGTTGTGGACGACGGGTCGCCGGACGGAACCGCCCGTCTGGCGGAAGCCTACGCCGCTGGCACGCCGGGGATCCGTGTCATCAACCGTTCCGGTGAACGGGGGCTCAGCCTGTCCGTAATCGACGGGTTCAAGGCGGCGCGCGGAAAATATTTCGGCGTGATCGACGGCGATCTATCCCACGATCCGGCCTTGTTGCCCGGTCTCATTGCCGCGGTCACTTCCGGCGCCGGTATCGCGATCGGATCCCGCCGGGTTCCCGGAGGCGGCGCCGATCACTGGCCCGCGCACCGGCGCTTCACCTCGTGGATCGCCACCATGCTGGCGCGCCTATGGATTCATGCCGACGTGCAGGATCCGATGAGTGGCTTTTTCGTCGTGCGCCGCGATGTTGTCGAGCGCGTCCTCGGGACCCTCAACCCGAAGGGCTACAAGATCCTCCTCGAAATCGTCGCCCGCTCACAGGAACCGGATTGCCGCGAACTCCCCTTCATCTTCAAGGACCGCACCCAGGGCCACAGCAAGCTGACCGGGCACGTCTCCCGCCAATATCTCCAGATGCTCTGGGACCTGCGCGCCTTTTCGCGCCTTTCGTTTCTTCGACGCCCCCGATAGCGCCCCCTCCACGAGCCGTCCCTTAGATGCTAAAAAGACAAAACCATGTCCCACATTTCTGAAAAAGACGTTCGTCATGTTGCGAAGCTGGCCCGGATTGCGCTCACCGATGAGGAGGTGACCAAGTATCAGGGCCAGCTCGAGAAGATTCTCGGGCACATCTCCGAACTCCAGAAGAAGAACACCGATAACGTTCCCGCGACCGCGCATCCTTTTGAAAAGGGGAACGTGTGGCGTGAGGATGTGGCGAAGCCCTTTGAGAACATCGCGGGCCTGTTCAAGAACGCGCCTGAGACCGAGGAGACCTTCTTCAAGGTCAAGAAGGTGATCGAATGACCGCCCCGCACCAGCTTTCCGCCGTTGAGATCGCCGCGGGCGTTCGCACGAAGAAATTTTCCGCGAAGGAAGTCGCCCAGTCGTCTCTGAACGCGATCAAGACACTGAACCCGCAGACCAACGCGTATCTCACCATCCTGGAATCCGAGGCATTGGCGCAGGCGGAGGCCGTCGATAGACAAGTCGCGTCGGGTCAGACCTCGGGGAAACTGCTCGGAGTGCCCGTCGCGCTGAAAGACAATTTGATGCTGACGGGCGCCCGCACCACCTGCGCCTCCAAGATCCTCGGCAACTATATCGCGCCGTACGACGCGTTCGTGGTAGAGAAGATGAAAGCCGAAGGCGCCGTGTTCGTTGGCAAAACAAACCTCGATGAATTCGCGATGGGATCGTCCACCGAAAATTCCGCGTTCGGCCCGTCGAAGAATCCCTGGGACACCACGCGCACGCCCGGCGGTTCGTCGGGCGGTTCCGCGGTCGCCGTCGCGACGCGCACGGTACCGATCGCTCTGGGTTCCGACACGGGCGGATCCATTCGCCAGCCGGCTTCCCTGTGCGGCATTCTCGGCTACAAGCCGACTTACGGACGCGTTTCCCGTTACGGCGTCGTCGCCTTCGCGTCGTCCCTGGATCAGATCGGTCCGTTCACGCACACGCCGGAAGACCTCGCGCTGGCGATGAACGTGATCAGCGGAAAAGACGAACGCGATTCCACCTCCGTCGACGAGCCCGTGCCGGATTTCTCGGCGGAGCTGGGCAAGGGCGTGAAGGGCCTTCGCGTCGGCATCCCCAGCGAATATTTCGTCGAAGGCATGGACCCGGAAGTGAAGAAGGCCGTTCTGGACGCCGCCGAAACGCTGAAGAAACTGGGCGCCGACGTTAAGCCGATTTCCCTGCCAAACTCCGACTCGGCGCTCGCCGTCTACTACATCCTGGCGCCGTCGGAGGCGTCGTCCAACCTGGCGCGCTTCGATGGTATGCGCTATGGCTTCCGCAATCCGGACGCGAAGAATCTGATTGAGCAGTACGGACTGAACCGCCGTGACGGATTCGGCGCCGAAGTGAAGCGCCGCATCATGATCGGCACCTACGCCCTGTCCTCGGGTTTCTATGACGCTTTCTACTCGAAGGCCCAGAAGGTCCGTACGTTGATCAAGCGAGACTTCGACGCCGCTTTCACGCAGGTCGACATCATCCTGACGCCCGTCGCGCCGACACCGGCTTTCAAGCTGGGCGAGAAATCCAACGACCCGCTGACCATGTACCTTTCCGACATCTGCACGATTCCCTGCAACCTGGCCGGGGTGCCCGGCGTGTCGGTGCCGTGCGGCCTTACGAAGTCGGGCCTGCCGATCGGCGTTCAGTTCTACGCCGATCTGTTCAAGGACCCGCTGCTCGTCCGCGCGGCGTCCGCTTATCTCGCCGAAACCGGCTGGCACAAAAAACTCCCCGCGCTCAACTAACCGCTCGCGTTTTCGGCGGATTTTCGGGTAAAGTGCGTTCGCGAGAGTGGGGGAAACGTTCCGGTCCCTGTCAGATCGGAGCGGCTCTCGCGCCGACACCGGGCCGTGCGGACCGCTGCCGGGATTTTTGATGCGCACGCCAAGCAGCGATTCCAACTGATTCCAAAAAGGGTTCATGAACTGTCCCTCCTGTTCCTTCGCGAACGCCGAGAAATCCCGCTACTGCGGACGTTGCCGCATGAGTTTCGCACGCGGCTCCCTCTGGTTCTCGCGATTCCGCGACAATCTCTTCTGGATTTTCCGCCGTTCCAACGCCGGGTTCATGTCTGGTCTGGTCGCCTGGGCTTTCATCCCGGCCTTGTCCCGCGTGCTCTCGCAGGATGCCAGCGCCTCGTTCTACTTCGCTCTGGAAGGACTTCTCGGCGGCGCTTTTCTGGGAACGGTCGACGGCATGGTGGAAGAATCCACACCGAAGACGCTGACCGGCGCCCTCATCGGCGGTTTCTGCGGCGCCATCGGCGGCGCCGTGTTCGGTTATTTCTCTCCGGGATTGTCCGCGCAGCAGACCGTGTGGGGTCTCTGCGCGTTCTGGGCTTTCGCGGGCGCCGGCATCGGCATGGTCAGCGCGATCTGGGAACGCGACGCGCGTAAGGTATTTTTTGGTGTGATGGCGGGCCTCGTCGGCGGCGGCATCGGCGGCGGGCTTCGCTATGCGGTGTACGCCTATCTGATTGAAGAGGTGAATCCGCAGGGCTGGATGACGCGGCGCCTGTTCGAAGGGCTGTCCGGCGGCGTCATCGGCGTGACACTCTGGTTCGCGATCGCCTGGGCGGAACGGTTCGTCATTTTCAACCGCAAACGTCTTGATGCATCCAGCACGTACAAGATCTGTCATCACTGCAAGGCGCACAATCCGCTCCCGCAGTGGTATTGCGCAGGGTGCGGAAGCGTTCTTCAGGAGGCGGCCGCTCCGGAGTCTCTCAACCTTTCGCCCTACGCCACGCTTTCCCGGTTCAAGTCCTTCCTG
>JAYTIE010000233.1:0-8319 GCA_043732015.1 Elusimicrobiota bacterium | reverse complement strand
CCTTGCGCGAGGGAATGCGCGCGATCCAGTCCGGGTTCAGGAGGTAGGCTCCCGCGTTCACCATTTTGCTCCCGACCGGGCGCTTGGGTTTCTCGATGAACTTCTGAACCCGACCGCTGGAATCTGTTTTCACGACACCAAACCGGGAAGTATCTTCCACTTCAATCAGGGCAATGGTCGCCTGGGAGTGGCGCGCGTTGTGGAATTTCACGAACTTCCGGAGATCAAGATCGAAGAAAACGTCGCCGTTGAACACGATCACGGGTTCCGTCACGGCAATTTTCTTGCGCGCTGCGTCAAAAGCAAACCGGATAGCGCCGCCCGTGCCCATCGGCGCGGGCTCGTAGACGAAATGAAGCTTCATTCCTTTCGGGGTGATCCCGCGAAGACCTTTTTCCCACTGCCGGGCGTGAGCGCCGGCCGCGAGGACAACGTCCGTCACGCCGCTCTTCTGCAAAAGCTCGAGCTGGTACGACAGGAACGGACGATTCAGAACCGGAAGGAGGCCCTTCGCCTGATTGACCGTTAACGGCCGCAGGCGGGTACCGAACCCTCCGACGAGAAGTATCGCGATCATTTGCCCTCGTCCTGACGGAAGTAGGAGATGGTTTCTTTCAGGCCCTGGTCGATGTTCGTGAGCGGCTTCCAGCCGAGAACGCGGGCCGCCTTCTTGATGTCGAGAAGGCTGCGCTGGAGTTCTCCGTTGCGGGGAGGTTTGTGCGGCGCAGGCTTGTTGATGCCGAGAATCCCGGCCATTTTCCCGTACAGCTGAACCACCGACGTTGACTGGCAGTTGCCGATGTTGATGATCTGGTTGTGGGCTTTCCGGAGCGCCATCAGATTCGCGCGCGCCACATCGCCGACGTAGACGAAGTCGCGCGTCTGCTTGCCGTCGCCGAAAATGACGATCGGCTGGTTGTTCAGGAGGCGCGTCGAGAAGATGGAGATGACGCCGGCTTCGCCATGAGGATTCTGGCGCGGACCATAGACGTTCGAATAACGGAAGATCGTGTAGGTCAGCCCGTAGAGCGACGCGTAGGCGAGGATGTATTTCTCGCTGGCCAGTTTGGCGACGCCGTAGGGCGAAAGCGGCACTTCCGGCGCCTGCTCGTCGGCCGGCCGCGGGCATTCTCCGTACACCGTACCGCCGGAGGAGGAGAAGATGAACTTCTTCACCTTGTTCTGACGGCACAGGTCCAGCACGTTCAGAATGCCGATGATGTTCACCTTCGCGTCAAAAGCGGGATCTTCGACGGACTTGCGAACGTCGATCTGCGCCGCGTGGTGGCTGACCACGTCAGGTTTGATTTTCGCGAACACCCTGGAGAGCTTCGCCTTGTCACAGATATCGACTTTGACCAGCGTCGCTTTCTTGTTCACGAGACGGCGACGGCCCGATGAGAGGTTGTCGATCGCCCAGACCTTGTGTCCCGCTTCCACATAACGGTCGACGATCGTCGATCCAATAAATCCGGCTCCGCCGGTAACAATGATCTTCATGCTAGTAGGCTCCTTTCGCAGTCATCACAGCGGGTATCGTCTTCAAGAGGATCTTGATGTCCAACCCCGGGGACCAGTGTTCGATATAATAAATATCCAGATCGATCATTTCCTCGTACGTCAGCTCCGCGCGTCCGCTGACCTGCCAGAGACCGGTAATGCCGGGCAGGACGTTGAGACGTTTCCGGGCCCACTCGTTGTACGCTTTCGCTTCCCAGAGAACCTGGGGACGCGGGCCCACAAGACTCATCTCCCCTCTCAATACGTTTATAAGCTGAGGAATCTCGTCCATGCTGTAGCGACGCAGAAATTTCCCTATCGCGGTAATGCGGGGATCGTTCTTCATCTTGAAAACAGGGCCTTTGCGGTCGCTCTGTTCCTTTAGCGCGTGAAGGAGAACGTCGGCGTTCTCGACCATGGTGCGGAACTTCATGAACTGGAACGGTCGCTGCCGGAAGCCGACGCGCTCGTGCTCGTAAAAAATGGCGCCGCTGGAGGTGACCTTGATCAGGATCGCAATCCCGAGCAGAGGGAAAAAGAAGAGCCCGATCAGGAGTGTGGAGAGCACCACGTCCATGAGACGCTTGGTCAGAAACGAGGTCCCCTGGAGCGAGACGGGACGGATCTGGAAGGTCGGAAGCCCGAGGGATTCGTCGATCAGGACCTCGCCCATGCGGATTTCGAGAATGTCCGGTATCAGCCGGAAGGAGAGCCCCCTTTCTTCGCAAAAGGTTGCGAGAGCGACGGCGTCGGCATGACTGATTTTTGCGTCCGCCATCAGGACTTCCGAAATGCGGGAGCGATCGATGGAGCGTTTCGCTTTCGCCAGCTCAAAAGAACGTTGAATCATCACGGCCCGGTCTCCCTGCCGTTTCAGAATGCGTTTAAGCGACAGGGTCAAATAGCCCTCGCCAATGACCAGGACCCGGTGAGCCCGCCGTTGGCGCTGGATCCAGGCAAGATATCCCATCTTGATCGCCTGGCGGTAGCCGTAAACGACCAGGAAACCGAACGCGCCGCCAAAAACGAAAACAAGCCGAGAGTATGAACTGTCCCGGTACAGGAACATGGCCGACATGGCAAGGACCATCCCGGCAATGCTGACGCGGAAAATGCGGATCAGCTCATCTAGCGCAGACAGGGTGATCCGGTGGTAGCAATTGCCCCACGAGAGGGCGATGATCCACATGAATAGAACGACCGGTGCGGTCTTGAGATAGATCAGGGCACCCGGGAGTCCTTTCAGGATCGGGAAGGCGGCGGTAAAGGGTTCGAAATAGAAACGAAACGCGTACGCCAGGCTGTAGGCAATAGTCACGGCGACCGCGTCGCCGATCATGACGAACAAGCGCAGAATTATGCGGCGGACGTCTTTCCAGCCGGCGATACCAGTATCGTAGGGAATCATTGAAGGAGATTGATTTGAATGGGAGGATTGTCTACCAAATGGAGCTGGAGTTGTCGAACCGTTCAGCGCGTCAGCGCATCACAGACTCAAGGCTGGAAAGAGGCTTTCCGGCCGCGGTCCAGGCCAGGCGAATGACCTGGCCCAACTCGCGTTTGAAACGGTCTTTTGAAAACTCGGCGGCGCGCTGCCGGCATGCGTCCGGATCGATCCTGACCGAGGCATTCTCCACCGTACCAACCGCTTCCATGATCGCCTCCACTGTTTGAGGCCTGAAAAAGACGCCCGTTTCCCCCGTGACGGTTTCCATCGCGCCGCCGGACCCATAGGCGATAACAGGCGTTCCGGAGGCCATCGCTTCCAGGGGCGTGATTCCAAAATCTTCTTCCGCGGGAAACACGAAAGCCCGGGCGACCGCGTAGAGACGGGCGATCTCATCGTTCGAAAGGGATCCGAGAAAACGTACCGTCGGTCCCGCCAGACAGCGGAGCTTTTCCTCATCCTGGCCGGAGCCCACAATCCAGAGTGGCAGCTTCATCCGGTTGAAAGCTTCGATGGCCAGGTCCACCCGCTTGTAGGGCGCGAACGCGCCGACAATCAGGTACGCGCTGCCCGGTTCGCGTGGGAGTGTGAACCGGCTGAGATCGGCGAACGGATACACCACGCTGGCCCTCCGGCCATAGGCGTCCCGGATCTTGTCGGCGATGAACCGGCTGTTCCCCACCAGCGCGTCGATGCGTTCAGCTCCGCTGACTGAACGGTCCCACGTCTGCAATCGCGTGCGGAAAGCACGGGCTGCGAGTCGGACTGGAAGGGACGCCTGTCCCGGCCCGAAATATTGATCGAACCGGTCCCACATGTAGCGCATAGGCGCATGGATATAGCTCACGTGGACCGTACCGGCCGGTTTTCGCACGCCCTTGGCGACACAATGAGACGAAGAGACCACGAGGTCATGCCCCGACAGGTCCAGACTTTCCATCGCGGCGGGCATGAGCGGCAGGTAACTCCGGTATTTCGATTTTGCGAGGGGCAACTTCTGAAGCCAGCTCACGTGAGTGTTCAAAGCGGAAATAGCAGGCGACACTTTTCCGGGAATCGAGATGAGCGTGAAGAGATCCGCGTTCGGAAACATTTCGATGATGGCTTCGAGCACATATTCGCCGCCACGCATGCCGGTCAGCCAGTCGTGGGTCAACGCGACCTTCATGGACGGCCACCGAGCGCTTCTTCATAAACTTTCCAGGTTCCCTGCGCGAAGGTCTCCCAGTTGAAGCGCTGCGCGCGCTCTAAACCTCGCTCCCGCAGGCCGGCGCGGCGTGACGGTGAGGCCCAAAGATCCGAAATTGCGTCCGCCAGGGAACGCTCCGACAGCGGATCGATGTAGACAGCGGCCGCCCCGCAGACTTCCGGCAGCGAGGCGGCGTTCGAGGAGATCACCGGTGTGCCGCAGGCCATGGCTTCCAGGGGAGGAATACCAAAACCCTCGTAGATGGACGGGAAAACGAACATGGACGCGCCGGAATAAAGCGCTGGGAGATCTCCCACCGGGACGGTGCCGACATAACGCACCCCGTGGGGCCAACCCGCGTCGTACTGTCGGTATGTGTTGTGTCCCACTAGCACGAGCGGAGGAAGATCCTTCGTCTTGAGCCTGGCTTGCGCAAAGGCCGCCAGAAGGCGCGGTGTGTTTTTGTTTCCCCGCAGGTTCCCCACATACAACAGGTAACCCGGCGTGAGTCCATGTCGAGCCAGCACCGGTGCCATCTCCTCGTTCGTCTGAGGACGAAAATGCGGACCCGCGGCCGGATACAGAACGGTGGCCTTGCGCGCCGCGCCAGGGAAATATTTCTCCAGATCGTTCTTCGTGTTCTCGGATACGCAGATGATCCGCGCCGCGCGCTTTACGACCTGGCCAATCTGGAATTTCGCGTAAGCACGTGAGAACGGTTTGGTCGAGTGTTCCGGATAGAGTACGTGGATCAGGTCATGAACTGTGGCGACGAGTAGCCCACGGTAGAAATAGGGAATATCAAAATGCGGCATGTGAAAGAGATCGAGCTTCTCGGCCTCCACCCGCCGGGCATGAGTCCAGTGCTGGGAAAGACCATAAACGGATTCCGGAGAAGGCACCGCGCGTATTCCATAGGGATTCTCGAATTCGGGTGGAGAGAATAGAGTTACCGCGCCCCGCTGAACGGGCGTCCAGTGATCCAGAAGACCCCGAATCGAAACGCCAATTCCGGAATTGTTGATCATGCGCGCGTCCAATCCGATCTTCATGCTTCGTCCACCAAACGGAGGCGCCTCGGTCGTTCCAAAAGAATCCGTGTGAACCAGACGAGAAAAATACGATCCCGCCAGCATTGACGAACCACATAAAATTTCAGCGCGAGATAGATCTTCAGAAGCCAGCGCTGGAACATGCTGTTGTGCTTCCGGTAATAGTGAATCTGGCTTTGTCGGTAGATCAGCTCAATCTTCCGGCGCGCGGATTTTCCCGACTGTCCCAGCGCATGGAAAACGCGGATGGAGGGTGTAAAGAAAACTTGATAGCCGGCGGCGCGGCAACGAACGCAGAGATCGGCATCTTCGAAATAGAGTTCAAAATCCTCATCGAATCCCCGCAGCGTGTCCAGCATGTCGCGGCGCACAAGCATGCACGCGCCCGCGAGAAGTCCAACCGAACGCTCCTTCCGCTGCAGAAACGCCACCACCCGCCGGACCAGGCCGCTCTTCTCCATGTTTTTCGGAGACAGGAATCCAAGGAGGAACTCCCCCCAGAACGTCAGCCGCCAGGAAACGGTCATCTGGATCAGGCGCTCGTCAGGACCGCGAAGTTCCGGGCTTAGTATGCCGACATGAGGGAGTGCCTCCATGCGTTCGCGGATTCGATTCAGGAAATCGGGACCGACGCAGATGTCGCCATTGGAGAACAGTACGAACTGGCCCTTCGTCGCGGCGTAACCGGCGTTACAGGCATGTCCGAATCCGGCATTCGTAGGGTGCGCGATGACGCGGACGCCGGGATATTCCGCCCTCAACATCTCGACCGTGCCGTCGGTGGAGTTGTTGTCCACAACGATCAGATCGTCGCCCGGGAGCAGCTGCAGCAGATACGCGTTAATGCAGCCGCGTAGCTCAGACTTCGTGTTGAATGACACGACCACCACGGAAATCGCGCCACTCATACCACGAATTTCCGGACAAGAGCGACATCCACCATCTTGAGACGCCAGATCATGAAACCGTAGACACCGATGGCGAGGAGCCAGGCAACGGGATCCGGCATCCAGATGCGAAGGAACACGTAAATACCAACCGAAAGACCCGCCAGCAGAGCGGGGCGAAGGAACAGCGGACCGATGCCACGGCGCAACCAGCCATTCTGACGGTCGGTCATGTTGAACAGGAAAAGGGCGATTTCTCCGCCGACCAGCGCCCAGCCTCCACCAATCGGGCCGAACCACTGGAAAAAGAGGAAGCACAGAAGGCCGTTCGCCAGCGTGAGAACCAGGGCGCTCTGGAAGAAGCGACGCTGACGGTCAGTCGACAGAAGAAAAACGAAGAAGAGATGATTCAGAAAAATTCCGACGAAGGCCCAGATCGCGACCTGAAGAATGGGGCCCGACTGGACGAACTCAGGTCCGAACACTATACGAACGACGAGTCGCGAGAACACGGTGACGCCAAACGCAAACGGGAACAGTGCGAGAACGGAATACTTAACGAGAGCGCCTGAAATCTTCTCGAACAAAACCCGGTCCTTCACCGACGCTTCAGACAGGATCGGATAAACCGCGCCCATCAAAAGAACAGGCAAGGGACGAAGGGCGTCTACGAGCTTTGCGGCCGCGGAGTAGATTCCGATGTCACGGTCCGAGAAATGCAGGAAGGAAAGCAGGTAGCGGTCCTGGTTCGTGTAAAAGGTAACGAGAATCGTCGCGAGAAAAATCGGGAGGCCCACGCGAAGAACCTTTTTGAGAATAACGCGATCGATTTCGAAGCGAAGCGGAACGAGATTCCGATGAACCCACCAGAAGCCGCAGGCGAGACTCAAGAAAAGGCCCAGGGCCATCCCCAGAGTGAATCCGTGAACCGACCGGTCGATTCGAAACAGGAGAACCGCGAAAATAACGGACGCCAGCTTGTTCGTGCTCTTGACCCAGGCTTCGATGTCCATTCTCTCGAGTCCAGAGAGAATTGAGGAGAGATGATCCGTCAGCGCGGTGGCGACAGCGACAAGACCCGTGACAAAGATCAGCGGGGCGGTCTGCCCACCAGGATCGAGGTGCCGGACAACGAGGTAAATCAGCAGCACCGCGAACGGCGAAACGATGAACTTGTAGGTCGTTACCGTCCGGATCAATTCCGGCGCGTTCGATTTGTCTCGCGCCAACATCCGGGTGACAATGCTGAAGAGACCGGAATCGATGAGCACCGCGGAAAGCATCGCGTAAGAGAATGCGAGAGAAAAGACGCCGAACCCTTCCGCGCCCAGGAGACGGGCGCCTGCGGCGTACAGCAGGAGCGCGCAGATGCGCGAGAAAACTTCTCCGACCGTTTTAAACCGGAGATTGAACTTGAACCGGTCGTGCAGCACCGGCTAGCGGCCGCCCGCGCCGTGTTCCCGCAGGAGAACAGGGACTCCATGCACCACCGGGTATAGCGTGCGGCAACCATCGCACCGCAGGCTGTCAGCAGTAATGGCCGAGAGCTTTCCCTGACAGACGGGGCAACAGACGAATTCGCTTAGCTTCTCTTTCACGCGGATGTCGGTAAAGAATGAGGTGATCCGGCTTTTCAGAAAATTGCGGAGGCCCGACCGGGGCGCGCCGGCGGCACGGTCCAGCGCTTTCCGGATGGTCTCGATATCCTCAACCGTTCCCCGCAGAAAGCCTTTTGGCCGCGAGCCTTGCAGCCGCTCGACGCGGTGCGGAATGCTGCCGGTCCACTCGACGCAGATATTGAAGAGTGACGCGTGGTTCTTCCAGTAGAACGCCGCATACGATGGATCCTTCGCGCCGTGATCTCCCAGTTGTTCGTGATAGACGCGGTCCACAACGGGATTTACAACTGGGCCGGCCTTCTCCTGGAACACCAGCGTTCCATCGGCGTCCCGGCGAACGGTCCAGAGGTGCGCTGAAAAGCTGCGGGATCCGGCTTCACAGTATTCGGAGGGCACTTCCACGTAACCACGCCGGGCGATACGGGTCAGTTCCGAAATCGCGCGCGCTGGGTCGTCCGTGTGTTCGAGGACGTGGGAGCAGAAGACGAAATCAAAGGACTTGTCAGAGAAAGGCAGGTTTTCGATGTCGCCGACCACGAGCGCTCTTGAGCCCGCACTTACCAGCGGGTTCATGCGTTCAGAATCGTCGCCGAGATATTTATCGCACACGACGTCGGCGCGCGGG